>JAYUZR010000022.1:0-23992 GCA_043751595.1 Candidatus Berkelbacteria bacterium
CCTGAGTCTTTTTCCACTTCGGAAAATGCTACGTCAACTAGGCCGGCATACCAGGCCACTAACTGGTGATATTCTTCGGCTGTTTCCGGAGCTTTGGGGATAATCATCTTTGGTAATTACGGAACAAAAAAAGCCGCCAAGTACTTGGCGGCTTTGAACATCCTTACGCTTATTTAAGGATCTTAAGAGCCTTAAGAATGGCGATAAGAATAAGTGAGCCAAGTACTCCCCAGGCTACACCGATAACGCTGAAGGTTCCAGCGCTTGCCGCTCCGCCGATACCCAACAGATCTTGGAAAATAACCTTGCCTAGAAGTGATCCTACAATTCCTACGCCGATATTAGCCAATGCGCCTTGCTGAGCATCGGTTCGCATAATCTTACTAGCAATCCAACCGATAAGCGCTCCAACGATAATGGTTACAATCCAGCCCATGGTTAGGTGTTACTTATAGATAGGTGGCTATCGTACTCCCCGACCAGTCTTGCGTAAAGTGTGAAGATTTCTTGCAAAGCCGATTGCTCTGGCTATAGTCAGGTGTATGAATCAGTTCGAAGGGCGGACACCGATAAGATCTTCTGCTGGAACCTGTTTTTCTGCCTAGACATGCAATCCTCCCACCCAAGAAGATTAGCGCGTAGGGCGCCAGTTGGTCGCTGGCGCAAGATTGTTGTAGGTATCGTTGTGCTCGGTGCGGCATTTTTTTTCTTTGCTCGTAGGTCTGGCAGTGCCGATGCGGAATCTGGCACCGCAAGTGCTATTCGACACCTTATCAACCCCACTGGTACGCCCTTTACTTATATCTATCGTACGGCACAGCCTCAAGAAACAGCGCTTGATGCCAGTATGCAGTCTGTTGTGGATGCCTGTTTGATACCAGCGGCAAATGCCTATGGGTTTGATCTCTACGTTAACTCAGGCTTTCGTTCCATCGCCGAAGAGGATGCTATTTACGCCCTCGGCCGAACCGAAGATGGAGATGTAGTGAGTAATGCTCGTGGCGGACAGAGTTTTCACAACTATGGCTTAGCGGTAGATGTAGCCGATCATCAAAATGGGACCGAAATTGATTACGATATTCTGGACAGGATTGGCACTTGGTGTGGTCTGGAGCATAACGATAGGGGCTACACCGATCTCCCGCATTTTCAGCATCGCGGATTGCTCAGTTTGGGCGAAGTGCAGGCGGGCATGCGTCCGGAGCCGCTTGAGCTGCCGTGTGAGCTGCTAAAAACTAAGTCTGCCATACAGGAGGCGATTACCAAATCCGATCTTGCTTCCTGCGGGGCACCTGATTTTACTCAAAAAGTGTACTTGGCGCCTTCGGTTGGTTATGCACTTGCCGATTCTACTACCAAGGTACCAGAGGGCATACCGGCCAACTGGATTCGCTATGATAGTAACTTTGGCTTTAGCTTTTGGCATCCGGCAACTTGGTTTATAGATGATTCCTATATTGCGCCCTTTGCCAGTATTCATGATGCTACCGTGCGCTACTCCAATATGGTAATTGCGGGTAGTAGTGCAAAGGCGACTGCCGATGTTACGGCCGGGCCCTCGGTAACCATAAACATTGCCTCAATCGTTGATCAGCAACGGATGACAGATGAAACCTTTACTACCTCAGAGGAGTGGTTGAATAAGGCCTCTACAGGGTTACCGATTGAGCCCAAAGCTGTGGTGGAGGGTCTTACGATTCAAAATGAACCTGCGGTTAGGTTATCAAACTTGAAGGTGATTATCGGTGAGTATCAGGTTACATACCTACTGCAAAAAGATATGGGTGCGGCAATTCGCTTTGATGCAAATTATGAGGATGCTGCTGACCTTTCTACGCTGAATACGATTATTCAGTCATTTACGGTTGATAAAGAGCTGGAGGGCTAGCTTTTTCCTTGACTAACACCTGATTTATCTTTATGTAAGCCTCAGGAGCTTAAAAATGAGAGTTAGGAGAGTCGTAGTTACTGGGATTGAAACCCTCAATCCCTGCGGGTTATCGATTGAAGAGACCATGTACTCTTTGCGGCGAGGGAAGAAAGGAATTTCCAAGATTACTCGCTTCCCAACAGAGCGTTTTCGAACGTCAAGAGCGGGACAAGTCTTTCTGCCTGATGGAATGTTGGATCATCTTCCGAAGGACATTAAGAAGGAGAGTGATCGGTTCATTCACCTAGGAATGCTCGCTGCAGAGCGGGCGTTTGTCGATTCTGGATTGATCATTACCGATGCTAACAGGGATCGGATTGGAGTGGATGCAAGTACTGGGATTGGCGGAATAACCACCATTCAACATGGTGCCGTTCAGATCATGGGTGAAGGAAAGGGCTTCGGGCCAGACGCAATCCGGCCGCGGTTTATCCCTGGCCTTATTGCTAATGCACTCGCTGCTCAAATAAGCATTCTCCTTAAACTAAGGGGTCCTAGTGACTGTCATACCACGGCCTGTGCAGCGAGTTTACACTCGCTGCAGGGAGCCTACGATGCAATCATGATGGGTCGCGCAGTCGCAATGATTGTGGGTGGCGCCGAGACGATCATCTGTGAGCTTGGAGTGGGTGGGTTTGATGCACCTCGTGCACTCTCGCCTGTTGGGCACTCAACCCCATTCGCTCTTGGGCGGAACGGATTTGTGATAGGTGAAGGTGCAACATTTCTCGTTCTCGAGGAGTTAGAGCATGCCTTGGCTCGAGGCGCTCATATTTATTGTGAGTACTCCGGATCGGCGTCAACATCTGACGCACACCATATGACGAACCCAGCGCCTGGCGGAGATGGGCTGTACCGAGCAATGGGCCTGGCGTTAGACTATGCGGGTCTTAGCTCTGATGTGGTAGGGCTCGTCATGGCACACGGAACCAGTACTCCTGCGGGGGACATTGCCGAAACCGATGCACTCGTCGAGCTCTTCGGTCATCGGGGTGTCGCAGTTTCTGCCATTAAGGGAGGCATGGGGCACCTTCTTGGCGCAAGTGGTGCAACCGCCGCTGCGGTGGCAGCGGCCATTCTGAACGGGTCCAAGATTCCACAGAATCGTTACCTGGATCGCCTCCAGGTTGACCCGAGGTGTGATGGATTGTGGTTGAAGAATCTTCCTACTCGGCTAGATAAGTCGAGTGTGATGATTAACGCCGCCGCCTTTGGTGGGCAAAACGTTAGCTGTGTGTTTTCAAAATATCAATGAAAGGAAAATAGAGCGGAGTGTACTTAGGTGCACTCCGTTTTGTTGTATTTAGCAACATGGAAGAGTCTAAAGGGAATGAGCAGGTGAGTCCTGGCCGGAAATCTTCACCACAAACAAGTAAAAAGCCCCACTTTGCGGTAGGGCTTTTTACTTGGTAGCGCGTACGGGACGGCGCAGCAAAGCTGCTTAACTTCTTCTTATCTACTTAATAAGGTGGAAGAAGTCGAACCCCTGGTTTCTAATCCTTACTCATTACAAATGAAAATACCCCAGACAAGCTGGAGTATTTTCATTTGGTAGCGCGTACGGGAATCGAACCCGTGAATTTCCTGGATGAAAACCAGGCGTCCTAACCACTAGACGAACGCGCCGAAGTGAGTGAGAAAAACATAGACTTGTCTATGTTTTGTGACCGAGCGAGGCGTGGCCTTGCGAAGTAGGCGCGCTCGAAGATCGTTGTAAAGTTTGGTGGGTCCACTGAGATTCGAACTCAGAACCAATGCCTTAAGAGGGCACTGCTCTACCGTTGAGCTATAGACCCATAAATAGGAAGGAACGGGACGTTTATAACAAATAAACGCTCAAAGGGGAAGGTGTAGCACAGACTATATACTAATCGAGAAAGATACACTCAACAAAACAGGGCAAGAAAACGTCTGTTCGGAGTTCATCATGCTGTATTTTGTTGAGTTTGGGAAGAAGGAGCTGTGATCGGCAGTACCAGCTTCTCCCTTCGGTCGTCGCACGCTTCCTGGTCTGCATTCCGCTTCGCGGAAGCTTACGCCAGGAGCACGAACGAACCTCCGGTTTCGAGCCAACCCCAAACAACAAAAGCTCTGATAATCATAAAATGATTATCAGAGCTTTTGGCGCCCCCAACTGGATCATGTTCGAACTTTGTTCGGGTATGTAGATGATATTACCTTGTTTGCTGGCATGGCTAAGGATCCGGTGCTTGAGCTTCGGGTGCTTTACTACCGAGAGTATGGAACTCTCCTTACCCAAGATGAGGCTTTGATAAAAAGAAGGCTCTTACTTTCATTGTTCGAGATACTTTGTAAGTAGGGTTTCAAGGCAAAAAAGTATCCCCATAAGCCAAAGCCTACGGGGATCTAATATGTTTTTTAAACTTTAGCGAATCTCTCCTAGCACCAAAAAGCACCACGGGTCACCCCAGTTGAGCTCGTATGGCTCTAGGGTAACCCGACAACCGTTTGGCGCATTTTCGCAGCAAGCTACCACAAGTCCCCCTTCCGGGGTTTTTATGGGAATTAAGCTGACTATATACCTTCGGTTCACCTGCTCTACGTGAAAGAAATCAGCCAAAAAGCAAATGTACTCAAAGGGGTTGGCTGGACGAACACCAGCAGCCTTAATTCGCCTCTCAACCTCTGGTGAATGCACTCGCTCCACACAACTAAAGAGCGAGGCTCTGTAAATTACTTTTTGAGGTTTAATAAGCTTTCGAGCCTTAGTGCCAGGCTGAGAGAGCGTACCATCCATGATCCTTGAATCAATGGAGTGGAAGCGAGCAGGTCTGGTGACTTCAGTCAGCTTTCTGCGGTAATCTACAGCGAATGGGAATGAAATATTATCTTTACTCACTTTCCTTTCCTTTCCTTTCTTGCTCGGTGAACCGAGACTTTTTCTTCGGGGGTGGTTTGTGGTCTTGGTTATCCCATACAAGCTACTACTGAGCAACCTCTACGGGACAACCAAGTGAAAGAGAGAAAATGAACGTTTCGATTTGTGAAGGTTATCTCTCGAAATCTTTTTCTCGATGACGTGCCGACTTATATACTATTTCTATTGAATTGTCCATAATTGAGACTGTCTCCCGGCTGGACTCGAACCACTTTTTACTTTAATCAATAGAGTAAAATACTCAGGAAATAAAAAATAGGCTTTGATAGCCTATAATTTAGGTGGCGCCTCCGGCAGGACTCGAACCTGCGACCAAGGGCTTAGAAAGCCCCTGCTCTATCCACTGAGCTACAGAGGCGTGGAGTGAGGAATTACCGTGCCTGCACGGGTTATTCCGAACGGAACAATACTATGTAAGAAAAATTGGCGCGCCTGGAGGGATTCGAACCCCCGACACCTGGTTCCGAAGACCAGTGCTCTATCCACTGAGCTACAAGCGCACGTAGTGAGAAGCTTGGCGCTTGCGCCAAAGCTGCGAGCGGAGTGCGCGCGTACGAAGTACAGCGCATGCTGTTAATGCTGTGTTCGCGCGATTCCGAGCGGAGTGCGCATGTACAAGTACAAGCGCCTATCGCATCAGGCGCTACCATACCAGATTGTAAAGCCTTGACCAAGTGATACGAACCAAGGTAGGGTACTCGGGCTTAAAAGGGGGCTGTTTTGTTGAGTCCTTCGTTTGATAAACTCACACTATGACGCTACCCACTATCGATGCCATTGCCGACCGCGCCACCACTTGGGTTGGTTCTACTCCTTCGCTCATTGTTCATACCCTATTCTTTCTCTGCTCATTTCTGGGGCATGCGCTTTTTAAGTGGGATTACTCTGAGATTTTGCTCACCCTCACCACTGTGGTTTCCCTGGAGGCCATCTATATTTCCATCTTTATTCAGCGTGCGGTTAATCAGCAGTCGGTTCGCTTGCAGGATGTAGAGGAATCAATTGATGAAGTAGAGGAGTCTATCACCGAGGTGGAAAAAAGCCTTGATGAAGTTGAGGAATCCATTACCGAAGTTGAGAAATGTTTTGATGAGGTTGAAGAATCGATCGATGAAGTGGAAAAGAGCATCGAAGATGTGGAGGATGCCTTGGATGAAGAAGAGGCCCAGCACACCGCCGCACACGATAGCGCTGATGCCCTTACGCTAGAGGTTAAGAAGTTGGTAAAGGAGTTGCGCGCTGCCCGTCTTGCGGCAGAGGCGGCAACTAAAACGATAGCTGTTGCCAAGAAGTAGGGTCGGTAGCGTATACTGTATGTATGCGATTTAGCCGATCTATTTTTGTAGCAGTCTTTGCCCTTTTTGTGGTTGGCATCAGTATTCCTCAGGTTACCAAGGCCGAACAGCTTGGTTCCATTGCCGATCTTACGCCCACACCAAGTCCCAGTCCTTCCGCTACACCAACACCTACGGCCACGGTGGCTGCAACGGCAACACCCGTGGCAACCGCTACTGCAACACCTGTTGCTACGGTCGCTCCTTCAGCCTCTCCTATCACGCAGCTAGCCAAAACAGCCGCTCCTTCATTTGGAGTAATTTTGCTCACTGCCAGTATTGCTATGGTTGGCCTCTCGCTGGTGCAGGTACTTGGCCGCCGCCGCTAGATTCTTACTGCTGCAGCTCGGCGACCACTACTAAGCGGTCTTTGGATGTCCAAAGCGGCGTACAGGTATACAGGGTAAGAATGGCTTTATCGGTTGCCCCTTCAATCTCTACCGCACGATCGGTAACCGTTTTGCTTTCGGTCACGGTGTAACGGTACCGAATGTTGCCCCAAATAAGCTCGATAGGGTCGCCAACCTTTACCTTATCTAGGTTATAAAAGGTATCGTTTCCGCTGGTAAACTTAAAGCGATGAGCGGCTAGTGTAGTATTGCCACCCTTGTATGGCGCGCTGGTGCCAGGGCGATGCCAGATTCCCTTCTCAAGCGTGGCCTCGGTCGCTCCTTCGTACACAGCGCCCTCAATTCCCATGCTGGCCACAATTAGGCGGTTAGGGCCGCTTACAAACTCGGGCGTGGCGCTTGGCGCAGGTACGGCGGCACGGGTAAGTGCCTGGGCAGCTGGCGTAGCTTTGGTGCTGGCCTCGGTTCGGTAGTGTCCGATGGCACTTAAGCGAGGAAGGAAGGGGATAAGGAGCAGGCAGGCGTAGGCGGCAATGGCAGTGTAGGCAAGGCCGGCTGTTATCCTTTTTAGCTTTTGTGAGGGCTTTTTCTTGGCTTTTACGGGAGCTGTAACTTTGGACTCAATGGCGACAGGAAATGGAGGCAATACCGAATCTTCCTCTTCTTCTGGTAAGTGGGGGATGAGCTCGGGCGAAGGTAGTTCGGTTTTTAGAACCTCAAAGTGGTGCTCAACCGGCGCAGGGCTTGGTTGGCTTTTTTTGAGGCGAATACCGTCCATCCCGCTAGGCATACAAAAAGTATAGCATTCTGGCGCCTGGCCAGCACCTAAATAAGCTTGAGTTCAGTCGCCAGGGCTTCGGCTGTATTGAGTGTCTGTTCAATTTGGGCGATGCCTTCTTCCCAGAAGGCGGCATCGGTAATATCAATCCCAAGATCGGCAAAGGCTTGGGTTGGGCTCTGTGAACGACCAACCGCAAGAAACGCGTTTACTTGCTCGATGGCCTTGGGGTCTTTGCGTACCTTAGATTGCAGCGCCTTGGCGATAAGGAGCCCGCTGGCGTAGGAGTACACGTAAAAATGGCTTCGAATATGGCTCCAGTAGACCCACCAGCTGTTGTAGGATGCATCCATTACTACGCTTTCGCCCAGGTACGCTTGCATGTGCTTGGCGAATAACTCGCCAATCTTTTCAGCAGAGAGATTACCTTCGGCTCGAAGAGTGGCGTGGAGGTCTTGCTCAAACTGATAGCAGGCAATCTGGCGGAAGCACGAGGCAATATCGTCGTCCAGACGGCTCATCAACAGATCCAGCTGGCGCTTTGGGGTAGCGGTTGCGGCAAGCTCTTCAAGAACAAAGTCTTCCATAAAGGTACTAGCCACTTCGGCGGTTGCCAGAGGGGTGCCAAGATTTAGGGCATTCTGCTTTTTGGCGATCAGAACATCATTAATGCCGTGCCCGGTCTCGTGCGCCAAAGTGGTAATATCGTCTTCTTTTCCGTTAAAGTTTAGCAACATCAAAACTGGGCTTTCGGGCAGGTGGTAGGCACAGAAGGCGCCACCGCGTTTGCCTTTTTTAGGGAAGACATCTACCTGGCCTTTATTCACAAAATCTTGCAAGATTTCGCCGTACTGCGGATCGAGTTTGCTTAGTACCTTCGTGGTAAAAGTGAGCGCTTCATCCCAGGTGTACGATGGAGATTCTTCGGATTGAATCGGTAAAATGCGACTCGCGTAGGTGAGTTTCTCTAGTCCTAAGAGCTTAGCTTTAAGGGCGTAAAAACGGTGGGCAAGCGGGTAATGCGCTGCAACGGTGTCTACGAGGGTATCAACTGCCTCGCTGGCAATATCATCAGAAAGGTGGCGAGCGGTATCTGGCCTATCGCGCTTGCGCAGTTCATCGTTAATTTGGTGATCCAGCAAGAGGGCAGTCATCTCTGCTGCAGCAACGGGAGCATGTTTTTGCATAATACCGCTCACAAGTACGGCTGCTTCTTCACTGGTAGCTGGCTCTTGAATCTTACTCATCAAGGCGGGCAGAGTGAGGGTTTCTCCACCCAATTCCACCGTTTCGGCATACAAAAGTTGGTCAACAAGCTCTGTCCAGTGCTGGCGAGCAGGCACCGACTTACGGCTTAAAATGTATTCTTCAGATTCGCTCAAGAGATACTTTCCGTGAACCGCTAAACGCTCCAGGAAATGGTGATAGGGAGCAAGAGTGGGGTTAGCCAAGAAAGCGGCAAGTGTCTCCTGGGGCAGTTTGGAGAGGGTTTCTTCAAAGAAAAAGAGTTCTTTTTCAGTTTTACTAAGACGCGCGGCAAGCTTGGTGAGCGCGGCTTTTGTCTCGGTATCGGCGCTATCAAGTGCTTGCTTCATGGAGAGGTAATAATCGACCGGACCGCCCATGCCGTAGGCGCTCTGCAGTTGCTCGTACGCAACTAGGGCTTCAAGCGCGGCGGTGGGTTCGGTTTTCCAATCGGTGCGTGCTTTCCAGGTTTCAGCGAATGCGGTATGAGCAGTCTCTAGGGAAAGAAGAGCGGATTCGATGCCGGTTGGGCTGGCATCGGGAAGAATGGTAGAGAGGTTCCAGGTGGTCATGGGGCTACTATGGCGGGTTGGTGTGGGCCAGTCAAAGTCACCCTGGTGACACACTGATTAGGATAAGGTATTCGGGTTATGAATAAGTCCACTGCCTTAATATTTATTGATGAGTCCGGAAATCATGCACTTGATCCTGTCCATATTGATGCACAGTACGGTGTATTTGTGCTCTGTGCCGTTTGTTTCTCTTTTGATGAGTATGTAGAGTTTGATGCTGCCTTCCGTAAGCTAAAGCAAAGATTATTCGGGACTGAAGAGTATGTTATCCATACTGCAGAAATAACAAGACCTACTAAGTCTAGGAGTGAAGTCAGTCTCCTTTTTGAGGCTAGCTCCTTTAGAAGGGTTTTTTACGATGAGGTTAATGCACTCATTGCTGCACATTCTTTTAAAGTAATTAGTTCAGTAATCAAAAAGAACGAAGCGGTGGCACTTTTGGGAGAACTATCGAGTGATCCCTATCTGTATTCTTTCGAGTTTATAATAAATAGGGTTCTCTATAACTTTTCAGGTAGCTTGTGCAAGATTTATCCAGAAAAAAGAAGAAGAACTGAAGATGCTAAGTTATGTATTGCATTTGACCGTTATTCAACCCTGGGTACGCAGTATTATAAGCCTAGT
This sequence comes from Candidatus Berkelbacteria bacterium, assembly GCA_043751595.1. Taxonomy (GTDB): domain Bacteria; phylum Patescibacteriota; class UBA1384; order CAILIB01; family CAILIB01; genus JAYUZR01. Next base: position 9,733 of record JAYUZR010000022.1, read on the forward strand.
GAAGTCACGGGAAGAGTTCCCGAATTTAATTTGGTTGATAAAAGAGAAAATCATAGTGGCAGTCAGCTAGCTGATCTTATAGCTTCACCAATCGGTAGGAATGCTTTGGGCAAAAAGGCGAGGCCTGGCTCAGAAGTGGAGTACACATCCTTTACTCATAAGTTACATACAGATAACTCCCTGTATTTTCCATAATAAAAAGAAGAGGCCGACCGCTACGCAGTGGACCTCTAACTTGGCGAAATTATAAGAAAATGATGGCTCTCTGTCAATATGAGGCGGTGCTTGAGTTTTCCCTCAGCAGTGCTATCTTTTTGACAAAGTAAAAAATAGGAGGTGCTGTGTGGCACTGTTTATCCTAATCCATCCTGGATCAAGGAAGATTGTACGAAGGCAATGTAAGAATAGGGCTGTTCTTACTGCCTTTCAGCTGGCGGAGGATGATCTGCTTTCCCCAATGGATGGCCACGCCTTCCCGTTCCACTTGGCCGGAGCGCTAGAGGCTCAGGGATACAGGATAACTCTCCACGCGGTAGCTCGCTTCGAGGGTAAACTCTGTGGACTTTGGCGCTGCTCAAAAACCAAGCAGCAGAGAAGAGTTGAACTTGCTGATTAAAATCGTCACTATCCGCCGCCCCATCGGGGCGGCTCGTTTTTTAATCTCTTAGTAAATGACTAAGCATTTGCTCTGGTCCGTTCAAAAACTGCTTCGTTAGCTGGAAGTGCGCGGTATCTTCTAGGGAAGTCTGCTTGATTCCCTGTGCGCCAAGTTCGTAAATAGTTGCCCCGGGATACGCCAAAAGAATAGGGGAGTGGGTGGCGATAATAAACTGAGAATCAAGTGCAATTAGTTCATGCATTCGGCGTAGTGCCGCCAATTGGCGGGTGGGAGAGAGGGCGGCTTCCGGCTCATCGAGAATATAGAGCCCATTGCCACCGAATCTATCTACAAGCAGGCGCATAAATGATTCGCCATGCGACTGCTCGTGCAGCGATTTGCCGCCGTAATAGTGGATAAGTGCCGGTCCATATCCACCAGCTTTATCAAGCTCTTCTATATTGGTTGCTACATTAAAATAGCTTTCGGCGCGTAAAAAGTACCCATCGCGTGGCGGCTTGCGGTGGCGCACCAGAGTAAGGTGCTCGTGTAAATCTGAGTGCGAACTTCGGGTGCTAAAGTTAAAGTTTTTAGAGCCACCCTCAGGGTTAAATCCGTACGTCACGGCGATTGCCTCGAGGAGGGTCGATTTTCCGGTGCCATTTTCGCCAACCAGGAGTGTAACGCCCGGATTAAGTTGGAGCGACTCTAGGTTCTGCAGAGCCGGAATCGTGTGGGGATACTCTGCGGCATTGGATTCGCCTAGAGAGTATTCGATTCGGGTTAGATAGCCGCCGAGAGCGTTCACTACACCTCCTTCTTGTAATAAATCCAGGCTGGTACTTTTTCAAACCCAAGGGCGGTGTTGATTTCGAGCATCCCTTGGTTATGTTCTTCGTTCCAGGTTTTAATGCAGGTGTAGCCCGCGTCTTTTGCGTACAGCACGGCTGTATACTTAAGCGCCCTTGCGATGCCTTGCTTGCGGAATGCTCGGCGTACCCCAGTGACACCAACGTACAAGTTTGGCTCCGCCGCAGACTTCCAGAGGGCGCTTTCGCCAATCCATTCCCCGTCTTTAATCGCGATAAACCAACCCTCCAGTAGCAGGTCGGGGTTTTGCAGGGTACTTTTAGTAAAGTGCTCAAACGAGCACTTGGTAGGAGTGCCGGTGGTAGGGATGTCGAGCGTTACTTCCCAGTCAAGTTCGTAGAGTTGTTGCTGCCAATCGTCGGTAGTTTTACTGAGCTCGGCTAGGCTTGTGATAACTACTCCACTCTCACAAACTTTTTCATACGTTTCTTTAAAGCTCGCCAGGTTAGCGGCTTGGGGATTCAGCCTGCTTTCCCATTCCTTCATTTCTTCTGAGAATCCCTGTTTTTCAATAAAACGCACGGCCCGAGTAAAGTCTTCGCGAGTGTGGGTTCGAATAGTGGTTGGGTTAAAAGGCTTGAGTGCCTCGAGGGTGTGCGCATGCAGAAGCTGGCCAAATCCCTTTCCTTCAAACTCAGGTAGTACCAGGATGAGAACCTCAAACTCTTGGGGATGGAATGCGGCTATATCTTGGTCGTAGGTTGCCATGCCCACTACTACGTCATCTAATTCTAGTAAGAAGCGAGCGTGGCGGACTTTTGGGTCTTTGCTGGCTTCGTTAAATCTAAGCTGCTCTACGGTGAGAGGGTAGTCGGGGAAAATGGTATTACCAATGAGTGTAATAGCCTGGTAATCACTATCTGATCTGGTAAATGGACGAATGATCGGTTGCATGGCAGTATGGTAGCGGATTTTACTCGAGCAGTCCTATGTCATGAACTACAGCAGCGTCCTCATTATCGACCAAACCCTTAAAGAAGAGGTGGGCAAGCAGACCAATGCAGCCTTTGTGTTGGGTCTAACCGCCGGCCGGTTGCTATCTGATAGTACCTTTGGTCACGAAGTTATCGATGGCGATGGCAGTAAACACGCTTTTCTTACTAATCTTCCTCATTTTATAAAGAAGGCGACCCAGTCAAAAATGCGCTCGCTACGGGCTGAGTTTATGGAGGTCGAAGGAGTGATTGTGGTGGATTATACTGAGGCAGCTGCGCCTTCTACCTATGCGGATTATGCCAGGGTGTTAGGCGAGCAAGAGGGGGAGGAAATTAGCTATCGCGCACTCTATGTGTACGGACCGGAGGAGATTGTGGGAGCAAAGACTAAGAATCTTTCAAGGTTGTAATATGTCGGCTAATAATTTAGGAATTATTGGATACGAAGATATCATTCAGGGATATTTGATTTCTGATCGCACTGGTTATATACCGCGAACAGCTGTTCGAGCGTTGATTGTTGATGGCAAGGGGCGCGTGGCGCTCATGCACGTTAAGAAGTATGGCTACCACAAGTTGCCAGGGGGAGGGGTTGAAGAGGGCGAAGACCTTATAGAAGCGTTGCGGCGAGAATTGCGAGAAGAAGTTGGTTGCGAGGTTGAAGTGGGGGAAGAAGTTGGAGAAGTAGGCGTGTATTGGGATTCTTCGCGCGAGTTTCAGGTATCGCATTATTATCTCACGAAGTTGGTGGGAGGTATTCGCGAACAGCACTTAACTGATCGGGAGCGGGAAGAGGAGCATGCGCCTGTGTGGTTGCGCGGTGTTGATGAGGCTGTCCGGACGCTAGAAGCAGATGCGCCAACGGAGCGTGGTGGGAAGATTATTAGGTTAAGAGACTTGATGTTTTTAAGGACCATGAAGTGAGGGCTTATATGCCCAACTAAAAACACTCTCCAAGGAGAGTGTTTTTAGTTGGGGTGGCTGATGGGATTCGAACCCACGACCGCCTGATCCACAATCAGGAGCGCTAACCGCTGCGCAACAGCCACCATACTCGAGGGAATGTACCAGATATGTGCGGTTTGGTCGAGGGGTACGACTAAGGCCCTCCCGTATCCGGGAGGGCCTTAGATTTTTCCTAGTCACACATGCCACCGGCACTTATGATCGTTTCCCGCAGGGCGTTTACAAGTTCTTCGTCGGAAAACCGATTGACTTCGGGAAATAGTTTGCCAAGCTGCTCTCGAAGTGCGGTAACTTTTTCTTCAAGGCGAGGATTTCCTGTTAGCCGCAACCTCTCATAGCCTAGGCAAATGATGAGGATTAATTTCCCGGCTTCTGATTTCTGGGCTTCGGTCAGCTCGCGGTCCAAGATCTGTGTCTGTGGTTTTGTGACGGCCACAGCTACGGGGGTTGTTTCAGCGATTGGGATTCTGAGCTCACCCAGGCAGACTGCGGTGAGTGCGGATGACAGGGCGAAGGCCGCTCCGGTAAAGAAGCAGATAGTCGCGTACTGAGTCCGCATCCATGGTGTCCACATGGCCAGCGCGGCCAGGATAAGGACACCACCAATGGTGCCTAAGATACTGCCCGCAAGTTCAATGCGGCTTACCAGGGTCTCGTGTGCATACTTTGCAGTATTCATGTTGTATTCTCCAGTTTTATTTTAACTCGCGGAAGCCCTTGAGTCAGGTGCCTTTTAACAGATTTTGCTCTATCTGTCCATCAGCTGTACGTGTTAATCAGCTTAAGTCTGTTGTTTGGTTGGCTTACTCATAAGATACGCAAGCCCAGTCCCAATCAGGGATGCAATGGTAGGAATAAGAACCATATTCCCGCTGGAGACTTCGCCGAGATGGAGTTGTTGATAGCCTACTACGGCGAGAATAATCCCACAAAGACTAGTAGTAAGGATGGTGTAAGTCTTTTCGGGAGAGCCTTGATATTTCATGATGTAAGAAATACCGCCAAGTACGAGAGACCCAAGGACGATGGTGATGCAGTAAAGAATAAGAAAAACATCGGTCACCCCAAGGGTAAGGTAGTTCATCCCATCTTCTTTTACCTGCACCCTAAAAGCTTCACTGGCAAAGTAGGGGTAGACGAAAAGGATAAAGATAAGGATGGTGCTCGAAACACTGAGAAGGGCGCTTCTAATAAGAAAGTGGAGGTAGGGTTTCATCGTTTGGAGAGGGGATTCACCAGAGATATAGCAGGTTCCTCTTTTAAATTCACCTCTTTCTGGTAAGAAGAGTGCGCGACAAAGTGCTTCGCGAAAGGAAAAAGAAATAATGCATCCGCATGTAGTGTTTAGACTGCTGTTTGCTCTCATTGGATTGGACTGGGCGCCAGATTCGGATTCGGTGGATCAGGTCCAGATTGAAGTAACGAATCATGCCCTGGAAAGCCTTAAGACCTGGAGAGGTCCTGGGGACGATTCTGTCCATGATGCGGCATCGGCGGCGGTAACATACAGTCGCCAGCGTGATACCAGGTCATTTGGAGGCTTGGGTTGGGCTGAGGAGTTTTCCGGCAGGTTGGTTACCCAGCGTGGTGAAGAGGGTTGTACGATTGACTACTGGTTTCCTATCGAGCCAGCCCCCTCCGGGTCTAATCCTGGTTTCTGGGCAGGTAGGGGTGAGATTTTGGTGCTGGGTAAGACCGGCGCAGAGATCCTAAAGATTGGGATAGGTGACGTTGATAGCGTCCCGGTGCTCGCCCTGCTACTCGCAGACGCTACGGCGCCGTTCGACGAAGAGCGAGAAATCCTGGAGAGGCTCGGCGCGTGGCTCGATGCTCATCCTGGGACATACTGTGTACTGAACGGGGTCACGGTTTCCGCCTTCGACTTTATGGCGGCGACTACAGACTTCTTTCGGGAGGCGGTGTCTGAATAATGGAAAAGAAAGAAGGGATGCGTTTCGGCGCACCCCTTCTTTTTATTACTTCGAGATAATGGCAATAATCTTTGCCTTCAAATCGGGTAAGTCTGCCAGTAGGGTTCGCCAAATGGTTTCAATCTGGATGTTGCCGTAGTCGTGAATCAAGAAGTTTCGCATAGCAACCGCTTCCCTAGCCGGAAAATTAGGGTACATCTCTAAAAAGTCTTCAGACAGGTGGTTTGCTGCCTCTCCCAATACGGCAAGTTGTCGAATGATCGCATCGGTTCGCATATGGTCGGCAATCAACTCTTCGAGCCCACTTGCGCCTGAATATTCTTCAATTCGATCAAGTGCACTCAGCATATCCTGCAAATAGACTTGATTACTCTTGCCCATAAACTGCAATTAGGTCGTGCTCGATGTTTTCGCGTAGTGCTGGCTTAACGCTTTGTCGGGTTACTAGGTCTACCTTTGTATTGAGTCTTTCTTCAAGTTTGATTTGAATACGGGCCAGTTCAAAAAACGATTTAGGCGAAGGGTAGTCGATTAGGATATCGATATCGCTATCTACTTTTGCCTCGCCTCGTGCCTGTGAGCCAAAAATACCAACAAAAGACAGGCCTTCTTGGAAGAAGAAGGTATCCATTGAGATAATTTGGCGAATAGTTACGGCGGAGTTCATGCCGTGAATATAGCAAAAGTGGGGCGACAGCGGTACTGGGGGAGGTAGCGGGACTATCGCTTCAAACCTTCGGTTTTCGCTCGCTGTGCTCCTATTTCCTGGTGGCACAGGCGAACCTCTGGTTGGCGTTCGCAAGCTCACTTAACCCCCTCCATAATTCCTTTGAATGGTGGTCGATTCCCGCTTTCAACTTATACAAAAGAAGAAATCACCCACAAGGGGTGATTTCTTCTTTGGAGCGGGTAGCGGGATAAGCTTCGAACTTTCAGTTCTTGCTTGCTGCTCTTCGCCTTCGGCTCAAGTTGAATTGAGCAGGCGAACCCTGCGGTTTCTCTCCCATCTAAACCTATCCATTAAAAAACCAACCACAAGGGCTGGTTTTTTAATGGAGCGGGTAGCGGGAATCGAACCCGCGCATCCTGCTTGGAAGGCAGGCGTACTACCATTGTACTATACCCGCGAATTGACAAAGGGAATTGGTCGGGGCGCCCGGACTCGAACCGGGGACCTCCTGGTCCCAAACCAGGCGCACTACAAACTGTGCTACGCCCCGAGGAAGAAGACAAGCGCGAAAACGTAGTTTTCGCATTTGGATTCTGACGAGGGGTGAGATTTACGAAGTAAATCCGACCCGACTTGTGAAGGAGAAAGACGCAAGCTTGCTTGCAGTCTTGCGACTGAGCGATACGCGGACTCTTGTGAGGATTCTGACGAGGGATCGAACTTGCGAAGCAAGTACGCCCCCGAAATGAAGGAGTTGCACACTCCCGTCACACCGCCGAATCTTAGCCAAACTTCTCCTTCTGGTCAATTGCATACTAAAAGGCTTTCGAGTAGAGTTTGGACAGGTGTATCTGGTTGTATTTGGGCTCACACACCGCAATTTACGTAATTAGTTAAGACAATCTGGAGGGCAAAAAGTGCTTCGTGTTGCACCAATTGCCCAACCGAAAGGAAGTTATGCCACTAGTATCAATGCTACTGTTGGTCCTGCTTGGCGCAGGAGCCGGGGCAGCGGGTGGGGTATTCTTTAATAAGAAACGCGGTAAAACCGAGGTCGAACAGGCCGAAAAGGTAGTCACTGAGGCACAAAAACAGGCCGAAACTATCCGGAAACAGGCAGAAAAGCAGGCCGAAGAGCGCCAGGCCTTTTTGCGTGATCTTGAGAAATCAATCCAACAGCGAGAATCTTCACTAGATAAGCGCTTACAGGAGATCGATAAGCAGCGCGAAGAATGGGATCGCAAGAACGAAGAAGTCCTAAAAATTAAGGATGCGGTTCGTATGGTTCGCGAGAAACAGGAGGCAAGCCTGGAAAAGATCGCCAAAATGACTCGAGAAGAGGCAGTAAAAGCCCTCATGAACGCGATGGAGCGCACGCAAAAAGACGATCTACTCCGCAAGCTTAAGAATCTTGATGAGCAAACCGAGGTCGAGGTAGAAGAAGAGGCTCGCCGCAAGATGAGTACCATCTTGGCGCGCATTGCTTCCGAGGCTACTACTGAGCACACGGTGTACGCCGTTACGATCCCTAGCGAAGAAATGAAGGGTCGCCTTATCGGAAAAGAAGGGCGCAATATTCAAGCCTTCGAGAAGGCAACGGGAGTAGATCTTCTTATCGATGATAGCCCCGATACCGTTCTTATTAGTTCCTTCGATCCTGTCCGCCGAGAGGTTGGCCGTTTAGCCCTCGAGAAGCTGGTTAAAGATGGTCGCGTGCAGCCAGCAAAAATTGAAGAATTGGTAGAGAAAGCGCAAGAAGAAGTACAGGCCAGTATTAAGAAGGCGGGAGAAGCGGCGGCGGTAGATGCCAAGGTAAGCGGCCTTCCTAAAGAAGTGCTTCGCGTACTGGGGCAGCTTAAGTATCGTACATCCTACGGGCAAAACCAGTTGGCGCATGCTCTTGAGGTTTCTAAAATTGCCGGCATGATCGCCGACGAGCTTGGTGCTGATGTAAAAGTAGCCCGCATGGCAGGACTTCTGCACGATATTGGAAAGGCGCTTGATCACGAGATTAAAGCTCCTCATCACCATATTTCCGCTGATATCGCCAAAAAATACAATCTTGGCGACGATGTGGTCCACGCCATTATTGCTCACCATGAAGACGTTACTCCAGAAACCACTGAGGCCTGGATTGTCCTCGCTGCCGATGCTATTTCTGGTGCCCGCCCAGGTGCACGCCGCGGTAGTTACGAAGAATACGTCGAGCGCCTGCGCGATCTTGAACGCGTGGCTACTACCTTCCCAGGAGTAGACCGCTGTTTTGCGATCCAGGCCGGACGCGAAGTGCGCGTCTTTGTTCGCCCAGGAGAAATTGACGATCTCCAGGCTGCTAAACTTGCTAAGAGTATCGCTGCTAAAATTGAAGAAGAGCTTTCGTATCCAGGACAGGTAAAGGTAAATGTCATTCGCGAGAGTCGCTCGATCGCGTTTGCCAGCTAAGATGGATCTTTCCGTACTATTCTTTGGGGATGTCGTTGGTGAGCCCGGTCGCGATTTTCTAGCTGAGCAACTCCCACTTTTACGCGAGAAGTATAAGGCCGATCTTGTGGTGGTAAATGCCGAGAACGCAACCCACGGTCACGGCCTCAACACCACGCACTATAAAGAACTTAAAAAGCTTGGGATCGATGTATTCACGATGGGCGACCATATTTGGAACCAACAAGACTTAATCCCCACGCTTGAGGCCAAGAACGAGCCGATTATGCGCCCTGCAAACTACTCACAAGCCCCAGGAAAGGCTTTTGTAGACGTAGTGGTACTTGGCAAGAGGGTGCGGGTGCTAAACCTCGTGGGGAGGGTCTTCATGCGAGACTCAGTGGATAACGCATTTAGGACGTTCGATGAGATTATCGCCAAGGCGCCTACGCCAGATTTAGTGATCGTTGATTACCATGCCGAGGCCACCAGCGAGAAGCGTTGCTTTGCTGAATATGTTGATGGGCGCGCTCAACTGGTGGTAGGTACACATACCCACGTTCCAACTGCCGACGCACAGGTCTTATCTGGTGGAACGGCATTTATCTCTGATTTAGGCATGGTAGGACCACAAGATTCGAGTCTGGGAGCTGATAAGTTTGGCCCTATCAACAATTTCTTGACAGGCATGCCGTGGCGCTATACTGTTGCTCCAGGAGCTGCTGAATTGGGTGCGGTGCACTGCATTATCAATGTGCAAGATCGCAAGGCAACAAGTATTCAGCACATCAGAATCCTCCAGTAATCTCACCTGTTAAGTAGCGTCTAAGCACCATGAATAAGGTTCAACTTATTGCAGCCGTAGCAAAAAAGACCGGCCTCTCTAAGAACGAGGCAGCCGCTGGGGTTAATGCCATGGTAGACCTTATCATCGACGCACTTTCCGATAACCAAAAGGTTACTATTACCGGCTTTGGTTCCTTCGATGTTGGCGAGCGTCAGGCCCGCCGCGGAGTAAACCCACACACCGGCAAGCACATGGATATTCCATCGTTGCGCATCCCTCGCTTTAAGGCTGGGAAATCTCTTCGCGTTATCGTTAAGTAGTTATTTTCGGCAGAGTTTGCTACAAAACAGAGGACTCCTCGGAGTCCTCTGTTTTTTATGCCCTCATAGCTCAATGGATAGAGCAATCCCGTCCTAAGGGAAAGATATAAGTTCGATTCTTGTTGGGGGTACCAGAAGAAAAGACCGACCCCTGTGGTCGGTCTTTTCTTCTGGTCCCTGAGTGGAAGAGAACTTTAAGGTTCGTTCGTGCTCCTGGCGTAAGCAAGCGAAGCGCTGCAGACCAGGAAGCGTGCGCCGACCGGAGGGAGAAGCTGTTCTTATTGAGGGTACTAAAAAGAGCCAACCCGGGGCTGGCTCTTTTTCTTTCCTTTCCTTTCCTTTCCTCCTTTCAGAGTTCGTCTGCCCGCTGCTCCAGCCACCGCTGGATGACTTCGTACTCGAAGTCCCAGACTTCGCAGTCGTCTTCGATATCCACCCCATCTTCTTGCTCATCTTCCCACGGCTTCCAAAAGCGGTAGATGAGCTTCTTCACTCTGCCCTCTTCCATCTCCAGGGTGAGGCCAATCCGGGTAGTTCCTGACCCTCGGTGTGGCTCCATGTAGTCAAGTTTGTGCGACATATTGATGGCAAGGGCAATCTTGCCAAAAATATCCCATTCTGGTGAGTGGGTGAATGAGTCTATCGCATCTTGATCGAGGGTTACGCCATCGACGGTCAAGGTGGCGGCGATCCCATCCCATGTAGTGCTGTACTCTTCCGGCGGAATTCCGGCTAGCCGTATTGTAAAGTTCATTTCTTCCTTTTGCGGAGTTAGCTTCTAGAGCTAGTATTCTGCATCGGTGTAATAGTGCATCAGTATGGATCTGTCAAACAAAAGAGCCGCTCATGGAGCGGCTTCTTTCTTATTCTCAGGAGTTTTCTGTGTGCGTCGCCCTCGGCTTTCGAATGAGGATTACTGACGCGCACCCGTTCTCGTCTGCACGGAAGTGGTACGGCATTCCGGCAGCGATGCTAATCCGGGCGTTCTGGACCAGCGGGGTGACCCTTGGTCCGGTAGCACCTTGGGGGTACTTCACTAGCCAGACTTCGCCAACCACATTGCCCACTTTGAAGGCAATATCCCCTTCGTGCACTTGCCGTGGTGAGTCGCCATGGAACGACTTGCCGACGATGACGTGCATCTGGACAAGGTTTCCGTTCTCTTCACATTCGTCTCCGAGGAGATATATCTCTATCTCTTCGCCGGTGGCTACTTTCTTTGTTTTCACGTCTAACCCTTTCGGAAGGCTTCTAACAGATATGGACACTTTTGGCAACCAGCTTAGCGCCTGATTTTACCTTGCTGAACCGATTCTGGTTTCCTTCGAAGTAAGAAGCATTGGAGGTTTTACGACTGCTTCTTCCGTGACTTTATATTTCTTGGAGAATCTAAAAATCATTGGAGGCTTTGCGACTGATTTTTAGATTGCTCCAAGATATGCTAGAACAAGAGTGAATTAATCTTCATCTATGTCACAGCAAGAACCACCCGTCCGCGTCATGCTCGATGTCTCCTGGGAAGCTCTTCTCAAGGTATTAGCCTTAGGAGCTGGTATTTGGCTTGCCTACACACTGCGTGAAGTCTGGGTAACGCTCGCCCTTGTGTTCATTTTTGTTGCAGCGGTTGCGCCAGTAATTACCCGTCTAGAAAAGAAAATGGCCCGCATTTGGGCGGTGTCACTCTTTTATCTGATTATCATTTTGGCAGTAGCAGGCTTTATTGTTTCCTTCGTACCAGTTCTAGTTGGCCAGCTGAACGATCTTATCCGTCGTTTCCCAAACATCGAACAAGTATTTGCGCCGCTTACCCAGGCGGGCTACGGCTCAATTGTAAGCGAGGCGCTTAATAACGTAAGTAGCTCTCTAAGCTCATTTTCTAGCACCTTAGTAGTAAATGCCACCGCCTTTGCTGGCGGCGTAGCCATTGTGGTAAGTGCGCTGGTTATCAGCTTCTATCTGTTGCTAGAAGAAAAAAACGCGCGCGATTTCTTTACTCAAGTATTGCCTCGCCACCGGTTTGAAGCAGTGTATAGTACGGTTTCTAAGGTCTCAGAGCGGATGGGCAGCTGGCTTCGTGGTCAGGCCCTACTCATGCTTATTATTGGTCTTTCCAACCTGGTAGTGTACCTTGCACTTGGCGTGCCCTCTCCACTTCCTTTGGCAATCTGGTCTGGCCTTACCGAGGCAATTCCATATATTGGACCACTTATTGGAGTGATCCCAGCTTTGGTACTTGCTTTTGCAAACGGAGGCTTACTACAGGCGGTGCTCGTCTTCATCTTCGGCTTTATTCTCATTCAACAGCTTGAGGCGCATATTGTGGTCCCGCGTGTGATGAGTAAGGCAGTTGGTCTATCTCCAGTTTTTGTAATCCTAGCCGTACTTTCTGGATTCCGTTTGGCCGGTATTACTGGTGCCATTTTGGCTCTGCCAGTGGCGGCGGCAATTGCGGTAGTAGTTGAAGAATGGCCAAACCTGCGTAAACTCTGGGAGTAATGGCGCAGTCAAAGAAGGTTCGTGGGCAGGGTAAGGTGCTCGAGTTTAAGAATCGTCGAGCTACCTTTGATGTTGCTGTAGAAAAAACTTTTGAGGCCGGTCTTATCTTAACTGGCGACGAAATTAAATCGATCCGCTCCATGCGTGCGCAGCTTAATGGTGCCTACGTAAAGATGTTGGGTGCCAAGATGGTTATCGTTGGGATGCACTTATCTGAGGCGGGTGCTCCTGAGCGCAGTCGTCCATTACTGCTGCACGCTAAAGAAATTGAAGAAATTGAAAAGGCCATTACCCAAGCTGGTAAAACCGCTGTGCCACTCCGGCTCTACCTTAAGCGTGGCTGGGCAAAGCTAGAAGTTGGCCTTGGGGCAGGCCGAAAAGCGCACGACAAACGAAACCTGATTAAAGAACGAGATCTCGATCGGATTGAGCGAAAAGGAGAGTAATGGCAGCGCGCCTCTTTTTGTTCTCGGGGACGGATCTCTACGCGATACAGGCGGCGGTAAAACAGATTCGTGAGCGGTTTATTGCAAAATATGATGATATTTCGGTCTATCGCTTTGCGGTAGATCAGCTTTCTGGCGATCAGCTTACTAAACAGCTAAGCGAAGTTATTCAACTAGAAGGGTTATTCGCGGATACCAGGTTACTTATTTTAAGCGGAATAGAGTTATTAAATCAGGCTAAGTTCAAATCGCTTAAGAGCTTATTGGTGCAGATTCCCGATCATGAATCGGTGGTGTGCATTGTGGTTGCTCCTGGAGATGGCTCGGTGTATGAGGCGTTACGAGCAGAAAAGGGCTTGCAAGCGATCTTGAGTGAGAAGGTGTGCAACCTGCCTAGTACTCCTGTTGCCGTAGTTTCCTGGGCAAGTGCGCAGATTGTGCCCTTTGGGGCTACCTTAGGCGAAGGTGCAAAGCAGTGGCTGGCTAGGTACTACAAAATGGCATTCTCGCAGGCGCGGTTGCTGCGCGAGGAGTATGACCGAGCCCAGTTATTGGTTGGGTTAGGGGCGGGGCTGTATCAAGCGCTGCAGCAGGCGGCGGTGCTTGAGAGTGAGATTCAGGCCGAAACCCTGGAAAGATTACATGGACAATTACAAGGTACGATTGGGGCGTTTGAGATTACTAGCCTGCTTTCTCAGGGTAATACCGAGCGCGCTACTGAGCTTTTTATTGATGCTTGCCAAGCTTCAGGAGACCAAAGCGAGTACTGTGAGCAACTTCTTCCGGCGCTGCGTTGGCAGTTTACTCGACAGCCTGGTCGTTGGAGTGGAAGGAGTAAGTCGCTTATTCTGCGTAACCTGGCACTGGTTGAACTATGCCAGAAGAATACCGAGCTTCCGCTGTATGAGTTAGTCTTGCAGTTTTTTGCTTCGCTTGAGTATGCCAAGAGGGGAAAGTGGTGGCCGATTGTGCACGAAAGACAGCTTTGGATGCTTAGTTTAGCTCGGACATGATCTTGTCATAGTTTTGTCAGGGGTTTGTAATGCGGGAGGAATAAGGTGGCGTCATGCGTCACTTCTTTTTATTTCTTACCGTATTCGGGTTTGCTGCCAGCTTTTTGCCTGGTCCAGCTTTAGCGGAGGTAGTTTCACCTGGTTCGCATCTGCGCTATAGCGATAATCAGGTTGTACTTGCCGACCCTCAGCTTATGGGTGATGTTGCACAGCCGGTGTATCTGCATGGCAATGGTAATGCAGAGCTACGGGTTACGCTAACTCCTTCCAGTGCATTTCAGTATATCCAGGTGGAGGGTTTTTCTCAGGTAACTATCCAAGGCGCACAGGTTATTACCTCGTATCATTTGCGAGTTCTGGCAGCACCTAGCGGAACTCGGCTTACGTTCGAGTATCAGTATCCTCAAAGCACAAATGGCCTACTGCAAGACGTTGTCTTGGAGCACGGCAAGCCATCATCTGCCCCACTTACGCTTACTATCTTGGGTTCAGTAGAAAAGTCTTTTCGGTTTCAACGAGTCTTTATTCGCCGGCGTACTCCCGTAGGCGGAGTACCCGCCGAGATGCGCATCGAGGTTCCAGTTCCGCCGCCGCCTCTTAGTGGGCTGGTAGAGTTTTTTACTGCTGGCTTTAGTGGATGTAGTTATTCGACAAGGTCAACGCAAAACGTTCTTCTCTTTTTTCCAGAACCAAGAACCCCGGGTTGTCAGGCGGCTGAGCGCATACCAGTGGTATTTATCCCTGGTTTTGGCACATCACTTAATCTGCCACTCATGCAGCAGATTAATCCAGATAAGTCCTCGCTAG
>JAYUZR010000023.1:0-5892 GCA_043751595.1 Candidatus Berkelbacteria bacterium
TGGTAGATACTGGCTAGCACTGCAGCCGCAGGAGCACCTTGCCAAGCGGCAGAAAGAAAAAGTATGTTCTCTAACAATCCGTGGCCGATTACCCTGATAATCGTCACCCTCCTCTCAGCGGGCTACTTGATGTACATCATCGATGTAGCAAAAGGCCGAACTAGTCCCGCAAAGGCTACCTGGATAACCTGGAGCCTCCTCGACATTGCGGCGCTCCTTGCGGCGCAAGCCTCGGGAGCAGGACCAGCAATCGCCCTTCTCTACGTCCACACCGGGTGGACCATCATTACGATGGTCTTCGCACTGATCAAAGGGAGTGGATCCTTCACTAAGACCGATTACTTATCCTTCCTCATTGCAACTATCGGCGGCGTTGTCTGGAAAGTAAGAGGCAGTAGCGACGAAGGAAGTCTCGCAATGATAATTGCACTCTTCTGCGGTGGCCTGCCACTCTGGGGCGTGGCGTGGAGAAACCCGAAAAAGGCTTCCCCTGAAGCCTGGATACTCTTCGCTATTGGGAACGCTTGCGGACTCCTTTTGGTTCCACCAGCAAAACTAACGATAGCAACGTACGGCGCCTGGATTTTTCCCGTTTACGCGGGAACCATCTGCGCTCTGTACACTGCCTTCATATACTACGCGCGGTATCGCAAGAAAAACCGCAGACGAAGGTAGTCAACCGAAAAGAAAAAGCCCGGCGCCAACGCGCCGGGCTTTTTTGATCCCTTACACTGTAGCCAGCTTTGGCGCCCAAGCAGCCGTACCAGCTGGAGCGTATTCTGGATGCTTAGCGGCGCATTCTTCACAGCAGATAAAATGGCGACGATACACGAGATCGGCATCGTCATTTACAAAGTTCTCGCTTGGTTTGCCGCATTCTCGGCAACGACCAATTACTTTGTGCTCAGGGCTATCGGTATTGAACCCCATCGTTACTCGGCCATCAAAAACATAGAGCTTGCCGACAAAATCTTGATTAGGGTACTGCTCCATATAGGTAACAATGCCACCATGCAGCTGATAGACCTCGCCAAAACCTTCTTTAAGTAAGAAGCCGGAAGCCTTTTCACAGCGAACACCGCCGGTACAAACAGTTACCACTACCTTATCTTTAAGATGCTCAATTTCGGGCAAGATCTCGGGCAAATCGCGGAAGTTCTTGAAGGCCGGCAAATGCGAGCCCTCGAAGTGCCCGGCTAAGTGCTCGTACTCGTTGCGCATATCAACGATGTAGAACTCTTTATCAGAGTGAATCCAGGTATGTAGCTCTTCAGCGGTAATGTACGGAGCGGTGAACTCGGCAGGGTTAAAATCGTCTTCCTTAAGCGACCCGGTAACAATCTCGCCACGCAATTTAACCGCAAGCTTAGGAAACGCCTGACCCGTGCCTTCACTTCGCTTCATGTGAATACCAGCAAAACGGGGATCGGAAAGAAGTTCTTGCACGAAGACTTCTGTATTCTCTACTGTACCCTCAAGCGTGCCGTTCATGCCTTCTTCGGCAATCAAAATGCGACCGGTAAGACCGAGCTCGGCACAACGGGCTTTTTGCTTTGCTACAAGCTCGGCAGCATCGGCCAAGTGGCCGTAGTAATAATAGAGGAGAACTTGATACTTCATTACTGATTATATGTAGCAGAAATCAGAGACCAGGCCTACTCCCCATGCCCTCTTGACGGTGACAAGGCTTCGGCGGTATGGTCGGCGTGAAGTTAGCAATAATATCTTTCGAGAGGCCCGGGTGTTCCTCCGCTGTGCGGGGGGTTAAGCCCGGGATAACCAGCTCGCTAGACGCTACTTCTCACGATAGCCCCGATTCTTCGGGGTTATTTTATATAGGATGATGTTTTGCGTAAAAAGCTCCCCATAATTACCGATTCCACACTCGCTGGCGCGAATTGCACCGGCGAACCAGTCAGCAACCTGGACACCGCGCATTACTTCAGAATCAACCATTCGGACATACACATGCATATTGGAAAAGTCTTTTTGTAAAAAGTCTTCAATATACTCTTCCACTTGATGAGTCTTCATCCCCTTAATTGATCGATTATCCAAAAGTAATGTCATAGATTCAGGAGTATTCTTGCCCAAAACCAATGTAAGCAACGTAGTTACGTATTCAAGATATTCAAAAAAGCCACTTTTAGATGTAACTGCATAAACTTTAACCGGCATCCCAAGTAAAAAGGCAATTGTCTTTTCCCTCATGGCAGGACTAATTCGACCGTCCGAATACTTTACCTCACCGCGGAATCCGCGTCCTTTTTCACGGAAGTGGTTAACAATCCACTTCTCATACATGCGAGCCATCAACTTTACATCTTCTGTCACCACCGCGCACAACACAAAGAGCTCACCAGTACTTGGCACGTTTCCGCTTTCGTCGATAAATACATGGAGCATTCTGCCAGGCTAGCATGTTTACCGTGACTGCAGGCTGACATGCTACAACACAAAAACCTGCTACCATTTACCCATGAACGCACAACCTCACGCTCACTTTATTGGTCTTTGCGGCGCTGGCATGAGTGCCGTTGCCAAACTACTCCTAGACGCCGGCTACACGGTTTCAGGATCTGACGAAGGCTGCTATCCACCTATTAGCGATGTTATTGCCCGCTATGGCATCGAGTGCAACACCCAGTACCGCGCAGAAAATATCCCAAAAAACACGGATATCATTATTATTGGCAAGCACGCTAAGCTTGTTCCCGAAGAAAATGAAGAAGTAGCCGCCGCGTTCGCCAGCGGAAAAGAAATCCTTTCCTTCCCCCAAGTTTTGCAGCGCCTAACTGAGAAAACTGAGAACTACGTAGTAGTTGGAAGCTACGGAAAATCTACCACTACCGCCCTCATCACCTGGACCCTTACCCACGCCGGTAAGAACCCAAGCTATTTCTTAGGTGCCGCCGCTAAAAACTTTACAGATAACGGCCACCTTAGTACTGGTAATCAGTTTGCACTAGAGGGCGATGAGTACCCAGCCGCCAACTGGGATACTGCCTCCAAGTTTATGTACTATAACGCCAAGTATTGCCTGCTTACTTCTGGCGAGCACGATCACATAAACGTTTTTCCAACTATTGAAGACTATCTCAAGCCGTTTCAGGCGTTGGTGCAAACCCTTCCCGCCGATGGCCTCTTGGCCGCCTGCCGAACCGGCAAGAATATGGAGGAAGTTACCTCTCTTAGCACCGCACCCCTTCTGTGGTACGCCGCGCAACCTGTAGCTGGCGCAACCTGGTGGGCCGAGAACATTGAGCGCGGCAGCCAGCTAGCTTCGTTTGATCTGATGCACGAAGGCGAAAAAGCCTGCCGCATCGAGACCATCATGCTTGGCCTTCATAACATCGAAAATATCGTCGGAGCCGGCGCCCTTCTTATTACTACCGGCGCGGTTACTCCAGAAGAGTTTGGCGCCGCCATGAAAACGTTTAGCGGAGTACAACGCCGTCTCGAACTCCTCACCAAGCCCGGACAAGTGCCTATCTATAGCGATTTTGGCTCCTCACGCGCTAAAGCACTGGCGGGGATTCAAACTATTCGCGAGCAATACCCCGAGCACTTACTCGTGGTTTGTTTTGAGCCACATACCTTTAGTTTTAGAAACCGAGAGGCCTTGGAGTGGTATGACGATCTCTTCTTAAAGGCTGACATGGTCTATGTCTTCCAGCCACCCACTCATGGAGCAAGTACACACGAGCAACTGACCCAAGATGAAATTGTGAACCAAATCTGTGCCAGTGGTATTCAGGCCGAAGGCATAAGTTCCGCCGACCAACTCCTCAAGCAGGCAGAATGGCTGAAAACCTATAAGCAACCCTTTGTAGTTCTTTTTGAAACCAGTGGCGGGTTTGATGGGGCAATGCCGAGGATGGTTGAGGCCCTTACAGCTTAGCACTCGCCTTAGGAGTGGCCACGGGAGATACAAGCGGAGAAGTCGATGCTTCGGGAGATTTTTCCGTAGCGGTCTTCGGTGCGTTCACTATCCCAATCGCCACCAACTTTTGCGTACTCGGACGGTACACATACGCCTTTCCCGTATCTGCATACAGGAGTACTTTATCCCCATTAGCGCTTTCAGCAAACACTGGTTGATCAGCCAACTTCTCAACGTCACTCACCGTGGCGAGCGTTGGCTGGCCAGCAGGAAGTTCGGCCAATTTTCCAATTCGCTCAATCAGCTGCGTAAGTTCAAAATCGGCCTGCTTGGTTTGTAAATCGTGATAGCGGTAGGCAAAGAATCCGGCGACGCCGATGGAAGCAAAGGCAACTGTAACGGCGAAGAAAGTAATAATAAGAGTGGAACGAGACTTCATACTACTTACTTTCTAGATGCACGAAGGCAGATTTATAGTTGATAATTGCCGCCGAAAGCGTAGTAGCGGCATCGGTAATACCAAGATTAGTAGTACCCGTAGTATCGAGATTAGTAGACTTGGTAACGGTGGTTACTGCACTTCCCACTGGCTGCACCGAGCAAGTAAGCACTCCACCCGTACCGGTAACCCACGCCCAACTTAGGGTTACCAAGTAACTTGTAGCTGCCGCAACCGTAACACCAGTACTGGTTACACTACCGGTGGTTCCATCACCAGAGGCACACTGCCAGGCAGTATCGCTGGCGGCGGTAGAGTAGCGGAGCCCCACATAGCGAGTAGTCAAGGCACCGGTACCATCTACACCAGTGAGCGCCGCCGAAGAAAGTGCCACCCAAATACGAGTATTGGTAATGGCCGCATCGGTACGGATAAGCGTTGTAAGCTTTGGCAAGTACCGGCCCTGGGTCTGGGTAAAACCTTGTGTTAACCCACTTACCAAGCCAGAAGTAGCCGAGGCGGAGGCCCAGTTTACATAGTAGTCGTCGGTTTGCGCACTAGCTGAAGCCGTACCGGTAACCGTAGGCGCAACTAAGTTGTAGGCGGTAAAGGTGGTAGCCGTACTTCCGATTGGTGACCAATACCCAAATGACTTAGCAGGGAAATAGGGTTGAGAAGTAGTACCCACACCATCACAATCTTGCCAAACAGCACCTTGGTAACAACGGAACTTTCCAAGTGCAACATTATAATAAGAGGCACCGGCCGTACCGGTTGGATCAGTGGCATCACTCTTAGTATCGAGCACGAAGAGGTCTGGAGTAGTTGATCCGGAACCGCCGGCGCCAATTTGAATATTGGCAGTGGTCCCGGTTCCGGCAGCCTGCAGGGTAATTGCGCCGGCGGTGGTAGTAAAGCTGGAAGCAGCTCTTCCCTGCAACGCCAAGCCTTCGCTAGCTGCAGTATCAATATCGGTAGTAGCACCACTAAAGACTAAGCCCGTACTTCCGATTGTTTTATTGGTTAAGGTTTGGGTAGCCGCCAAACCGGCAACCGTATCGCTCGTACCAGGAAACGCAAAACTCGTGCTATCAGTACCAGTAAAGGTAAGCGAGTTACTTACCGCTAGCGTTTTTCCAGCCGCAATAGTAAGGGTATTGGTGCCATTGGCCGTAATTGTAAGTCCATTTACGGTAGTAAAGGTTGGCGTACTTCCACCACCGGCCGCAACACAATCCGTCCAGGCGCTTGCTTGGTAACAACGCAGCTTAGCGCTAACCGCGTTGTAGTATAGCGCACCATTCACACCTGTTGGATCGCCAGCATCGCTCTTTACATCAACCGCAAGAATATCAGGAGTGGTAGATCCTGCACCGCCAACGCCAATTTGCACGGTGGAGCCAGTAGCGGAACCCGCTGGCTGTAGGGTAATAGCACCAGCAGTAGTAGCAAAGCTGGAAGCGGCTCTGCCCTGAAGGTTAAGCGCTTCGCTGGCGGCAGTATCAATATCAGTAGTAGCGCCACTAAACACCAGGCCAGTGCTGCCGATGGTTTTGTTGGTCAGGGTTTG
>JAYUZR010000024.1:0-2035 GCA_043751595.1 Candidatus Berkelbacteria bacterium
GAAAAAAGTATGTGCGTCTCTACCGCCGCCGCCGCCTCTACGGAGAAGTCCTTGGCAAAGGGCAAATTGCCAAGTATTCCGTATACCGTCTCTGGTCCCAGCGACTATCTAGTTTTTTTATTCGTCATGGAAAAAAACGTCAGCTCGAGCCGCTAGCTGAAAAGCTTTTTGAAGAGCTGGAACAAAAACTCCGTAAGCGCTCTATTCGCTGAATCTGCCCTGTTCGAGAAAGCAACCTCAAAACAGATTTTATTCTGCAAAACCTTCGGCGCCATCTATGGTTTGAGCGAAAGGAAATGACTACGGAAACTAACCGCGTTCAGCGGCTACGTCAGGAACGAGGGTACGCTCCTGTTAGGATGTTTTCTAGAAAAAATAAAAGAAAAGCAAACCAAAAAAATAAAAAAAAGCCTCTAACAAAGAGGCAGCGAAGCGTTACTAAAGCTAAGGCCAGAGCTGCAAAAAGCGTTTTTGCAGAGGCCAGCATTGAAAAAGCTGAAGCTGCAAAAGACCGCGCAGCAATGCAGGTCTTTCTAAATTTCCTAAGGCGGCAGCGCCGTAGGCGGATCAATCTAAAACAGCTCGCTTGAAGGTGACTCGGTCTAAAGCGACAACGCCGTAGGCGAATCAATCTAAAACAGCTTCAGCTGACTAGTCAGTCGGCTTCCCTATGGAAAAGCGCTTTCTGGAACAAAATTATCAAAACTGCTCGTAAAATGATTCGTTGGTACCTGCGCCAAGCCCCTAGGAGGGCTCGCAAAGCTCGCATCGAATACCAGGAACGGCTCTGAAAAAAATATGCCAAGGCCTGTTACGTCAAACGTCAGAATAAACAGTTTTCCAGCAAGCTTAAAGTCGGAAGTGATGCAGAGCTTAAAAAAAATGAGCCTTTTTCTTCTAAAACGCCAGCGGGCCTTGTAAAAAAACCCTCACCTACAGCGAAACTTTTTGGAGTTCACTCCGCTGCAAAATTTAACGCTAGCGGTAAAAACAGTGAGAAAGAAGAACCCCAGAGGCCACGCAAACTAAGGCGTCGGGAAATCCGGGCCCTAGCCCGAGGAGAAGTCCTAGAGACCGTGGATAAACCGCTTATTGTGCGCTACCACAGTAAGCAACGACTTATCTGCGCCCTACCTCTGCTGAACTCAGTGCACTTTTATGGTCAATGGCGCTATCGCCAACCCAACATTCTCAGCTGAAAACGCCGTGCTAAATACAAAGCTTTTGATCCTAAAAACAGGAAAGCCCACACTTCCTGGCGACGTCACTGAAAAAGGCTAAACTTTCACCGCCTTAAAAGCAAAATTCCACTGGAAAATGCTCTTAGGCTATTTACTGCTTCCCAATTTCGCCGACGCCTAAAGCGGAAACACCGCGAACACACAACTACGCCTCGCATTCGCTACCGAATCGAACAGGTTCGCGTCACCGACGAAGACGGCACCGAGTCCCGCTACCTTCTGGTTGATCGTCGCTATGGTCCCGTAAGTCAGCGGCGACTCATGGAAGACTATTTTAGACTTATGACCCCGGATTACCGCCTTATCAGTATCCAAGCAGGCCGAAACAAATACCTGCGCTACCTGCGCTACGTTACCAAGCTTGAAGCCCCTCGCTGGGAGCGGGAAAACGTTATCTTTCGCTGGCTACGCGAAGACACCCTCAAAAACGAGGATTACAACCAGCTCATTCGAAACACTCAACTGAAACCTGACCCAAAACCTCGACCACGTCTTCGCCCTCGTCGGTCAAATCGGCTGCTTCACCCTTTTACCCGGCGCCTGCAAGCGGAATTTCATGATTTCGTGGATCTCTCCGAGGAAACACTACAACGCTACAATGCCTACAATGATCAAGTCCGCGTACGCCGGGCAACCTCCCACTACCGTTGGCAGGTTAGCTATAACCGTATTTTTGGCGAAGATCTTCTCAATCTCAACGCGAGCACCCCTAAATAGACATGCGTTCCATGTGAAAATCCCCCGTATTTAATCCAAAACACATTTTTTACCGGCGCCCTCGAAGCCGAAAGCGG
>JAYUZR010000025.1:0-31966 GCA_043751595.1 Candidatus Berkelbacteria bacterium
TATGCAGGTAAACGAGCAGCAGGGGGTTACTAGTATTACTATTAGTGGCTCTGTCGGTAACTTTGTAGAATACACCAAGGTGCAAGCCGCTTTTCAAACCGAAGATGCTAAAAAGTATTTTAGTAAAGTACGCGAAACCAGCCTTTCTCGTACTAAGGATAAAAACGGCGAGAAGGTACTCTTTGGAATGAGCTTAATCGCTACCCCCGAGCTGCTTAAACTGGACGATACGAAATGAACGATTCCGCTTCCGCCAGCCGCTCTACCATTAACCAAACCCTAGGGGCCTTGGCCGCTATGATGATTCTTGGTGGGTTTTACACCTCATTCTCCTTGGTAATTCCCAAGTTTATTCAGACCAGAGACGAGCTTGCCACAATTCAAGCAGAGCTTGAGCAAAGTAAGGCAGCGGCAACTAAGCTTACTGCCACCAAAGACCAAGTAGTTACCGCTACCCGCCAGTTGGCCAGTGCTGGTATCGATCTTGATGTAGTTGATCAGATGCTTCCAGCCACCGAAGATATCCCCGGGCTGTATCAGTTACTCGATAGAGTACTTATCGAAAACCCAGGCCTAGAGAAGCCAATTTACCAGATTGGCCAGCCTACCAAGGCATCAGATGGCAAGGTACAGGTTCGTATTTCAGCTAGCGCCACCTGTACGTATGATCAGTGCAAAGCATTTATCCGCTCACTCCAGGGAATGCTTCGCCCGGTAAGTATTAACTCAGTTGGTCTTTCGGCTATCGCTACCCAGGCAGGCTCGTACACCCTTACGGTAGAAGGGTTTGTAAGTGCTCGAGGCCTTTCATCAAGTATCGAAAACTAATGGCTATTCGTCGTCCCCTTACCCCGCGTCAGACTGGGCTTATCGCCGGTGTAGCTGTTTTGGTGCTGACCATTGCTGGGTGCGCCTACCTTTACTTTATGTATCTGCCAGCGCCTAAGGTATTGCCTCTTGCTAGTCTTCCCCAATTCCCAACTGGCGTAGTAAGCGAGCTTGGACAAAATGGAGTCTTTTTCCGTACCAAGCCCTTCATGAGTAAGCGCAATCAGCTTGCCCCTCGTCCAACCCTTACTCAAGACGATATCGGCAAGACCGATTTAATTCAGGCCTCCCCGTAATATGGCCGATCTTCCGATTCCTCCACTTCCATCTTCTGCCCCACCTGCAATGGAGCGGGTTAATTTGCGTGGAAAGGTTATAAATCCTTCAGCTCTTCACCGTATTCCCCAAACTACGGCTGAGCGCTATCAGGTGGTTTGTTTTGAAGAAACGCCGACCAGCCTTAAGTTGGCGATTGTCTACCCTGAGCAGCTTAAGCAGGGCTTCTTTACTGCTATTAAAGATCTTGGGGCCAAGCTTGGCCGCAGTATCGAGCTCTTCCAGACCGATGCTGCTAGTTTGCGGATTGCTATCGGGCAGTATGTAGCAGCGCCAGCAGTAGTGGTGCCAGATCCCGATATTCATCTTACTACCTCTATTCATCCGCCATATCCAAAGCCTCCACTCTTCGAGCTTGGGGCAAGTGTGGCCTTTAGTTATCTTCGCCGAGTACCGATCGATTTTGCTCGTACGCACCGCGTAATGTGTGTCGATTTTGTCAGTCCCAATACGTTTTGGTTTGTAATCGATCGCAAAGCAGGGGATGCAGCGATTCGGATTCTGCAACAGATTGAAGAGCGCAATCATATGCAGATTGTTCCGCTTCCTATTGCGACACTCGAGTTTGATGACCTTCTCGGCTACTACGAAGCTCGAGAAAAAGAACGCCAAGATGCCATTCTTAAGCAGGTAACTGAGGGTAAGGAGCAGAAAAAGGTTGAAGCTCCCGATGGCGATGGGCGAGTAACGGTTGGTCCCCAGCATATTTCTGGTGGTAGCGAAGGCGAGAACGAGCTCTCGGGCGAAGAACAAGTACTGGCGGCCGATGTACTCGAGCCAGCGGCTCAAGCTGCTATTCTTACTAGTGAAGAAGAGCGTGGCGGCATTGCTGGACTCTTCCAAAAAATGAACCAAACGAGCGTGGCGGGTAAGGCGGCTCCAGTGGCCACACTTGAGGCGGCTAAGGTAGAGATTGCCGCCACCGAAAAACAGGCCCAAAAAGATGCTGATGCTAAAATTATTAAAGCAGGGGGTACTCCTGCTTCGGCAGCGCCGGCCGAAGCTCCGGCCGCTACTCCCGCTGCGCCGGTTGATCCTGCTAAGCCTGGCGAGATGGCAATTACCCAAATTACCAAGCCTACTGGCGCTCCTAAGCCAGAAGAAGATGCCGATGGTGATTTTGCTAAAATCTTGCCCAAGCCCGTAGAATCGCACGAAGAACTAAAGGCAATTGTTCAAAAAGGATTTATCCCTCGTCTAGTAGCAGCCATTCTAAGCTTTGCCATTCACGAGAAAGCCTCCGATATCCACATCGAAGCCTTCGATGACGAAGTGCGTGTCCGCTTCCGTATTGATGGCCAGCTGATCGATATTGTTAAGATGGCGCCCGATGTTCATGCGGCCATGGTTTCGCGCATCAAGATTCTTTCGCGTATGCGCCTAGATGAATCGCGTGTACCGCAAGATGGACGTTTTGATGTTGAGTTTGATCATGCTCGCGTCGATCTGCGTGTTTCGGTTATGCCAACCGTCCACGGCGAAAAAGTGGTTATGCGTTTACTTGATAAAGATAAATCGATTGTTTCGCTCGACTCTCTCGGGGTGCAGGGGCTGGCCTTCCGCAACCTGATCGATTCCGTGACCAAGCCTTTCGGTATCTGCCTGGCTACTGGCCCTACTGGTTCAGGTAAATCCACTACCCTGTACGCCATTCTTAACCGCATTGCTACGCCAAACGTAAATGTAATTACACTGGAAGATCCGGTTGAGTTTGAAATGAAGGGCATCAACCAAGTCCAGGTGCGTCCGCGCATCGGCTTCACCTTCGCCGAAGGTCTGCGCGCAGTACTTCGCCAAGATCCAAACGTTATTATGGTAGGTGAGATTCGCGACGGAGAGACGGCGAACATGGCAACCCAATCGGCTCTTACGGGTCACTTGGTACTTTCTAGTTTGCACACCAACGATGCCGCCGGAGCGATTCCTCGTTTAAGTAATATGGGAATCGAGCCGTTCCTGATTACCTCTTCCCTAAACTGCGCCCTTGGGCAACGCTTGGTGCGCCGCGTGTGCCCCAAGTGTAAGCAAGAAATGATGCTCCCACCGAGTATTAAAGATAAGTTGGCTAAAGATTTAGCAATTATTAAAGCGGCCAACCCACTGGATGCTAAGCGCGTTCCCGACGATTGGCATGTGTATCAAGGCACCGGCTGCGCCGAGTGTGGCGGCACCGGCTATAAGGGACGCCTCGGTATCTACGAAGTACTCTCCATGAACGAAGAGATTGAAGACCTTACCCTTAAGCATGCTCCTGGATCACAGATTCAAGAGGCAGCTACTAAGGCAGGAATGCTTAGTATGTATCAGGATGGTCTGCTCAAAGTAGTATCTGGCATCACTACCTTGGACGAAGTGCTTCGCGAATCAACCAGTAAATAAGCTTTTACGATCATGTCTACTCCGGCAAAAGCTACTAACCGTGCCTTTCTCCAGCTTCTTGATGAAGCAATGAAGAAAGGATCTTCCGACCTGCATATTCAGGCCGGCACTCCTCCTATGATTCGTCTAGATGGCGAACTTACTCCCTTGCAAGAAGAAATACTTACCGCCGAATACTGCGATGAGTTACTCGGAGATTTCTTGGGTCAGGTTCGCAGAGAATCGCTAGTAGAAACTAAGAGGGAGCAAGATTTCTCTTTTGGCTATGAAGATGTCCGTATCCGCGCCAATGTGTTCTTGCAGCGGGGAAGTATGGCGGCCAGTCTTCGCCTCTTACCGGGCGTAATTCGCACGATGGAAGAGCTAGGCTTGCCCGAAGTGGCCAGCCGGATGATTGAGCAAAACCAGGGCCTGATTATTGTGGCCGGGCCAACCGGGCACGGAAAATCTACTACCTTGGCGGCGATGGTAGACTCACTTTCTTCCAGGCGTAAGGCTCGCATTATTACCATTGAAGACCCGATTGAATATGTCTTCAAAAATAAGAAGTCGGTTATTACCCAGCGCGAAGTAGGGGGAGATACCCAGAGTTTTGCTCACGCCCTGCGTGCTGCCTACCGCGAAGACCCCGATATTGTGCTGGTAGGGGAGATGCGCGATCTGGAAACCATGGAAGCGGCACTACAGATTGCAGAAACGGGCCACTTGGTACTTACTACGTTGCACACCAATTCGGCTGCTCAAACGGCCAATCGTATTATTGATGTCTTCCCTCCGCATCAGCAAGATCAGATCCGAGTTATTTTAGCTGAAGTATTGGTTGGTATCTTCTCGCAGCGCTTATTACCCAAGCTCTCGGGTGGGCGCGTACTGGCGGCTGAAGTATTGCTTGCTACACCTGCGGTCCGCTCGCTTATTCGCGAAGGAAAAACGCATCAACTACCAAATCTTATCTCTACATCGGTGGCGGATGGTATGATTAGTTTGGATAAACGGTTGGCTGAACTTATTTCTAAGGGCGAAATCTCACTGGAAGAAGGCTTGGCGTGGTCGCTGGACCCTCGCACCCTTCGCACCATGATTTACTAAGGCTTTTTATTTACCATGCTGCAAAACTATAGTTACCGAGCTCGCACCGCCACCAATCAGGTGGTGACTGGTGTGGTGCAAGCAGTAAGTGTAGAGGATGCCCGCAAGATTCTGGTAAAAAACCAGCTTACGCCACTGGCGATTGCCATCCCTAAGAGCTTATTGGAGTACATTCCGTTCTTTGGCCGTATTTCTACTAAGGATATTACGTTCTTTATTAGGAACCTCGGTACCATGATTACGGCCGGCCTTACCTTGAGTCAGTCACTCGAGCTTTTGGTTCGTCAAAGTAAGCGCGGTCCGTTCCGTTCGGTGCAAGAAGCGATGCTTAACGATCTGCAAGACGGTTTTAGTTTTTCCTCCTCCATGGCAAAGTTTCCGTTAGTGTTTGATCATGTCCTGGTTAGTGCCATCAAATCTGGTGAGACAACTGGTAAGCTAGAAGACGTACTGCGACAACTTTCAATGACCATGGAAAAAGATCAAAAAATAAAAGGAAAAATTAAGGGCGCAATGTCGTACCCAATCTTTATTATCGCGGCCATGATCGGCGCCGGCGTGGTAATGATGACCAAAATCGTGCCTCAGTTAAAAGACATGTTTACCCAATCTGGTAAGCAGCTTCCCGCCCAAACTCAGTTTCTACTCGATCTCTCCGATTTCTTAGTGAACAAAGGCTATATTGTGGCAATTATTGCCATTGCCGTTTTTGCCACAGGGCGGTGGTACCTAGGAACGGCTTCTGGAAAGCGTTTTTCTAGCACGGCAGCACTTAAGCTTCCACTTATTAAAAGTATTGTTGAGCAAAATGCGATGGCGCACTTTGGTCGCTTGCTTAGCATGTTGCTTTCTTCTGGGGTACCAATGGTAGATGCGCTTCGCATGCTGCGTGATTCGTACAATAATGTGCTCTACCAAGATAGCGTTGAGGTAGTTATTCAAGATGTAGAGCGCGGAATCCCTATGAGTACGCCACTCGGCAAGGATAAGCGCATTCCGCTTATGGTTTCGCAAATGGTAGCAGTGGGCGAACAGACCGGAAAAATGGATGAAGTATTGCTGCGTATGGCCGACTTTTATGAATCTGAAGTTGAGACAAAGGTAAGCAGTATTTCAACGCTTATTGAGCCTGCAGTCATCTTAATCATTGGTGTGGCTGTGGCTTGGCTAGTATTTGCTATTTTGATGCCGGTATACTCTATTAGTTCAACGGTTACTTAGGACTTCCTCATGCACAAACGAGCACCGGCATTCACGATTATGGAGGTTATGATTGTTAGCCTTATTATTGGTATGTTTGCGAGTCTTTCTGTAGCCCAGCTTTCCCAGGTTCGGATTCGAGCCCGCAACACCAAGGCTAAGTTCGATCTTGCCACCATGAGCCAGGCGGTAGAGCGATTTAAATCGGCTGAACGCCTTTCCGATCAAGTAATTTCGGCGAGCCAGGTAACAAATGTGGGTGCTCACCCTAATGCAGCGGC
Organism: Candidatus Berkelbacteria bacterium; assembly: GCA_043751595.1. GTDB lineage: Bacteria > Patescibacteriota > UBA1384 > CAILIB01 > CAILIB01 > JAYUZR01. Next base: position 6,114 of record JAYUZR010000025.1, read on the forward strand.
TCCACTTAATAACACCTATTCGTGCCTAGATATTAGAGGTCTTCTAGCTACTTGTAATACGAATGCAGTAGGAATGTCCCAGGTGCAAGATACGGCTATGCGGCAGATCTTTACCGGGCAAGAGGTTACTAGTGATACGACTCAAAATACCTACTCTGCCCCTGCGCCTAGTAGTTCGGGTAGTGGGTATCTCTACTACTACATAACGCGCGATGTAGCGGTACCTGCAGCTGCAGATAAGCGATCAGGCTTTAGTGACTATATCGTCGTGGCCGATCTGGGTGAGGTTGGTGGTGCGCTCGATGCAGTAAGTCGCTTTTATGTTATTCGGTCTGGGGCTGGATTAGTTCCTGTTACCAATCCTAACCTTATTAATGGAGGAACAGGCGGCGTACCATCTCGTGCTGACTCCTTTATTCCTACCTTTGATCCCAATGTTCAACATTAAAATACGATATATGAAGAATTGATGTTGACCAGTGTCGACAAGACGCTCTACAATATACGTATTGAACTTATCAACCCATAATCCAAAGGAGGACTCAATGCTTCGAAAACGTGGATTCACGCTTATCGAATTGCTCGTGGTAATTGCCATTATTGGTATTCTTGCCACGCTTGTTGTAACACAGCTTTCACAGCTTCGTGTTCGTGCCCGTAACACTCAGGTAAAGAACTACCTTACTGAGCTAGATAAAGCAGCTGGCCTATTCGCGCAAGAGAACAACTCTGCAGATAAGGTAGTTGCTGCTACCGACCTTGTAAGTACCACTGCTGGAGTAAGTCCTGCCGGTATTGGTATTACTGCTGGTGCACTTAACGCTGCTGGTGGACACTGTGTAGCCCCTAACGGTGCTGCCTCTACTCCTGCTGCTGTTTGTGCTTCAAACAAGTACACTGGTACTACTGCAGCTGCAGATACTAAGTTCCAGGCCATCTTTAAGGGTTCCCTTACCGCTGGTGGTGTTGGTACTGCTAACTCATACGGTACTCGTGTTGCAACTGCCCTTCCTGGTGGTTACGCACTGTATTACATGACTGCAAGTCTTGCTGTTCCAACTCTTGCTGGCGATCTTGTCGGTGGTGCTGGTGCAACCCTAGCTGGTGGTGCTACTGGTGCTGAGTACGCAATCGTTGGCGATCTTGGTACTACTGGTGGACCTGCAGATTCTACTGCTCGTTTCTACGTAGTTACCAACGGTAACTCTAAGCCAGTTACCTGGACTGGTGCTACTGGTCCTAACAATGTAGCTCCAAACGCTAGTGGTCCTACTGCTATCACTGCCTACGCTCCAAGTTTCATCGCTTCAGACAACTTCTAGTCTTAAGGATATTCAAGGAAAAGAAGAACGCCCTCGGGCGTTCTTCTTTCGTTTTAGAGAGTGGTCTCGTATACTGCATGTATGAACAAGCGCGCTTTTACCCTGATTGAGTTAATGATCACGATTGCGATCATTGGTATTCTTACCGGACTAGCTACCGTTTCGTATACCGGAATCAAGCTTCGTGCTCGGGATGCTCAGCGACAGAACGATCTTAATCAGATTAGTGTAGTACTTGCTACGTATTACTCAGCCCAGATTCCTTCACAGTACGTGGCTTCTAGCGGGGCTAACCCGCCCGCTAAGGTTGTGATAAATAGCTCTACCGATGTCCTTACGGTTGCGCTTGAGCCAAACTTTATCCGCGATATTCCTGTAGACCCGCTAAATACCGGAAACTCTGTCTACCGATACCAGAGCTATTTAAATGGCGCTGCAACACTTCACATAGATTATGCGCTGTATGCCACCTTCGAGAATAAGAATAATGCCAAGGGTACGAATGGAGCGGTAGATGGCTATAAGGTGCAGCCGCAGTAAGTTCTATTACTGCTTACTGGGATCCAGCTGATCAAAAGTAATTTGTTTAGTGGTTGGATCAAGAACGAGTAATCGGCCCACGGGGGATTCTGGAATAAAGGCGATGTAGCCGGCAGTTACAAGGTCGTTCAGGGTTTTGGGGTATGAGCCTTTTTCCTGTTCATATTTTTTGGCCAGCTTCTCTAGTGTATCAACGATGTGCATGTGGGCAGCCCAGCGAACATAGGTATCCTTGGTCTGTTCGTCGGTTTCTCGCTCAGCCAGGCTAGTCCAGTACTCGATGGCAATGGCGCGGCTATCCTCACCGCTAATTTTATTAAGAGCAATAGCTGAAAGGCGTTCAGCGGCCTGCGGATGATCTGGCTGCTTAGCGGCCAACTCGTACAGACGGGCAGCTTCGGGGTAATTCTTGGTATTCAAAAGATGAATGGTGCCGTGCATGAAATCGAGTAGTCCGCGCTGCCCAAAGGGCACGCCCTTCTCACTTTTGGCTGCTAACGCCACTGTAGCAGGGAGCTGCTTCATGTAGGGGAGGGTAACCATGCCAAACTCGTACGGCCGAGCGAAGCGAGGATCAAGATCGGCGATCGTATTGGTAATTTTACCTAAAGAAGGGTAGTCGCCGTAGGGGTTTCCCATTCCAAAATACTGGATGGTTTGCACCCACAAAATATCGGCCACAACCTGCGGGGAATTAAGCGAGAGCAAACGGATGGTGGCAGAAGAGGGGAGGAGTGGCTCGGACGTTACTAAGCGGGTAAGGCGAAGCTGGCTTTTAAGAGGTGCTCCGGCTTGATCGGTGGCATATTGCAAGCCTGCAATGGCACTTAGGCACGCTGCGGTGGCAAGGACAGAAAGACTGGTCCGAATGGCGGGGTTCATACCTCTTGCTTACGCATTACCAAGATGGCCAGCCACAAAATGATGGCCACGTATACCAGCCAGTAGGCAAGGCTAGAAACTACTTGCCAGACAGGCAGATCGAGCCCGTACAAAAGAATGCGGCGAACATCAAACTTAGTAAGGTTGGGAAGGACGTAGTACACAACATCGGTCAGCCTCTGTGCAATTTGAGTATCACCAGGAAGAGTGGCAAGAAACTCTTTTACACCTGTAACGGATCGTCCGACAAGCATAAGCGCCAAGGAGTAGAGCGAGGCATTAAGTGGCGCCGTAAAGCAGCCAAATAAAATGGCCAGTGCCAATACGAGCGAGGTTTGTAAGAAGGTAAAGAACAGGGTGATCCAGGTAATCCCAAGGAGTGATCGATCGACAAAAAGCAAACCAAGGCTAAAGACACCTCCTAAAATAAGGATCTGAGCCAGAAGCAGGAGGCACATACCACCAAACTTACCGAGCACGTACTGGGCCCGGCTTACTGGCTTAGAGAATAAAAGGTACCAGACGCGATTATCTGCGTCGTGTGAAATACTGCTGGTAGCAGCAAAGATGGTGACTAGGGCTACGCAAACTTCGATAGCTGCAAGACCAAGATTCTGAATTACTCTGCTTGATTGATCGAGCGAAATAGAAGCGAAGAAAAAGCTTGAGCTGGTGCCAAGTACTCCAAGAAGTAGGACGGCGAGCAAGATTTTGCTGCGCAGTTGCTCAAAAAAGCTTACCCGAGCAATGGCTGCAATAGGAGTGAAATAGCCGGAAGAGAGCATGGTTTTTTTCATGAGATGCCAAGCTTAGCGATAAAGACTTCCTCGAGAGTTTTGCCCTTGGGAATAAGATTTGCAGTGGTATCGTAGGCAACTAAGGTGCCTTGGTCCATGATGGCAATTTGGTCTGCCAACTCGGCGACATCGCTTAAAATGTGTGAGTTAAGCACGATAGCCGTCCCTTCTTTTTTGATCGAGATAAGAAGTTCCTTCATACGGATGCGCCCGATAGGATCGAGTCCGTCCATAGGCTCATCCAAGAAAAGAAGTTCTGGCTTGTTAATAAGAGCCTGTGCCAAGCAAATGCGCTGGAGCATTCCCTTAGAGTAGCTGCTCAGCGGCTTTTTACCGGCAGCTTCTAGTCCTACTTTGGCGAGGAGTTCATTTACTCGCGCAGTAAGTGATTTGCCCTTCATCCCGAATAGAGAGCCAGCAAAATGCAGAAGCTCACTCCCGGAAAGGTGAGAGAAGAAGGAAGGGGTTTCTGGCATGTAGCCAACTCGGTTACGAAGCTGGAGAGAATCGGCTTTGCCGCCAAAAATGGTTACTTTACCCGAGGTTGGCGTAACCAGCCCCAAGATGCTCTTAATAGTGGTAGATTTTCCGGCGCCATTTGGGCCAACAATGCCCAAAAGCTCTCCGGGTTGAACAGAAAAAGAAATATCGCGGACGATTTGAGCTTGCTCGAAGCTCTTGCAAAGGTGGTAGACGGAAAGTGCTGGCTGCATACCACTACGCTACCGTATACTACGTTTGTATGCTACCCATCCTCCTTATTTTATATGTCGCTGCTTTCGGTGTGGTGATCGGTTCTTTTGTAAATGTCCTTATTTTACGCGATGGGCGCCGGGCAAGTATTGTGACTGGTCGCTCGGGGTGTCCAAGCTGTGGGCATGTCCTGCATTGGTATGAGCTTATCCCGGTAATTAGTTTTGTTCTGCAAATGGGGCGCTGCCGAAGCTGCAAAGCGTCGCTTAGCTTGCAGTATCCAACGGTCGAGCTACTGGTGGGGATGCTGCTCTTTATTGCCTTCTGGAAGGTTGGTCTCTCAATTGCAGTTTTACCGCTCTGGATTTGGTTTATTTGCTTAGTAGTGCTTTCTGGAATCGATATCCGGACTCAATCGGTACCACTTGATTACTGCATAGCCGCTGGAGTAATGGGTCTGCTGTATCAATTTCTGCAACACGGGACACCGGGCTTACTGCAGAGTCTGATCGGGGCAGGGGTGGGGGCGGCTATTATTTTGGCCATTATTATTGTCTGGAAGGTACTGACCAAAACCGATGGTATGGGTACGGGTGATATCTGGATTCTGGCAGCAATTGGTTCTTTGCTCGGGTATCCGCTGGTTATTCAGTCACTCTTTTTTGCGGTAATGCTTGGCTCAATTGGTGGTGTGCTCGCAATTGTTCGCGGAGGTGGAAATCTAAAAACCGAAATCCCGTTTGGGCCATACTTAGCAGTGGGAGCGGTGATCGCATTGCTGCTTAGTAAAGAGTTGCTCCAGTGGTATACTTTACTATGGATATGAAACAGCGCGCCTTTAGTATTGTTGAGCTTCTAATTGCCGTTACTATTATTGGTATGGTGAGTGCCATTAGCTTGCCCGCCTACAACACCTTTAGTGCTCAGTTCGATTTACAGCGCGACGGCCTCTCAGTTACCGATTGTATCGCCAAGGCGGTTACCATGGCTCGTACTCGCCCAGTAGGTTATGGAAGGCGTATTTTAGAGGGACAGCAAGATCCTGCACTGGGAGCCTCTGCCGATGCATTAAGTGAAGGAAGGTTGCGCTATGCGGAAGCAATTATTGTGCAACAGAGTAATGTGGTTACTTGCTCGTTGGCTTGGTATACCGGTAAGGTCACCAGTGCACAGCTACAAGCGGCTTCCACTCCGGCTCTAGAAATGGGCTCGCTAGGCACCGATTTACAAATTAGAAACGTCTTTATTGCCTCAAGTTCGGCCCGCACCGATATTCTTCCCACAACCAGAACGGAGCTCTACTTTGATGGAGCAAAGGGGGGAGAGTTAGTATTGGCTCGTGGTTGCACTAGTGTCGATGGAACCACCGGCTGCACTTCGGTAGTAGATACCGATAGTAGGGGAGTAACCTATAAAGCGCGCTATACTCGCGGACCATCGGGTATTAGTCTGGATGTTCCGGCTCTATCCGAGCCACTAAAAGTAAGAAGTTTGTGATGTCTTTCTTTACACCTATTCGGCGCCGCGCCTTTACCTTACTCGAGACCGTAGTGGCTATTACCGTACTTGGTATTTTCTTTACCGCTGCCACCTCGACAATCCAATCTTCGCAGCGCTTGCTCGGCAATCAGTACGCCGAAACCCAATTAGCCGAGATTGCGGAGCAGTCTCAGCAGCAAATTCTTTCTCTGCGAGATCAGATTCCCCTCGGAACTTCGCTTGCTACCTGGATTGGATCGGTTGGAGCCACACCTACCTACGGCATCTTGGTGGCTTCTCCAGTACTGCTAACTCCATGTGATGGCGGTGTCTGTCCACCGGCTGGGCAGGGTGGTCCGCAACAGCTTGCATGGTGCGGAGTCGCCTCTAGCACAGCGGCATGTAATGCTGTGCTAGATAGTGCTCCCGAGGTACGGCCTGCAACTAGTACGCAAGGTGGTGGGGGAAATACTAGGCGCTTACAATTACTGCAAAACCTGGGGGCAGAAGGTACTCCAGCCGAGATTCTGGCGATTCGCCGAACCGTTCCCACTGGCGCTCAAGATGCACGCACTCGGGTTGATGCTCAGCACCCTTCAGGAAATACTACGCTCGCACTGTATGCCAGTCAGCAGGCCGATCAAGATGCGTATGCGTTTTACAATCGCAGTATTTCGTTTACTAGTTTGGGTGATGGGCGCTTCGGGCTTAGGATTGTGGTGCAAGATTCACTGGTTCCCTCAAGGAAATATATTCTCACCAGTACGCTAAGCGACCCACGATGAAACGGCGCGCTTACACCATTATCGAGCTGGTTATTGCGGTTACTATTCTGGCCGGCACAGCAGCTTTAGCGGCTAATATTAGCGTGATTACTGCCCGTACTCAGCGTACCTCCCAGATTTCTGGCGAGATGCAGTCGCAGATGCAGGCGGTGCTGGCGTTTATTGATAGGGATATTATGGCGGTTCCAGCCCCTTCTGGTCCCACTCCAGTAGTGCTACGAACGTATCAAATGACGACAGCCAGCGAAGGGCAGTTGCTGTACCTAACTCGCCAAGAGGTGGGGGATGAGGGTGTGCCCACGGGAGCATTGCAGACCTACCTGTACTGTACTTCTATTTTGGATGCTACTACTGGTAATCGGCAGCTCGTAAGAATGAGAATTAGTGGAGTAACGCCCACTGTCCTTCCTGCAGTTCCTATTGTGGGTAATCTTACTTGCACCACGGCAAGTGTGGCTTCAATTTTCTCGGTTCCTATTGCTCAAGTTGTTCAGCGCGCACTCACTCCTTCCGAGTACACAGTGGAGCCATTAACGATTACTCCAATCTGGGGAGAAGCAATTCCTGCCAATTATAATTTGAATCCACCCTCTATTTTGATGCCAATTACGCTTAGTTACCGAGCAGCAGTGGCAACCGATCCTCGAGCTAATCAGTACGCATCGGTAATCCCGGTCATTACTCGAGAGCGGCTGTATACTCGAGCTAGTAACCGCTTTACCTATGGTCAGCCTTAGTTTTTCTTCTATGAACCTTGTAGCTTACAAGAAAGGCTCTTCGCTGCTCCTGGTGCTTCTTATTTTAACGGGCTTTAGCGGTATTTTATTTGCTATTAGCCAGCAGGTGCGTGGTGCAAGGCGGCAGAGTGCAGGTCAGCAATTTGCGCATGAGGCAGAGCTCCAGGCGATGGCCGGCATCGATGAAGGGATTATGAGAATGAAAACCGGCGCGCTGGATGCTCGCGGTGAGTACGGAACCTTGGCTTCCACGACTAATTACTACCGGCTTTCGCCAATTGTGCGCGGGTTTAAAAGTGTAACTACTTCTTGTGACACACCCACCGATACTGGTCTCGATCTTTCCTGTCCGTATTACACGATTGCCGTGCGGCGGATGGTGGGGGCGAATGTTCCGGGTGAATCACTGCTTCGAGCAAGCGATATCCCAGCGGGTGGCGCGGTAAGTTTTGGATATTTCTCCAGCCAACTTCCACCTAAACAACGATTATCGCTGCAGGCAGGTTCATCGTTAATCTGCTCAGCTGGATGTTCGGGGGATAACGGCTTTACTGAAAGTCTACAATCTTTTGCAGCTCCTACCGATTTCTTTACCGGACTCAACGCCTATAGTATTGCGCCAGCCGTGCCAAATGCCGCACGCGGCACGCTTACTCTCCAGCTTTCAGGTGCTGTAGACGATCTTGCCCTAAGTTTAGCTCCCGATGCCACGGCCGGCCAGGCGATCTCTCAGCTCTACCAGCGGCCCGATGCGTACATCGTTTCCACTGGTTATTCTGGCACTACACGACACACGATTATTGCCAAAATGGCAGGGGCCAACCCCTCGGCAACGCCTCAAATCATTGACTTTACCGGTGAGGTAGGGTCTAAGGGATATATCTACCAGTAACTTTGTCTGTGGCTGCCTCCGATTTGCATGTACCGGTTCTATTGGATGAAGTCCTCGAACTCCTCGCTCCCGAGCGTGGTGGCGTCTTTGTGGATGCAACTTTGGGGATGGGCGGGCACGCCGAAGCTATTCTTGATCGCGCAGAAGCGGCCGGTAAAAAAGTGCGTTTGATTGGGATTGATCAAGATCAGCAGGCACTCGGTTTTTCACAAGAACGCTTAGGTGAGCGAATCGAGTATGCGTGGGGGAACTTTGCTCAGATGAAAGATTTGCTACACAAGCGTGAAATCAACCAGGTTGATGGCATCTTAATGGACCTTGGTGTCTCTAGTTTTCAGATTGATACGGCCGAGAGGGGATTCTCGTTTACTCACGATGGGCCGCTGGATATGCGGATGGATCAAACGATTAGTATTACCGCACAGAGTATTGTAAATACCTGGCCCGAGCACCGATTAGTAGAGTTGCTGCGCTCACAGGGCGAAGAGCACTTGGCACACCGAATTGTTCGGACGATTCTCACCAAGCGTAAAGAGGGGACGATTCATACTACTCATGAACTGGCCGAGCTTATTCGCGGCTGCTATCCGGCCGCTTTGCGGTACAAGAACCCGCACCCGGCCATGCGTACCTTTCAGGCGATTCGGATGCAGGTTAACGAAGAGCAGTATGCCTTAGATAAGGGCTTGAAGCAGGCGGTTGAATTACTCGCTCCTGGTGGACGTTTGGTGGTGATCAGTTTCCACTCACTAGAAGACCGTCCGGTAAAGCACTTTTTCCGGGACCTGGCTAAAGAAGGGGAGTATAGGCTACTGAATAAGAAGCCGCTTGAGGCGACCTTTGAAGAGTTAAAGAAGAATAGCAGGGCGCGGTCGGCTAAGGTGCGAGGAATTGAGCGACTGGCCTAGTTGTAGTCGCAGAGAAGTGGTAAAAATAACAACAAAGATGAAGGGGTGGTGAATCATGGGAGAAGCTCTCGGAATTGTTGGGACTATCGTTGGTTTGGCCGTATTTTTTTCTGGAGTTGCCTGGGTAGCGTGCCTAGTGCTGGGCATGGACCCAAAAGAGTTCCTGAAAGGGCAGAGTGAAATTGAATAGCGAAAACCCTGGATCGATGGCGATCCGGGGTTTTGCATTTCTCTATGGTGTCATGAGACGATAGTTGCATGACACCATCTTTGCGAAATAGATTACTCGGCTGTGTATTTTTCCTAGTATTTATTCTTTTCTGCTTTTTTCCTTACCGAGTAACGACGGTAAGTACTAGTTCGACTAAAGTCACTACTTATTCGAGGGGATTTCCCTCGCCGGTAATTACTTGGCAAGTATCAAGTTATATTCCAGTTTTTCGTTCGAGTTCGCAAAACTTTACTCAGGTAGAAGAGGCGCCTATCGATTCCACTAGTGCAGAAATGAATCCTGATGAGATTTTAAAAGTCTTTTTTACTTCCCTTCTTTCAGTTATTTCCTTTCAGGGTTTAATAATAAACATGGCCTTTTGGCTGGTCATATTTGTCATTACAAAAAAGTATCTTTCAGTAACGCAAAACAGAAAGCAAGCTTTAGCTACTACGGGCTTAGTTATAAATAAGGGTCTGGATCTTATTCCTAAAATAAAAAGTATTAATACCCAAGGCTTGAGCAAAAACCAGGTGGCCTCGCTTATTTGCTCCTTTATTGTTCTTTGCTCATTTCAGTTCTTGACAGTTATGCACCATGAAAGTGGTGAAATGTGTACCACGACTGTAGGGTTTCCAATAGCCTATGGTAAGGGGTATTGCCTCAAGGGAGCGATCTCACCGGATGAGTTAAGTCCTTATCCAGTTCAATTATGGGGAAGTATTCAGTCAACTATTCCAACAAAGCCTAGTCCATATCGAACGTTCTTACCCTATCAATTTACGATTACTACGTATTGGAAGTGGGCAATGGCTGGGGATCTTATTCTGGCATTTGCTGGTTCACTGGTACTTGTGGCGCTGTTTGATATTCGCGGGTTGCCTAAAAATAAGGAAAAGAAGTAATTTTCAAGCTTTTGTTTCAATTGGTTATGCAAGGTATTCGCACATTTGCATAGCCTCTTGCCCTGTTGTATTTACTTAATTTACGGTAGTCTGCACCGGTATGGCAGATCATCAAACCACTCTTTTTGTTAACACCGATGGCGGTGCTCGCGGCAATCCTGGTCCTTCCGCAATCGGGGTTGTCTTTACGATGGCCGATCAAGAAGTCTTTACACATAGTCGTTTTCTTGGCGATGCCACTAATAACGTAGCCGAGTATCAGGCCCTTATTGATGCTCTCGAAAAAATTCCTCCTTTCCTTACTGAGCACAATGCCACTTCGCACATTACCATTCGGATGGATAGCGAGCTGGTCGTAAAGCAGTTGGCCGGTATTTACCGAATTAAAGAGCCACATTTGCAGACCCTTGCCGCATCTGTCCGTAGCCACCTCCAGGCACTGAGTATTCCGTACAACATTACCCATGTACTGCGTGCCCAAAACAAACGTGCCGACCAATTGGTAAATCTGGCACTCGACAACCCTAGTCCCTCCCATGTATCAACCACTCACCAGTCAACCGAATCAGAAGGAGCTTGAAGAAGCTACTTTAGCTCGTTGGCAATCCGAAGACACCTTCGCAAAAAGCCTCAAACAAAATGAGGGAAACCAATCGTATGTAATTTACGATGGTCCTCCGTATGCAAACGCTAAACCGCCGTTGCATACCGCTACCCCCATGACCTTTAAGGACACCATGGGACGGTTCCAAACCATGCGTGGCAAATATGTTCGCCGCCAAAGTGGTTGGGATACGCACGGATTACCCATTGAAGTACAGGTAGAGAAAAAGCTCGGCCTGGCCAGTAAAAAAGATATTCTTACTCTGGTTCCTGGCGATGAAAGAGCCTCTGTAATCAAGTTCAATGCCATCTGCAAAGAAAGCGTATTGGCCTTTAAATCAGACTGGGACAAGTTTGTACCGCGTGTAGGCTACTGGTCCGATCTCGAAAATCCTTACATCACCCTTACGCCAGATTACGTTTCTAAATCTTGGGGATACTTTAAGCAGGTGTGGGATAGGGGATTAGCCTACCAGGGCTATAAAGTTCTCCCGTATTGTCCACGTTGTGGAACCGGCCTTTCTGCGGCAGAGGTAGCTCAGGAGTATAAAGATATCCGCGATATCTCCGTTACTGCCGCTTTTCCCCTAGTAGATAACCCAAGTCGTTCAATCCTTGCCTGGACAACTACCCCATGGACCTTGCCCGGTAATGTGGGTCTCGCGGTGCACCCAACCCTTACTTACGTAGCGGTACAGCAAGAAGAGGGCGAGTTTATCGTGGTTAAGTCTCGGCTGAGTGTGCTTAAAGGCGATTATACGATTCTAGAAGAAATGCCCGGTACTGCCTTGGTGGGAATGGAGTATACACCCCCGTTTGATAATGTCTTTGGCGATGCTCCTGGCAAAAAGCACCAGGTTGTGGCGGCCGATTTTGTTACTGATACCGATGGAACCGGCGTGGTGCACACGGCAGTCATGTACGGCGAAGACGACTTTAATCTAGGTCTGGCAGAAGGCTTAGTGCAAATGCACTCAGTTGGCCTTGATGGCTGCTTCCTCGATAATGTCCCTCAGTTTGCCGGACAGAATATCCGCGAAGCCATCCCTCAGATTCTTACCTACTTAAAAGGGCGAAATGCTCTCTATAGTAAGGAGTCACATCTCCATAGCTACCCGCACTGCTGGCGCTGCAAAACTCCGCTTATCTACTACGCAAAAGATTCTTGGTATATCGCTATGTCTAAGCTGCGCCCTGAGCTTATTGCCGCCAACGAAACCATCAATTGGGTGCCCACTCATATTCGCGATGGCCGCTTTGGAGACTTTGTTGCCGAGGCCCGCGATTGGGCTATCTCGCGTGAACGCTTCTGGGGAATCCCACTACCTATTTGGACAGCCGAAGATGGTTCCCAAATCTGCATTGGCTCACTTGAAGAACTTCGGAGTCTGGCTGAAGATCCTTCCAAGATAGGGGAAGATTTTGATCCCCACCGTCCGTTTATTGATGAGATCATGCTCGTTAAAGATGGTAAGAAGTTCGTGCGCGAGCCATACGTACTCGATATTTGGTTCGACTCTGGCGCTATGCCCGTGGCCTCAGGTCGCGAAGAAAGGGGAGAGTATCCTGCCGATTTCATCGCCGAGGCAGTCGATCAAACCCGAGGTTGGTTCTATAGCATGCTTGCACTTGCGGTGGCCACCGGAAAGCCAGCACCCTACAAGCGCGTAGTCTGCATGGGGCATTTGGTAGATGAGACCGGCAAGAAGATGAGTAAATCAGTCGGAAATGTGGCTGATCCTGATCAGATCTTTGCCGAGTACGGGGCCGATGCCTTCCGTTGGTTTATTCTTACCGTTAATGCACCAGGTGAATCTAAGGCGCTTTCTCCTAAAGAATTGCAGGCGGCCTACCGCCGTAGCCTGATGTTGCTCTGGAACATGGCCAGCTACTTTAGTACCTATGCAAATCTTGCCGAGTTTGATCCCAAGCAAGAGGTGGCTAAGGCTGAATACACCGCGCTCGATCAGTGGGCGCTTAGTCGTCAGCGCCTAATCGTGGCTGAAATGACCGAACTTATGGAAGTGGCAGATTTCCAGCGCGCTGGCCGCTTACTAGAAGAGCATATTGGCGAGCTTTCTACCTGGTATCTTCGTCGTTCCCGCAAGCGAAGCGATACTGCCTTCTTTGCAACAATGCGCCAATTACTTCGCACTACCTTGCAGCTTATTGCACCATTCACTCCGTTTATGGCCGATTTCCTTTGGAAAACGCTGCAAGAAGAGGGTGATGCATCTTCCGTGCACCTTACTCCTTGGCCAGTAGTTACTGAGGAAGCAGATCTCGAGTTACTTAGTCAGATGCATCGCCTTCGCCAAACCGTAGAGAGGGGATTGGCCCTTCGCTCAAGTCTTGGTCAAAAAGTGCGTCAACCGTTGGCTTCTGTATATGTTACCAATCTGGAAGGCGCTTCCGAAGAACTTCTCACTATCTTGGCCGAAGAGCTGAATGTCTTCGAGGTTAAGCAGGTGGCCGAGCTTCCAGAAAACTGGCCATCAAGCGATGGTGTAGCCTTCGATACCGTTCTTACTGACGAACTCCTCGAAGCTGGTCTTGCTCGAGAACTACAACGACAACTACAGCAGCTGCGTAAAAACTCTGGCCTTCAGCCAGGAGAATGGGCAGTGCTTACGGTTGCTCCAGAAGCTAAGTTTATAGTTGAACCTCTCATCGTGCACTATCCAAAAGTCTTGGCTGAGACGTTTGTAAAAGAAGTGCAGTACAAAGAGGCGCTTGAAGAAATTGTGGTAGGCGAACACACAGTCGCGGTAGCCCTTACGCCGGCCGAATAGATTTTGCACCATGGGCACCAGGTTCAAGACACTCGATCCTTGGCTGTTCATTATCCCCACCGTCCTTATGGGGGTGGGGAGTGTGGTTATCTATGTACTTACGGCGGATGATGGACTCGCCCTTACCATTCGTCAGTTGGTGTATGTTGCCATCTCGCTTCTGGTGCTTATTTTGGTGCCGTTCTTCGATTACCGAAACCTGCGCGGACTTGCTCCTTGGTTTTACGGAATCGGCTCCATCCTACTCGGGCTAGTCCCTATTATCGGAAAAGAAGAGTTTGGCGCTAAGTTGTGGATCGATTTTGGCTTTATCCAGTTCCAACCTGGAGAAGTGATGAAGTTATTCGTGCTACTGCTGCTGAGTGCCTTACTTTCGCTCTCTTTTGGGGTAGAGCGCAGGTTACCTATGAGGCGCTTTTTCGGTGCGCTTGCTCTCTTTCTTATTCCCACTGCCTTCATCTTCTTGCAGCCTGATTTTGGAACAGCAGCTATTATTGGCGTTTCCTCACTCGTACTACTGCTGCATGCACCACTCTCAAGAACACAAAAACTCCTTATTACGGCAGGCTTACTTTCGGTAGTACTCATTTCTACCCTTGCCCTGCAGGGTACCGGGCCTTTTGGAAAGCTGCTCAAGCCGTATCAGCGAGATCGCCTGGTAAGTTTTATCGATCCCATCCACGATACGTCGGGGGCAGGCTATAACGTAGCTCAGGCGGTTATTGCCGTAGGCTCCGGGGGTATTACTGGTACAGGACTAGGGTTTGGTACGCAGTCTCAATTGCGCTTTGTGCCGGTTGCTCATGCCGACTTTATCTTTGCTTCTATTACCGAGGCATGGGGCTGGGTGGGTTCATTAGTAATCGTTTCATTGCTTAGTATGCTTGTGCTGCGGTGTCTGCATGCGGCAAGTATCGCCAAAGATGCCCTTGGCCGGTACCTATGCCTGGGAATTGCCGCTAAGATTCTCTTCGAAATGCTCGTAAATATCGGCATGAATATTAGAATCATGCCGGTGACGGGTATTCCGCTCCCATTCCTTAGTTATGGTGGAACCGCCCTCTTGGTAAATGCTCTCTGCATGGCGCTCGTGCAATCTGTAGTGCTACGCTATAAGCGGTTGACCTTCTAGCGTTCCTCTGGTAGTGTCTGCCAGACGTTTTACCGCTACACACGCGTAAGTTTTCTGTGCACATGTCGTTCGCAATCATTCAAACCGGAGGTAAGCAATATCGAGTCCAACTTGGTAGTGTTATTACCGTAGAAAAACTTCCAGGTGATGCTGGAAGTGAGCTTATTTTCCCACACGTTCTTGCCACCGAAGAGGACGGCAAGCTTGTGGTAGGAAGCCCATTTATCAGCGGTATGCAGGTTACTGCCACCGTGCTCGAGCAAAAGAAGGGCGAAAAACTTCGTGTTTTCACCTACAAGTCCAAGAAGCGCCAGCGTCGTACCATCGGCCATCGCCAGCAACTTACGCAAATTAAGGTGCTAAGCATTGGTTCAGAGGGTAAGGCTCCTGCAAAGCGCGCCACCAAGGCAACCAAGGATGCAGCTCAAGAGTAATCCAGTTACCGATTACTTTAAGGGCGCATGGCTAGAGCTGCGCCGCGTTACCTGGCCTAATTGGCAGGTAGTTCTTCGCAACACCGTGAGTGTTGTCATCGGTATCGGTATTGCCACTCTGGTAATTGCCCTTGTCGATTACGCATTTATCCACGCCCTCGGCTTTTTCATCAACCGCTAAGGAGTACCTATGTCCACCACCGACACAACCCCTGAAGAAGTTGAAGTACTCGAGTCCGCCGAGGTTACTCCGGAAACCGAGATTACAGAACCAGAGCTAGAAACCGAAGCTTCAGAAGCCGAGGTTGAGGTAGTAGACGAAGTAGTCTCAGCCGAGGCTGCAAGTAAGCAGGCACGCCTTACCGGTGTTGCTCGCTCTACTGGTAAGCAATCTGGTGCTCGCAACTGGTATGTTATTCACACCTATGCCGGCTACGAAGACCAAGTTGCTCAAAATATCGAGCAACGCCGCGAGTCTCTCGGTATGCACGATAAAATCTTCGGCGTTCTGGTTCCAATCGAGAAGCAGATCGAGATCAAAAACGGCAAACGCAAAACCGTAGATCGCAAGATCTTCCCCGGATATGTCTTTGTCGAAATGATCGTTACCGACGATTCATGGTATGTGGTTCGCAATACCCCTAACGTAACCGGCTTCACCGGGTTCGGCGTTCGTCCTACTCCTGTTTCACAACAAGAGATGGATGTTATCCGCAAGCGTATGGGTGTAGACGAGCCTAAGCACGAAATCGAACTGGTCATCGGCGATTTGGTTCAAATCACCGACGGAGCCCTTAAGGGCTTCCAGGCCAAAGTAGACGAAGTAGATCCTACTCGCGGTAAAATCCGAGTTCTGGTATCTATGTTCGGTCGTGAGACTCCGGTTACTCTCGATTACCTTCAGTTAAAGCGCGTTTAAGTTTTCATCATGGCCTCCAAGAAAACCATCAAGACAATCATCAAGCTCCAGTGCCCAGCTGGTAAAGCTACTCCTGCTCCTCCAGTAGGAACCGCCCTCGGACCTCAAGGTCTTAACATTATGGAATTCGTTAACAAGTTCAACGAGGCTACTCGTCAGCTTGGTAACACCATTATCCCTGTTGAGATCACCGTTTACGAAGATCGTACCTTCGATCTAGAGTTCAAGCAGCCGCCTGCAGCTATCCTTATTAAGGAAGCGCTTGGCATCAAGGCTGGTGCGGCTAACGTAATCAAGCAGAGCGTAGGCGTTCTTACTCGCGATCAGCTTCGTGCTGTAGCCGAGAAGAAGTTCCCAGATCTTTCTGCTCGTACCATCGAAGAAGCAGAGAAGGTTATCATGGGTACTGCTCGCTCCATGGGCGTCCAGATTGCCGACTAATACGTCTGGCTTAAAAAACCGGCGAGAAAATCGCCGGTTTTTTATTGTCTGGGAAAGGGAATGCGGTAGTTCCTTTTAATTTGAGACGATTTCTAGGCGGCACCGAGGATGCGAGCGAGGTGTACTGCAGGTACAGTGAGCGAGACCCGCAGGTGATAACGACGAAATCGGCCAAATAAAAAAGAGCATTTCTTATCTACTTACGTGCTAACTTGGTATTACTACCGGTGATCCAAAGGAGGGGCAAAGATCGTTGGCAGCGCAAGTAGATAACAAACGCTCCGCAGAAATGTATACTCCAAGAGCATAAATGTCAAGTAATTTTACCCATCACCAACTCCTAACCTTCCTTCGAATGAAGGGTTTTGCAGAAGTGCACGAACCAACCATTTCGGGAGATTTCGTGGTGCGTGGAGATACTATTACCTGGTGGCCAACCACACATCTGCATCCGGTTCGGTGCACTTTTTTTGGTGAAGAGCTCGAGGAATATGCCGAGGCGAAAGAGGGTGGGGGATTTACTAAGCTTCCTCTTACCGATGTACCTCAGCTCATCCCGAATCAGGTTCCTACCGAGCATGGCACCATTCAACCTAGTGAGTATATTGTACATCCAGCACATGGGGTGGGTATTTTTGAAAGAAAACTAGTCCGAAAAGGGCTGGGGGGCGAAATTGGGTCGTTTATCTCTCTGCAGTACGCAGGAAACGATAGAATCTTGTTCCCCAGTGATCGCGAGAAGGAGCTGATGCCCTATATTGGCAATCGCCACCCGCGCCTTACGCGGCTGTATTCGCAAGCTTGGGCCAATACTAAAGAAAGAATTGAGAAAGATCTTATTGGCATTGCTCGCGAACTACTTAAACTGTACGCAACTCGTCATCGAAGTTCTCGTCCAGCTATTACCTGGCACGAAGACTGGGATCAGGTATTAGCAGAAGGTTCCGGATTTGATCTCACCGAAGATCAAGCACGAGCAATGACTGATATGAAGCGTGAACTTACCGAAACCACCGTTCCCATGGATCGACTTCTTTGTGGGGATGTTGGTTTTGGAAAAACTGAGGTTGCCTTACGTGTTGCGGCCCAGGTAGTGGCGAATGGTCAGCAAGTTATTTTGATGGCACCCACTACAGTACTAGCCGAGCAACACTACGAGCTACTAAGGAAGCGGTTTGAGGATCTCCCAATTAGAGTGGAAAGGCTTTCGCGCTTAACCGCCAATCACGCCAAAGAAGTAGTCGGAAGAGTGGCTGCGGGACAGGTGGATGTGTTGGTAGGAACGCACCGAGTACTTGGTAAGGATATTGCCTTTCCAAACCTAGGATTAATGATTCTTGATGAAGAGCAAAAGTTTGGCGTGGCCCAAAAGGAGCTGCTTAAGGATGTTCGTCCTGTGCTAGATGTACTTTCACTCTCGGCGACGCCGATTCCCCGCACACTCTCAATGAGCCTCTCAGGTCTTCGCGGCTTAAGTATTTTGCGAACACCTCCCCTGGGGCGGAAACCAGTTACAACGATCGTTTCTCAGTATGACGACGGGATGCTGCAAAAGGCATTAGTAGAAGAGCTGGCGCGCGGCGGCCAATCCTTTGTGGTCCATAACCGCGTACAGTCGCTTGCAAGCGTCATTGCTACGGTTGAGCGACTCCTGGCACAGGCAGGTGTTTCGGCCCGCATTAAAATGGCGCACGGCCAGCAAAACGAAATCGAGCTGGCGCGCACCCTGGGTGAGTTCATGGCCGGCAATCTCGATATCTTGGTTGCCTCTAGCATTGTAGAGCATGGGTTAGACGTTCCTGGAGCTAATACCTTAGTAGTACTTCATGCGGAATGGTTTGGCTTATCTGATCTGTATCAGTTACGTGGACGGGTGGGGCGCCGAACAAAGCAGGCGCAGGCCATTTTTATGTTGGGTGGGGTAGAGCGTTCCGTATATGATGGTATCGAAGTAGGAGAGCTACAAACTACTGATGCAGCCAGAAAGCGTTTGCAAGCACTGGTAGAAGCAGACGAGTTGGGAAGTGGGTGGTCGGTTGCTCTTCGCGATATGGAGATTCGAGGTGGGGGAAATATCTTGGGTCATGAGCAGCATGGAAGCATGGAAACTATCGGGCTATTGCTGTACTCACAGCTGCTCCAGGAGGCGATTGGGCGTCAGGCAAAGGTCTTGGGGATCAACCTATTCCAAAACGCGTAATTCTTGACTAGGGCTGTGCTGTAATGGAGGGGTGGGTAGGGTGGTCGCATGCAATCAATCACACCCGACCAACCCTTCTATCCTCATCAATTACTGCAATTACACGATCCCCCGCAGCAGCTATTCTACGAGGGAGATATTTCTTTGGCTGCCCGCCTTTGCATTGCGGTAGTTGGTAGTCGCATGATGAGCACCTACGCGCAGTCCTGCATGCACGATCTCATTCGCCCACTAGTACGGGCGGGGATGGTAATTGTTTCCGGTCTTGCCTACGGGGTAGATGCCCAGGCTCATCACTTAGTAGTAAAAGAAGGGGGTCACGGCATCGCTGTGGTCGCCCATGGGCTGGATCAATGCTATCCAAAAGCTAACGAAGCCCTACTGGCCGATCTTTTACTGGATGGTGGGTTGGTGTTAAGTGAATACCCTGAGGGCACGGTTCCATTAAAGCGTAACTTTTTGGCCCGTAACCGCATCATCGCAGGCTTGGCACATGTCTTAGTAATAATAGAAGCCGGCGAGCGCTCCGGCACCTTTGCTACTGCACAAGCTGCACTCGAGTGTGGTCGCGAGGTAGCGGTAGTTCCCTCCGATATTACTCGGCTCGAAAACGCCGGGGGATTAGCTTTGCTTAAGCAGGGTGCGCATCCTGTCTGCACTGCGCAAGATATCGCTTCACTAGCCGGAATCAAGCTTTCCGATCAACCACTCCTTCCACCTGCCAACTTGACAGATACCCAGCTCACTCTGTACAACCAGCTTCGGCTGCAGCCACAGCCGGCAACTAAACTTGCCGAAATGCTGCAATTACCTATTTCCACCATCAACGCCGCGCTAGCAGTGCTAGAACTAAACGCGCACATCACGTATCGTAAAGGAGTATGGCTAATCAATTAGTTATTGTTGAGTCTCCAGCCAAAGCCGGCACCATCGGGCGCTATTTAGGGCCCGACTACGAGGTGCGTGCAAGTATGGGGCATGTGCGCGATCTCCCAGCAAGTAAGCTGGGGGTAGAGGTTGATGCAGATTTTGCTCCGCAATACGTTACCCCGCCACGAGCTCGGGCCACTCTTAAAGAACTTAAGAACTCACTCAAAGGTAAAACTCGAGTCTTACTCGCAACCGACTTGGATCGAGAAGGAGAGGCTATTGCCTGGCATATTAGCCAAGCGCTCGAGCTCGAAAAGCTAGGAGTAGAAGTGGTCCGTATTACCTTCGACGAAATCACTAAAGAGGCTATTCAAGCCGCAGTGGCCGCTCCTCGCGAGCTTGATTACAGCTTAATCGATGCGCAGCAGGCTCGCCGCACACTGGATCGGCTCGTTGGCTACACCCTTTCGCCACTTCTTTGGCGCAAAATCTACCGCGGTCTTTCTGCTGGTCGCGTGCAGTCTGTTGCTCTTCGCCTCATTATCGATCGTGAGCGAGAGCGCATGGCCTTTCAGTCAGTCGATTACTGGTCGCTTCATGCTGCCTTCCCGCTAGAAACAGGCATGCTCGAGGCTAATTTAAGCCACTTCAAGGGTGAAAAGCTCGAGCAGCTCACGATTTCTTCACTCGAGCAGGCTGAAGCAATGGTTCAGGCACTTCAGGGTGCTCCTGCAAAAGTAGAAGATCGCGAGCTTAAAGAAACTACTCGCAAGTCTTCTGCTCCTTATACTACCTCCACCATGCAGCAAGATGCAGTAAACCGCCTTGGCGTTTCTGCTAAGCGAGTCATGCAAATGGCACAGCGGCTGTACGAGGCGGGGCATATCACTTATATGCGTACCGATTCAGTTAACTTGGCCGATGTGGCTGTTGCCTCAATTCGCGAATATATTGCCGAAAAGTACGGCCCAACTTTCTTGCCGGCAACTGCCCCTAAATACGCAACCAAGAGTAAGGGCGCACAAGAGGCGCACGAAGCTATTCGTCCTACGCACCCAGAGCGCACCCCGCAAGAAGTAAGCGACGATCCTCAGACCCAGCGCCTGTACGATCTTATCCGCCGTCGTACCCTGGCCAGCCAGATGCTACCAGCCAAGATTCAGCAAATTGCTCTCGTTATTAAACAGGGCGATGGCCTATTCCGTGCCACTGGGCAAGTTATTCTTTTTGCCGGATTCCTTGCAGCATTTGCTGGAGAAGACGAGGCTAAAAACTTGCCAGAGCTTATTCCTGGTCAGGTAGTACCCACCGGAGACGTTACTTCCGAAGCCCACAGTACCGAGCCACCTCCACGCTTCAATGAGGCAAGTCTTATTAAAATCCTTGAAGAGCACGGTATTGGTCGTCCTTCTACCTATGCCCCAACCATCGATACCCTGGTAGAGCGCGGTTATATCCGCCTCGATCAACGCCGTTTGGTGCCCGAGCAAGTAGGTTTTTGGGTAACCGATTTACTTAGTAAGCACTTCCCAAACGTAGTCGATACCGATTTCACCTCCAATATGGAGCAGCAGCTCGATAACATCGCCGAGGGCCAGGCTACCTATGCCGGCACGCTCAGTGCGTTCTGGGGTCCTTTTAAGCAACAAATCGACGAAGAGGGTGAGAAAATTGAGAAGGTAAATACTACCGAATCCAGCGACGAGCTCTGCCCAGAGTGTGGTGCCCCTATGGTGGTCAAGCTTAGTCGCTACGGAAAGTTCCTAGCCTGTACCCGCTTCCCCGAGTGTCGTGGACTTAAGCCACTTAATCAGGCAGCACCTACTGGCATTATCTGCCCTAAGTGTGGAAAAGAGCTGGCCGAAAAACGTTCCCGCTTCGGTATTTTCTTTGGCTGTCCTGGCTACCCCGAGTGTGATTTTTCTCTCTGGAAGAAACAGCATCTCCCTGGCAAGATTGCCGAGCTCGAGTCTGAAGGCGTTGCACTTCCTTTCAAGGATGAGGCAGAGGCGGCCTTTGTTATTACTGGGCTCGATCCACTACCTTTGCCACAAAAGCGAGTAAAGAAAGATGCTCCAGAAAAGAAAGTACCTGCCAAAAAGAAACCTACAAAAGCTAAGTCAAAAACAGCCACTAAAAAGTCAGCTGCGTCTAAGGCTAAAAGTTAAGTATGTCCGCAAAACTTCCTGCAGCGTTACAAGCGGCAATTGATGGCTTAAGCCGGTTACCTGGTATTGGCCCTAAGATGGCTTCTCGTTTAGTATTCCACCTGCTCAGGCAGTCCGAATACGAGCTTACCCGCCTCATCGATGCCCTTGATGGCTTACGGACCGGCCTAGGCGATTGTAAGCGGTGTGGGCACATTGCCGAAGGCGATCTCTGCGCCATCTGTCGCGACGAAACCCGCAATCAGCTCCTTATCGCCGTAGTAGAAGAACCACTCGATGTCATCGCGCTCGAGCGCACTGGCTCGTATAACGGTGTCTATCACGTATTAGGGGGTGCACTTTCACCAATAGATGGCATTGGTCCCGATCAGCTACGCATTCGCTCGCTTCTTGGCCGGATGGCAGAGCTTTTAAGCGAGCCAGAGCCAAGGTTAGAAGTAATTTTAGCCACCAATCCCTCGCTCGAAGGAGAGGCAACAGCCACGTATCTACAGCAACAGCTCCAATCTCTCGAGGTAGGGGAGCGTATTTCGGTTTCTCGCATCGCTCGGGGCTTGCCGATGGGTAGTGACCTCGAGTACGCTGATCCCGCAACCCTCCTTCGAGCCCTTGAAGGCAGGCGAACTCTTCAGTAATCTTGCTGCATGCAATCACCCATTGACGACAATCCAGATCAGCTCGAAATCCAAGATCTAGAAGATCTTACTCCAGAAGGAGAAGATGCTACGGCACTCCCTAGCGACGATACTACCGCGCCAGAGCTTGCTTCTGGCGAGCTTGAGCTTGATCTCGTTAAAGAAATCGATGCCCTCGTTGGCGATGTAGAAGAGGATGCTATCGATCCCGATGCGCCCCACACCGACCCTACCGATCCCAATGCTCCTGCAACCAAGAAGCCAGGCGGATACAAAGAAGAGCTTATTAATCGTCCCCTTACCGTAGATGAATGGATCGACCCAGGCGCCGGTAATATTTAGCCTTTACGATACCGCTCGGCGGTCAGTAGCTCCGGTTACACCGCTTACGCCAGGAGTAGTCTCAATGTATACCTGTGGGCCTACCGTATACGGTACGGCTCACATTGGTAATTTGCGCACCTATATCTGTGAAGATGTGCTGGTGCGCGCCCTGCGCCTTGTTGGCTATCAGGTAAACCGCATCATGAACGTGACTGATGTTGGTCACTTAGTTGCGGATTCTGATGACGGCGAAGACAAAATGATTATCGGTGCCAAGCGCGATGGCGTCACGGCCTGGGATGTTGCCAAGCGCTACGAAGAACAGTTTGTGCACGATCTGGCCTTAGTTGGCTGCGAAGTGCCTACACTGGTGCGCGCCACTGATAGAATCAAGGAGCAGATCAAGCTCATTCAAGAACTTGAAGAGGGTGGTCATGTGTATGTCGCCGCTGATGGCGTTTATTTTAACACCCAAACCTATCCTGAGTACGGAAAAATGGCCCGACTCGATCTTGCCGGGCAAGAATCAGGCTACCGGGTAGAGGTGGTGGAAGGTAAAAAGAACCCGCAAGATTTTGCTCTCTGGAAGTTTTCTCCTGCTACAGAGCAACGAGACATGGAGTGGGAATCACCGTGGGGTAAAGGCTTTCCGGGCTGGCACATCGAGTGCTCGGCCATTATCCGCTCAGAACTTGGCGATCAGATTGATATTCACTGCGGGGGAGTAGACCACATTCCGATTCATCACACCAACGAGATCGCCCAAAGCGAGAGTGTAACCGGCAAGCAACTTGCTGGTCACTGGATGCATGTTGAGTTTTTGCAGGTAGATAATGGCAAAATGGGGAAGTCGCTTGGCAATACGTATACACTTGCCGAGCTTGCCGAGCGGGGGATTGATCCACTCGATTTTCGCTATTTCTGCTTGCAGGCAAGTTACCGCGCCAAGCAAAACTTTACTTGGGAAGCGGTAGGGGGAGCTGCTTCTGCGCGCAAACATTTGCGCGAACTTATTGCTGAGCTCGATGGGGGAGAACTGGATGGGGCTCAAGTAGGGCGGGGGGTAGCCGAAATTACCACTGCACTTTCTGATGATCTTAATACCGCCCAAGCTCTGGCCTTACTCTGGGATATGGTCCGAAATACGACACTTTCCGGTGCTACTCGTTTGAGTATTGTTGAGATGGTAGAATCGGTGCTTATGCTCGGTCTCAAACCTGTTGAAATCGTAGTAACCGAAGAGATGCAGTCGCTGGTTGAAGCCCGTGAACAAGCTCGCCTCAATAAAGACTGGGCCGAATCTGATCGTATCCGAGATGCCCTTCTGGCGCTTGGGGTCCAAATCCGAGATACAGCAGAGGGTCCTAAACTATTGACAGGAGCCTAAAAGTGTCCTATTAATCGCGCTGCCTGAGTGCTTCTGGTGTCTAGCGCTCAGGTGTTCCTTCCAACTCGTTGCTGATCGGTACCGTTCTAGCTAGGAATTGTGGATGACTGCTACCTAGACCTCAACCAGACGGACTCCACGGCTTCATGCCATTACCCCGGCTGTTCCTAGGTGCACGCCTTTTTCCCGGCTAGACCAGTGCCGATCAGTATACATAACCGCCCAACCACTTCACAGGATGGGCGGTTTTGTTTTGTGCTCTAGTGGTTGCTTTTTTAGGGGTTTTATGCTACTATCCTCGGTCATCAATAAACAACGGCTGCAGCTATGAGCGCGCCTTGGATGACACGGCTTCGGCCCTTGAAAAATCGACATGCGGTTTCAAGGCCGCCAACATCACCGTTGGCGTCCGAAGGGCGCCGAAAAGGAAACTACGACAATGCAACTTTGCAAAGCTTTTCTCCCACTCGTCGCTCTGTGCTCGCTGGCGAGCACTTCTTTCGCCCAGATTTTGCCGTCGGTCCAACTTCCGATCCCGTTGGGAAAGGAAACGATCGAGGGTCAAACTCCGGCCGTGCCCGATGTCTTTTTCTTCGCCATAGAGCAACTCTGCGAGAAGGACAAGGCTGACGTTTTTGTCCCGCAGTTTGGCTGGGAAGCGCGAGAGTTTACTCCGCGCTACCCAAACAACTCCGAGCGGAAAATAAGATTGGCCCTCAAGGTCAACTTCGCGTTCGCTCACAAAACCTGGATATGGATCCAGGGGGATGAGGAGCCGAAGGATCCCAAGAAGGCGAGTGACACCTTTCTGATTCCGAACGACCTCCCCGTTGGCCAACACTTCATCTGCGTTAAGGTGGAGTGGATCGACGGTAAGGGGCGCCGACAAACGTTGTTCTGGAATAAAACCTGGGACATCAAGCGTAGCGGCCGGGGAGGGTTTCCGATTTATGTGGAGGAGGGCATGTATGCCCCTTACACGAACTTGGAATGGCTAAACTACCTCGGTGGCCGCGCTCTCGCTTCGTCGCAGGGCGAACTCACCTTGGTAAAGAAACTTCTCAACGGAGAGAGTTTTGCAGTCGGCGGGGTGATGATGTACTCCTTGGGCAAACCGCCCAAGGGTGTCTTCCTCGCCGAGTCGCTGCGTCCTTTCCTATGGGCGACAGATCGGCGCACTGTCATGGTGCGTAAAACCCTGCGCATCACCTACAAAATCGGGAACAAGAAGTACATCTCCGACATTAAACCCGGAGAGGGATTCACGTTTCCGGCCCAAAAGTTGGAGTTTGACCTTTTCAATGAAGAGATGGTCAAGGTCTGTAGTGGGACTTACACTCCCGCTACAGCGACCACGATGGAGAGGCTCGATCTACTCGGGACGCAATGAAGCGTCCCACTTCAAAAAAAGACAAGCACCCTAGCGCAAGCCGGGGTGTTTTTCTTTTGTCCTTTTCTTGCTCTAGACATTGCTTTTTACTGTTATTTATGCTAATATCCTCGGTCATCAAATAAACAGCGGCTGCAGCTATGAGCGCGCCTTGGATGACACAGGCTTCGGCCCTTAAGAACTCGAAAATCTTGCGGCCTGGCCGCCATCACCATGATGGCGTCCAGATGGGCGCCAGAAAAAGGAACTATTCCAATGAATCGTCGTCATTTTCTCACGCTCGCCGCTACCCTCGTCGTCACCTCTGGAGCCCGCAAGGGACTGGCACAGGCGCCGGCACAAACCACTACTATCGAGTTGACCAGCCTCAGCTGGTTCGACAAGACGACCGGCCTTTCGGTTACGGC
>JAYUZR010000026.1:0-3263 GCA_043751595.1 Candidatus Berkelbacteria bacterium
GCAGGCTTCGTTATGGGGTAGCGTTACCTGCTTAGGGTTAGCTATGACGGGGGGTGGTTTTTGATCCTCGCAAGAGCTTAACTGAGGTGGGTGATGGAACTGAGACGTGTTAGAGATGGGTTCTTTGTTTGTGTGGTCTGTAATTGTGGCAAGCGCCCACGTAGGGCCAGGGTCCCCGGCCAGCCGCGTGTTCGCCGGTTTAACAACCATCGCAGCACTCACATTTTATCTATTAAACAAGACGGGCATAGGTGTCTCGATACACAGCTTCGTCACCTCCGATGTAGTACGCACCAACTACATAGCCTGTACCGCACTGGCTGGGGTAGTTCTGATTGGTCAGGTAAAGCCTAATGTGTGCGCGGCTACCCTTTGCTGTACGGCGTACTCAGGCGCAACTAGCTTCGAGGCCCTTAAACTACCGGCAACCACGGCGGTTTTTTTACGGATGCCGCCTTGAGGCTGGCAGTCTGGGCTGCATACGGCTGGGCGCGCGGCTGCGTGCGCCGCAGCCGCTTTTAACTACTTTAACACGCTGTTTACCGGTCCGTGTGGCCGGCACCCAGGCACCCTGCTGGTTAGTAGCGGGCCGCGCGCGTCGGTTAGTGCCGAAGGTTATAAACTGGTGCACCTAAAAGGGTGGCGCTCAAAACCTATTTCTACGGCAGGTCCTTGCTTAGGCTCAGTCAGCACACGATCGTCGTCAGGTGCGTCTAAGTGGGTAGCGTACGCTAAGTAAAGTTAAAATGCTTAAAAGGTATGCGACCAAATTCAAAAAACTTCAAAAACGCCGCTACACGCACTCGAGCCCACTGACTTTTAATATGTGATGCTTGGAAAAAGAGCGCTACTACCCGCGCAGCGCCTTTATCTTTTTTACGAAAGCTTTTTTTATCAAACTCAAGTTCTTCCGCAAACTACGACGTCGCTTCCGCAAACCCTGCCGACGCAGGCGGCTATCATTCCTTTTTTTTTGTAAGCCTAATTTTTTGGTACACGAAAAGTTCACAAACGCCCGTATGGGTAAAGGTAAAGGCGCCCCAACTCATTGGGTTCATAAACCTAAGCTAGATAAGCCGTGCGCTATAATCACTGGAGTTAGCCGCGCCCGCGCCCGATCCATAACGTTTTACTTACAAAAACACCTAACACCTAACCTAATCTGCCGTAGAGATTTTTTCAGTTAGTATAGAGATCAACAGTTTCTCACCTTTAACGAACAAACACGAAGTAAAAAACCCGGCGCCGCTGCTAACTCTTTTAACTTTGATAAAGGCTTCCGGCGCCTGCCCAGGCGCATACATTACAACAGCCCGCTCTACAAGACGTGTGGCCGTCGTACTCAAGTCACCCTTCCATTACAAACTCCCTAAGCACCATCTAAGGTATGCCGTGTACACCCACAGGCTTTGCTTTAACACACGCTCGTTGGCAGCGTCGTCGGTGTTAGCTGGGCTTCTAAACGACACCCCCTACCGCATCAGGGTAATGACGCGCTCACGCCTAACCCCGCTTGGTCACGTATAGTTGATGATTAGCACTCGCCGTCGCGCCGTTAGCAGCACAGGCCTGCATACTCCCTGTTTACTCTTATTGGGTGTCTTATGCAAAAACAAAAAGTATTTTTTCAGATGCAGCCGATTTAAGTAATAAACCGGCGGCATTGAACTACTCGCAGATAAAAGGCTCATCCGTAGTTTTATTGGGCACCATAGCAACTGCGTTTATACTGACGGCTTCGGCTAACCCCTACAGGGGTTTGGTTGTAGGCCAGTCAGAGTTATTAGCGGTGGCGGCCACAGCTGCCCTATTAACGCTTTTCAACTCAACCCTAGTCAAGGCCCACTCCCCGCGTAACGTAAACAGTATCGAGCTGATCAATTTCGTTTTATTTTGCGCCCTTAGCGCATTCCTTTTATTAACAGCATCTAATATGCTTGTGGCGTTCTTTGCCTTAGAGCTGTTGGGCTCTGTTACGCTATACGCATTTTTTGTGTTCGGGGGTTACGCGCTGAGCAACGCGGCACAGCAGTCTATAAGCGCCGTATCAAGCTGCGCATACCAATTCATACTTAACTTCTTTGGATCTGTAGTTTTTTACGCGGCCCTTAGTGTTTTAGCTTACTACCATGGGTCTAATACACTGTCCGGGGCTCACGCCAGGATGGCGGGCGGTTGAGCTTTGTGAGCTCAGACAGCCTCCGTCGGTGCCCTCTTAGTAAAGCTGGGTACGGGGCCGTGAATATTCTATAAATTAAGCATTTATAAAGGTATTACGGTACAAGCCGCCGCCGTTTATACTTTTGTGTACTTCGGGGCTGTTCTGGTTTTTACACTTAATTTGTTAGCAGGGTCCGCCCTTTCGGTAACACACTTTTTTGGACCTGCCTGCGTCGCTCTGTTCTCCGTGTGTGCCTTGTTATTTGGGGCCAGCGTGTTCCAAACCAATACCACAACGCTCTTTTTGAGCTTTAGTTCTATGCTGAATCTTATTTTTATAACACTGCAAATAGCGTAAGTTAAAATGTTTAAATAGCTCAGGAGTAGAGCGTTAGACTGAAAATCTAAAGGTCGTTGGTGCGAAACCATCTTTAAACAAATGTATATATACGAAACTTTTTTACCACTACGGGAGCGGAACAGCCACCGCGACTATAAGCAAGCCAAGGTGTCTAAAAAATATTTTTATAAAAACGGCCACAACAAAGTTACCTATGACTGGTTTACGCTTTTTTGGGCTATCAGGGAGTTTAAGCTAATGTTCAGGTTTAAGTATAACCTCCAAGCACAGCAACTAAGCGCGGCATTTGTACCGCGGCATCAGCGCTGAGCTAACCAGATGGGTTTTTTGAAGTTTTACCTAAAGCTTTTTAAACGTATGAAGTGGCACGAGTTTGAACCACGTAAGCTAACCTCTTTTTTAAGAAAAGCTAAGCGCGCTTGCTACTCGGGTTTATTAGAGACAATCGTATAATGTTTATTATTAGTGCCGCCAAAATTAGTGTATTTGCTTTTATGATGTTGACAATTGCTTTCGCTGCCCTAGCTACCGGCCTAGTCTTCGGTTGCTTTTTATTAGCTATGGCTCGTAACCCTCTAGAGAAAGACGCTCTTTTCGCGAACGCTATGATCGGCTTCGTTCTAGTCGAGTCTTTCGTCTTTACCGCCCTATTAGTATCTATCGCGGTACAGTTCGCGCTCTAAGCTATTAAAATGCTTCTACTCTTTATTCTAAAAGTCTCTTTTATCTGCATTGTAATGAT
>JAYUZR010000027.1:0-6161 GCA_043751595.1 Candidatus Berkelbacteria bacterium
AAGAAGAGTGCCAAACTTACCGAAAGAAGCATGCTTACCGCAAAGCTAATCGCTCCCCAGGTATCCCAGGCTTTTTGAGTTGCTCGAAAATCCTCGATATTGTTGAACTTCTTGGCTTCAAACGCGAGGCGGCGGCCCTTAACTCCCAAATAAATACCAAGAGGAAGGCCGATAATAAGGTTAACTCCAGGAATCAAAAACGCCAGCGAGAGCCAGACTTTATTAACCACTCCCCAAAGCCAGGTAAGAGAAAAAGCGCCCCAACTCCAGCCCACATCAGAAAGTTCAAGTTTAAAATCGTTTACAGGACTTCCGACAATGGCTCCTGCAAGCTCAATACCGGCCGTGGCAGAGGGTGGAATAGGTGGCGGCAAAATGCTTTCATCCAGATTCATCGCCAAATTAATGTTGGTAGAATCCCAGCCGGCTGCCTGCAATTCTTTGGCAATTTCGGCGTCAGATCTGCCGGCGGCACGGTGGGCGGCAACGTATTGAGTGAGTTCAGGATTGGCAGCCATCAAAAAACAAAAAATGAAGAGCTAGTGCCTTCACTATACGTCCTCCTTTAGAACTTACCAAGCGTTGCGCCGGTGCGGTGTCGGCCGTATGCTGGAGCTGTAACTGATTGCTGTAACTTTTGACCACATGCGCACAACCCTTATTGCTGGAAACTGGAAGATGAACACTACCCTGGCCGATGCTCACACCTTGGCCTTGGGTGTGCGTGATGGTGTGGAACATCTGGATCATATTCAAGTCGTGCTCTGCCCACCTACTATTTGGCTGACCGAGCTTGCCCACGAAGCGATTGCTCCTGGTCGGATGCCGCATCTGCATCTTGGTGCTCAGAATCTCTATTTTGAAG
Source organism: Candidatus Berkelbacteria bacterium (assembly GCA_043751595.1). Taxonomy (GTDB): domain Bacteria; phylum Patescibacteriota; class UBA1384; order CAILIB01; family CAILIB01; genus JAYUZR01. The sequence continues at coordinate 866 of JAYUZR010000027.1, forward strand.
AAAAGGGCGCCTTTACCGGTGAGACTTCTCCTCTAATGGTGAAAGAAGTGGCTGAATATACCATTGTCGGCCACTCTGAGCGTACGCATGTGTTTGGCGAGACGGCCGAGCTGTGCAATAAAAAAGTAAAGGCCGCTTTTGCTGCCGGCATTACCCCAATTCTGTGCATCGGCGAAGATGTGCAGTCTGAAACTTCTAAAGAGGAACTCGGAAAAGTGCTGGAGGTAATGATTGAGGGCCTAACCGAAGACCAGCTTAAGCAGTTGGTTGTAGCCTACGAGCCAGTCTGGGCAATTGGGAGCGGCACTCCAGCCACCCCAGAGTATGCACAAGAAATCTGCGAGCATCTACGCCAGTGGCTTACCTCTGACACCCACATTTTGTACGGCGGAAGCGCTAACGAAGAAAACGCCAAGGCGTTCTTGCAGCAATCCGATGTCGATGGTTTGTTAATCGGTGGAGTCAGTCTTAAGTTGCAGCCTTTCTTGAGCGTTTGCACTCAGGCCAACGATCTTCATATCTCTAGCTACTAATCGCCCTCCATGCTTAAAACGCTCGAATCGCTTGGTTCTTTAGCGGGTAAAAAGGTCTTTTACCGCCCCGATTATAATGTGCCAGTAAAAGATGGTGTTATTCAGGATGAGTTCCGCATTACCGCCACCTACAAAACCCTCGATTACCTGGTAGGGCAAGGGGCTAAGGTTATTATTGGCGCTCATATGGGTCGCCCTAAAGGGGAAGATCCTGAGCTAAGTTTGCACCCGGTGGCACAGGTGTTGGCCGATCGCTACAGCGACCACGCCGTTCGTACCGCTACCAAAATTGATGATGCTGCTGTGCAAGAAACGATTGCCGGTATGCAAAATGGCGATATTTTGATGTTACCAAACCTGCGTTACTGGGCAGCAGAAGAAGAAAACGACGAGGCCTTTGCTACGCTTCTTGCCTCACTGGCCGAGGTGTATGTAAACGACGCCTTTGCCTGCGATCACCGTGCGCATGCCTCTATTGTCGGGGTGCCAAGCAAGCTTTCTTCATCCGCGGCTGGATACCTGCTACAGGCCGAGATCGAAACCCTCGGTGGACTGATGGCTTCTCCTGCTTCGCCGTTTGTCGTGGTGATGGGTGGCGCTAAGGTGAGCGATAAGATTGAGGTAATCCGCCGCCTAGCTGAGAAGGCTGATAAGGTTTTGATTGGTGGCGCTATGGCAAACACGTTCTTGCTAGCTAAGGGTGAGATGATTGGCGATTCTCTAGCTGAAAAAGAGAAAGTGGATGTAGCCAAGGGCTTACTTGAAGAGTTTGGCGACAAGCTTGTAGTGGCGCCAGATTACGTAAAGGATAACCCTGATGATGCCGAGCACTTCCGGTATCTCGATCTTGGTCCTGAAAGTATTGCCCTATTTACCAAGGAGTTATCTGAGGCAAAGACCATCTTTACTAACGGAAGCCTTGGCTACACCGAGGATGAGAAGTTTGCCGTGGCGAGTACGGCCATTGTAAAAGCGATTGCGGCTCGTACTGGCAAGGCAACTACGGTGGTGGCTGGTGGCGATACGGTGGAGTTGATTACTCGCTTGAAGATGCACGACCAGTTTAGTTTTGTTTCAACCGGGGGTGGCGCAGCGCTCGAGTTCTTGGCAGGGGAAGAACTGCCAGGTGTGAAAGTGTTGGAAGGGTAGTTTTTCTGGAAGGAAGGAGAAAGCCTCGCTGCATGCAGCGAGGCTTTTATGTTGGGGTCGGAATCCGGCCGGGGCACGTACTACTTTTTCGCTCGCCGCTACTTGTAGCTGGATTCCAACTTAGGAATGTTGTAGCAGATCGCTAGATGATGGACAATTAATGAAAAATAAGGTAGTAGAGTCCTAAGAAAAAGAAGGAGGCGGAGTATGTCTGATTGGGTTCCTGCCTTTGGATCGGCAGAATATGAGCGAGTCTACGGTAAGGGTCCGCGTTGGTGGGCTTCGGAATTAAGGGAGGAAAGAAAAGTGGTACGTAGTATTCCAGCGGGGCTATGTCCTGCAACAGGCTTGGAACGGGCTGGTCTTCTTCTAGTGGCAACCGATGTTGCTGCACTGAGGAATAAGGACTTCCGAATTATGGACGATGAATGGATGAGGCTTGTCTATGTTCGCCAAGTCCTATTGAGTCAGGAGGATGAGCAACTGGTGGCAACGGTAACGCCACTGCCTGGCGTTAGTTTCACTAGCTGCTATCGGCGGCGAGTGGATGCCGACTGGGTACGGCAAAACTGCTTCGTCCTTGCAAACTAACAACTCCCCGGCCGCAATCTGCGGTCGGGGAGTTTGCCTTTCTTTACTCTAATTCTCGCACCTCCCCGAACCTTCCCCCATCCGGCAGCTCCTGCTACAGTACGCTTCGAACACCTCCGATAGTGACCCGCCTCGTTTTCTAATTTTCTTTACATGATTACTACCAAAGAAACGCTTCCTAATAGTCGCGTAAAACTTACCTTTACCGCTTCTCACGCCCAGTTTGAGAAAGCTCTTGCGCTCGAGCTTGAATCTGTTGCTAAGTCGGTCAAAATCCCTGGCTTTCGCCCGGGTAAAGCTCCTGAGGCCAAGGTAATCGAGCAAGTTGGCCGCCGCCGTCTTGAGGCTGGCGCGATTGATCGCGTTATTTCGCTCGTGTACTCCGAAGATATGTCCGGCCAGCGCGAGGTTATTGCCGTAGCAAATCCTGATCGGGTTGATGTCACCGAGTTCACCGTTGCTCCTGCCGATGCTACGCCCGAAACCGTGGTTGCCACTTTTACCCTCGAGGTAGATGTACTTCCGGATGTCACTATTGATGGCTACAAAAAGATTAAGCTCGAAAAACCAGCTGCTACCAAGGTAGAGCAAGACGAGGTTGATAAAGTAGTCGATTATCTCCGCCGCCAGCGCGCCGCCATGGAAGATGCTCCAGAGGGTACTAAGGTTGAAACTGGCATGTGGGTAGACCTTAGCTACAAGGGTTCAGTAGATGATGTTCCTCGCGACGATATGCACAACGAGAGTCACCCTATTGTAGTCGGCGAAGGCCAGCTTATCCCAGGGTTCGAAGATCATCTTATTGGTATGCAAGCCGGTGAGATTAAGACCTTCAAAATTACCTTCCCAGCCGAATACCACAGTGAAGCACTGCAGGGCAAAGAAGCTGAGTTTATGGTTACTGTAAAAGAGTTAAAGGTAGTTAAACTTCCCGAGATTGATGCCGATTTCGCTGAGGCCTTTGGTCACGATTCCGCCGATATGCTGCTCGATGCTATTCGCGTAAATCTGCACGAAGAAAAGCAGCAAGAGCAGCAGCGTCACCTAGACGAAGAAGTGGTAGAAAAGCTATTGGCTCTTACTAACTTTGAGCTCCCTCAATCCCTGGTTGAGCAAGAGCTTGAGCGTCAGTACGAAGAAAGTCGCGAGCGTCTTTCTAAGATGAACTTCCAATGGGAGCAGTATCTAGCGCAAACCGGTAAAACCGACGAGCAAATGCGCGAAGATATGCGTCCACAGGCCGAAAAGAACGTGCGCGTTGGTCTATCTCTTGGTAGAGTAGTTGAGCTTGAAGGCATCGAGAACACCGACCAAGCTCCTCGCAAAGCGCTTGATCGTCTGATCGAAATTGCCTCCGCAAACCAGAAGTAACGCCTTCCCCATGTCCTACCTCGTTCCAACCGTTCTCGAGAAATCACCGTTCGGCGAGCGAGCGTACGATATTTACTCTCGGCTACTTCGCGATCGCATCATCTTCTTGAGCGGCCCAATTGATGACGATGTTGCCAATATTGTTAATGCGCAACTGCTTTTTCTAGAGGCCGAAGACAACAAAAAAGATATCCAGCTCTATATTAATAGCCCGGGTGGGGTGGTGTACGATGGCTTGGCCATTATCGACACCATGAACTACATTAAGCCGGCTGTTTCTACTATTTGTATGGGAATGGCTGCCAGTATGGCCGCCGTTATTTTGGCAGCTGGCGAAAAAGGCAAGCGCTACGCCCTGCCAAACTCCCGCGTAATGATCCACCAGCCTCACGGAGGGGCAGAGGGACAGGCCTCCGATATCCGGATTCAGGCGGAAGAAATCCTCACCCTGCGCACGGCCTTAAACGATATTTTAGCCAAGAGCACCGGCAAGACGCTGGCCGAGGTAGAAAAAGATACTGATAGGGATAACTTCTTAAGTGCCAAGCAGGCGGTTAAGTATGGTCTTATCGACCAAGTCTTTACCCATCGCCCTCATGCTTCCTAATGCCTGCGCGCATTCCTCTTAAGCATCCGATTACCCCAGGGAGCTACTTAGTGGTTTTTTTCTGTACGCTCTACAGCTTTAGTATTATTGCCGATAACCTGCCAAAATCGTTGCTGAAGCAAGATATCCAGCTGATTACCCGGCCGGTAAACGAGGCGCTTGGGGTGTGGCAGCGCTGGGATATGTTCCAGGGAGGGCAAGTAGATTTGCGTGCTCGCTACAAACTTACCTATAGCGACGGCACGATTGCCTACCGCTCAACCGCGATTACCAACCGAGTACAATTTTTGCCAACGATTTATAGCGATACCGATTACAGCGCCTTTTCGCAGCAAGATACGGCACATGCTAAGGCTCTGGCGCAGTATCAATGCACCAAGATTGGCGAGAGGGGAGAGCAATTGCCGCTTACCGTGGCGGTAGAAAAAGCGGTAATGGTTGTCCCTCGGCTGAGCGTTTCACCACTAGGTGAGAATCCATCTACGGCAGTGCATCAGTTTTCTCAGATTACGGAGGCATCATGCGTCAACTAGTTACTTTCTTTTCTTTGGCGGCAAAAAACGCCCTTACCTGGGTGTGGAATGCCCTGTCCGATTTCTTTCTGGTAGAAGTTACTCCGCTTAGGGCAGGTATACTGCGTATTATATTCGGGTGTGTATTATTGGCTCTCGTACTCCTTACGGCTCATAATCCGGCTGAGTTCTTCACCAGTAATGGTGCCTTTCCTCTCGATTTACAGCGCCCGTTTGCTGGCGATGGCGCCGTATCGCTCTTTTACTGGATCACCGATCCCGCCCTTACCGTACTGCTCTACTGGGTAATGGTGGCTTCAATTATTGCTTTTACGCTCGGCTTCTACCCGCGGGCAATGTTGGTTATCGCCTGGGTACTTTGGCTGAGTTTCATGCAGCGCACTCCGTTTATTACCAACGGAAGTGATAGGGTGATGCGCGGGCTTATCTTCCCATTGCTGTTCCTAGATACTTCAAGAGCGCTTATCCCTCCATTTTTGCAGCGATTTGCTCCCAAAGAAAAAAAGAAAACT
>JAYUZR010000028.1:0-31459 GCA_043751595.1 Candidatus Berkelbacteria bacterium
CTTAGTACCCGCGGCCCCTTCCGCGTTTGAAAGTTACTTCGGCGGCGGCGTGGAAGCCGTGGTCGATTTCACCATATGCGCATCCTGTCCTCGATCATACATCACAGCCCTATCATCAAAGCCAGTCACTTGATCAACCGTCTTGCCCGGGAAGATCTCAAACTTCATTTCCTCCGCACCAGTTAGCTGAATCAAGGCAGTTGCCTTATTAAACGTGGGTACATACTTGAGACCACCGGCCACATATCCCCCATTCCAGACGCTACCATCTGGCTTTTTCAGACTCCCTTCGGCCAGCTGAACCTTGGCCAAACCTGAACTAGAGGTAATCTTGGTCCAATCGGTTTTATCATTGACGATAAAGATGCCGGGCTGGCCATTTTCGTAATTGCCCGTGGAAAGCACTAGAGCGGTTGGATCAAAAGAGTCGTAGGCCAGGGCCAAGTGCCCCATCACCGTACTACCACTACCACCAGTAGGAAGATCTCCTCCCGCGTACCCATTGGTCCCAACCTTGAACCAGCTACCAACCGCCTGCCCGGCAACATCATAGGCGTAATTGCCATCGCGAGGCTCAGCCGCGCGCAAGTATTTAGTAAGCAGCTGCACTTTTACATCGTCAGCAAAATAATCCAGCGGATGCACCGTATTGAGTTTAAACGGCTCAGTATTATTGTAAGCGGTATGATGCAGCAGCTTAGGATTCACAAAGGTAGTATCAGCCAGCTGGAAGTCGAGGCTCTGCCCGCCCACGTATCCAATAAGCTGACCAGCTTTAATCGGTACCTTAATTGCCCCGCCCATCGTTCGCCAGTTAGATGGCACCTGCGCCATCACCTCGGGCGCCATGCTGGTCATCAAATTGTAGAAGACCATAAAGGTGCAGCTGTGAGCTAGGGTAACATTCCAGTTAGTGCCGCCGCTGGGAGTGGCAACACTGCCAAGACTGGTGAGATCGCCATCCATTACCGCGTATACTCCGTAGCTATCCTTAGGCTTGGATAGATCCGCTTGATAATAGTATTGGTGATCGATCGGCGTAACGTGCGAACCACCATACCCACCCATAGGGGCGATCGTACCAATATCTTCAATGTGCATTGGAGCGCCGATCTTTACACTGCCGGTGCCTTCGCACTTTCCACCGGTGGAGGCCAACCCTTTTTGGACAGGATCAAGTGAATCCGGATCGCCCATACTTAAAGGCGTGGCAGTAGGTGTAACGGCCTGCAATCCGGTATCATCTTTCTTTTGATTCTTACTGTACGAGCCGACCCCGACGAGACCTCCAATAATAAGTACAAGAACACAGCCAATAATGATGGCGGTGCGCTTTTTATTCTGAGGCATATTTGTAGCGGCAGGCTTTTCGCCTTCGGGCATAGATGGCGGTAGCTCGGAAGTAGGTTCTTGTTCTTCTGGCTCCATGGCGTACCTTGGTCTTACTACTGTATTGCAGGAATAAGTGTATCACAAACGATTAATACCCCCGGAGAGATGCGCTATACTTTACCCATGACTACACCAACTTTCTATGTTAATTCAACGGAGCATGCTATCGGCTCCGTGGCCGATGCCAAGCTTATTTTGGTTGAATATGGTGATTTTGAATGCCCCGATTGCCTCGAGGCATACCCGCATGTAAAGAACTGGAAGCAAAAGTTTGGTGATGCAATCTGCGTAGTATTTCGCCATATGCCGCTCGACCAACTCTATCCCATTCACCCTAATGCCACCTACGCTGCTTGCGTTGCGGAAGCAGCCGGAATGCAAGGCAGGTTTTGGGAGATGCACGACATGCTCTTTGAACATCAGGCAGATCTAAGCGAAGAGGCATGCATTGGATATGCCGAAACGCTCGGTCTTTCGCTCGAAAAGTTTCATGAAGATGTGCAGTCAGAAGCAGTTAAGGAGTTGGTTCTAGATTCAGTTGAGAGAGGAGAGTCGTACGGCGTAACCTCTACTCCCGGGTTTTTCATTCATGGGGTATTAGAGAAAAACTCTCGCGATTACGCTGCGATTGAGGCAAAACTTGAGGAATTACTTGCAGTTACGAGCTAACACCACTCCCGCCTTCCCCTCCCTTGGCCTGGCGCTTATACTAAAGAGGCATAAGCAAAAACTCACCCAGAAACCCCATGGAACCAAAAGAGCAAGAGGTACCAACACCAACTCCGCACACCGAGGCGCCACCGAGTTCTCCATCACGCTTCTCTAAGCGCACTCTCATGATTAGTGGTGCAGCTACCCTGGTAGTGTTAGTGGTAGGGGGCATTGCCGTTGCCAGCACCATCAAAAATAATAGCCAGACCAAACAAGATACGCAGGGCCAAGCCAGCCTCTATCCAAGTCCTACCTTTATTCCCGCCTCTCCAGCTGCCGCACCAAAAACCTTTGATCCACTCTCAAAAGATCCCGTCGAAGCTGGTAAATATCTTTCACACGACCAGTGCGTTGGTGAAGGCGCTAAGAAGCTCAACCATCCCTACATGATGCCAAGCGACATCGGCATCATTGTACCGATGGGCCTTACCGCAGGCGGCCACGTTACACCAGTTGACCACCAATACTACTTCGGCAAAAACCTGGCCCTTGGGAAGGATAGTTACAACGTGTACGCCCCTTCCGATGGCACCATTGTAGACATTCAGGTACGGCCCAAGGCAAATGGTGGAACAGACTACCGCGGCGTTATCAGTTATTCATGCACGTTCTTTAGTTACTTCGACCTCGCCACCAGTCTTGATAACTCTATTACCTCGCAGCTTCCGGCTGGATGGGAAACCAAAAGCGGCCCACAGATAGTAAAGATTGCGGTTAAGGAAGGTCAGATTATTGGTAAGGTTGGTGGACAATCGCTGGATATCGCCGTTTGGGATACCACTAAAACGCTTGCCAAGCTCTTGGTTCCTAAGGCCTACGCCAATCTTGAGCCCTGGAAGATTCACACCGTAGCTCCGCTTGGGTATTACACCGATGCACTCAAGGCCCAGGTCTTGCCACTGTACGCCCGCTCAGTTGAGCCTCGCGATGGCAACCTCGATTACGATGTAGATGGATTCGCGGTTGGAAACTGGTTTAAAAAAGGAACCAACGGCTATATTGGCGCCTTTAACCAAAGCTCGTACGATTCAAACAGCTACGCCGATGGCCATCTTTCCATCACTCCCGATTTGTACGATCCTAAGGCCTGGATCTTCTCTACCGGTGCGGTAAACCACGGCACTCAGTACGCGATCAAGTCCCCTTCTGTAGCGCCCGATGCTCTGGATCAATCAAAGGGAATGGTTAAGTACACCTTGACCCAGATTGAACGCAAAGACGAAAACGGCAAATCGTGGCTGGGCGGCTCTGTACCCAAGAGTCTTACCATGGACACAAGCGTAGCGGTAAAAGGCACTGCCCTTGTGCAGATAACCGCCACCCGCGAGATGAAGGTTGAGATTTTCCTAGGTAAGACTGAGGCGCAAGTAAGCGGATTCACCGATGCCGCCATAACCTACACCAGGGGTGATGAAGCGGGCATGATGATGAATAAGTAGCTATTGGTGAGGAAAGAGAAAAGAGACCCGAAAGGGTCTCTTTTCTTACGATTCTGAATGTATCTTGGTAACCTTAAACACCATACCCGTCCTCATGGGAGTAGTTTCTTCTAAGCTCATTCGCTCAAGCTGAATTTTGTCTGTGTCGATATTCTCAAATAATCTGAGCCCTTTACCGAGTAGGACGGGCATGATATCCACGCTAAGCTCATCGCAGAGCCCGGCATTAAGACATTGCTGAACGGTACTTGCGCCGATCACCTGAACATCTTTACCGCCCGCCGCGGTCTTTGCCCTGGAGACCGCAGCCTCAATGCCTTCGGTTACAAAAGTAAGGCTCAACTTGCCGTTTCCTTCTGGATACTTTTCTGGCGGTGTATGGGTTAGAACAAAAATAGGAACTTGAAACTCATAGTCATCATTAATCCATTCAAACGGGTCGGCCATCTCATAGGTACGCCTTCCCATAATAACCGCACCGGTGTCTTCTATACTTTTCTTGAACGATGGAACTTCGTGAAGCTCATCAAAGTCGGCGTAAAGTTTATCCACGCTCCCACCACTATCGTTAACGAAGCCATCTAAGGAGATGGCCATGCCGGCGATTACTTTTCCCATGGAAGACTTTTCGGGTTAGATGTATGCTAAGACTATACCAAAATAAAAACATCTAATGCTGCCAGGAGACAACAAAGAAAAGCCTGTAGTTTGAAGTACAAAACACCCCACTAGTTAAAGTGAGGTGTTTTATTTTGATCAGATCCTGTAGTTAATCCGCACCCACCTCGAGGATGAACTTTTCATAAACCTCGAGCATTCTTTTCAAAACTTCTTCTTTTGTGGCTCCCCCTACCTGTACCCAGCCCGCACAGCTGGTATACTGTCTCCTTTCTTCTACCCGATCTCCCTCCTTGTAAAAAACTTCTCCGTCAAACACACCGTCCAGTGAACCAAGTTCGTCGTAGGTAGATATACGCCGAATTAAGCCAGTTTGAATGGGGAGAAACATATCACCAACGCACGTCAGCCCTGTAAGCGGCAGTGGTTTAATCTGCCTCCCCACCATGATATCTGTAAGAAGGACACAAACATCAACGCCAAATGCCCTCCCCTGATTTGAGAGCATGTGCTCTCCCGCAGTACGCCAACAGAACTCACAGACTATTGGCTGCCCTTCAGGAGTTACAAAGATTTCTACTTGCATGTATCCGTCTTTGAGTCCAATACTATCGATGATTCGCTGTGTGATTTCTCGTCCATCAAATGCAATTTCGGAAGGGACTTCGCTTACCGTTATCTGGACAAACTTATCCTTCTTCTCAGCGAAACTTAGGTTGGTGAACGGTAGCCATGTAAGAAAGGTACCTACAAGCCTCCCGTTTTGGACCAAAGAATCGAAGCACCAGATTTTGTCGGGACAGAACGTCTCTGCAATGTACCTCCTTTTAGAGAAATCAAGATTTATTTCTACTAACTGAGATTGACTCTCGATTCGGTAAACTTCCTTAGAAGACATGCCCTTACGCCACTTGACGATAAAGGGATAGCCTCCGTGGTTAGCCGCGAACGATAGCGCATCTCCGATGCAAGTAAGATTTCCGTACTGCATAGTCCGATAGCCCAAGTCAGCGAGGAGATCTTTCATTGCTCCTTTATCTCGTACGAGAAGTGACTGCCTTGCATCAAGTGCACCGCTTAAGCCCAATTCCCAGGCAAACTGCTGTACTCTCTCCTGGAAATACTCAGAGTCGTTAAAGAAGTGAGTAATCGCAATTTCTCTCTCTTCGCAAAAAACCCTAAACTTTGCGGCAGCCCGTTCGACACTATCAACCTTCTCCAGCGTAAAGCAAGGAAGGTGCTCAGTTCTTTTGAGGTGCGCCGAGCTAAACACCACCCCCTCAAACCTAAGCAGTACGACCCTTACCCCGAGGTTAGAGGCAATACTACGCGACAGCGTGCTTTCACATTCTTCCACAAAAAGAAGGGTCGGCAATTCGTTGCCCATTTCTTTTCCCATTGAACCATCCTCTCAAAGTGCACAACCCGGCCGATCCCGGGTATTTATTTACCCCCTTGTATCTTCTCGCTTAACTTTTTGCAAGCTTATGTACGAACTAATACGTGTAGCTAGCTGTGGAAAAACTTCTCCTATCTTTGCCTGTGTATCCTCTAACTGATTATCAAAAAGTAAGTATTTATGCAGATCATCAATTGTTGCCCACGTATAATCCCTCACTTCGCCCGCTCTAGGAACTATCTCATCCTCCCCAGCAATAAGCTTGAAGCCAAAAAAGTATCTCTCTTGGCCTAAATACTCTTTACCATCGCGCGCTAGAACTATTTTCTTAAAAAGAAAACGTAGCGGCATCTCACTTTTTCCTAGGAACTCTAAATTCTTCTTAGGAATAGAGAGTTCCTCTTTCACTTCACGGTAAACAGCGTCTTCTAACGTTTCACCCTCATCCAGCCCTCCGCCAGGTATGGCATAGTACCTTTCCTCGAATGACTCTAGATTAACAAGGAGTAATTCATCTCGCTCGTTAATGATAAGTGCTGATACACCAACTCTAAACATATTCGTAAAAAAATTGGCTAATTATAGTGAGCGTAGTATGTCTGATATCCTCGGGTACATGGCGCAAGAAAAGATCAGGATCAATGAGTTCAACCTCTAATACCTCATACTCCGTTCCAACCTCCAAAAAGTCTATCCGACATATTGCCGGAAGAAAAGTAACTCTTTGCTGAAAGTACGTAAACAAACTAGCAATACTTTCCACTAAAGCCTCTGGTATGTCGCCAAGAGGCACATACATAGGCTCCGACTTTTCGGCAAACACTCCGGGAAACCTTCGAATACCGTAAAGACAAGAGCCATTTAGGGCGATGACCGAGAGCTCTCCATCAATGAAAGACGAACGAAAAGGTTGAGCTAAAAAGTTAAAATCCTTGTTTTGCTGTAAGCCAATAATTAACTTCTCTTCAGGGAGTCCTTTTCTCTGGTAATACGTTAAGTAACCACTTTCAGATATACGTGGCTTGATTACCAACTCATCAACCGCAAGGCTACTGCGAGCCAAGTCTATAGCGCTACTTATTTGTGCATCGGTCCTTTCAGGGCCGAGAGCAAGAGGGATGGTCGGAATAGTCGGTAATTGACTAGCGATTTCGCTTAGATATTCAACCTTATCTAAATTCCAGTAGATGTAGTGGTAGTCATTTACCAGGAAAACCCCGTTACTCTGCAATAGTTCTAGCTGCTCCAGAAATGTTTTCCTATCTTTATGAAACCCCCAAATACTCTTTAACACTACTACATCTCCGGCCTTGGCAAGAGTCGTAATGCTGGAGAGTGTTGCAATTCTTGCATCAAATCCAGACCCAATGCATGCATCTCTAATGTACTTATCTTCTGCGATTTTTTCTAAATATCTGTCCGAAGAGGCAATGAACACTGTCATATGAGCATTTCAACTGAAGACTTTAGCCTGAGGAATGATCTCAGTAAATCGGGATACTCTAATACTGTTGTTACCCTCATTACTAATTGGTCAGGATTACTCCAGCAGAACGCCCTACCGGTAAGTGCCTTAATATTACCTGAGGTATACAAGAATTGAAGCAGCGATCTATCATTAGATATTTCAAATCCCTTATATCTTTTACCGAGTAGCAGGGTCATATCGAGCAGTACAAAAAATCCTGACCTTGGCTCTAGTACAATATCCACCCCTTGTATGCCTGCAAAATCGACTTCTTCATTAACAACCAGGTGTTCAACCTGTAATAGATTGAGTAATATTTTTACTTCGCTCTTGCTTAGGTTTTTTCTACCCAGAATAATTGCCTTAACAAACACGAGTCTTTTGTAATACTCGTTCGTAACCCGGGTAAGATAAAGCTCTCGCTCATTAATATCATTATCATTAGGAGAGAAAACAGCAGCAAGTGCAGAAGATTGGACTACAGATAGAGAATCACAAAGTTGGAATATCTTGTCTCTGATCAGAGAAATTACTAACTCGTTAGCAATAACCATGCCAGAGCGAATACCCGCTAATCCGTATGACTTTGAGAGTGAATAGATTGTTACCGTATTATCAAACTGTTCATCCAGGGAGCAAATAGGCAAGGCAGGATCAGTACGGTCATACTCAAGACCTGCATAAACCAAATCATCTACTACCAAAACCCCTTCCTTCTTACAAAGCCTAGAAATTTCTAGCAAGAGCCCCCTATCCCCTTCGCCATATACTACCCCGGTGGGATTGTGTGGATTAATATTAATAAACGCTACTACACGAGGAGGAATATCAGAACGCCTAAAAATATACTTCCCTCGGTTTACATCATAGTCATGTCTCAGCTCTTCATTTATTTCAATAATTCTCTGATGAAGTTCGCTCGGGTTAGTTTTCCAGTTGTCACTTGGTGAAAGATGGAGTAGTCGAACCCTGCCTCCAACCCGTTCTGGAATAAAAGAAAAAAGGCCATAGTTTGGTGCCGACATAAGTACTACATCGCCGTAGTCCAAGATTGCCTCCATTATGAGTGTAAAAGCCTGCGTACTTGAGTGTGAGAAAATAATGTTATTCTCATGTATTTTCAAAGAATAGACTTTATTAAAGTACTCAATAATCGGAGCCTTATCTGCATTATCTCCAGCGGCCAATGGATAGTCTGAAAGAGTCCTCAACTGCACCGCTTCCTTCATTTTATCAAGGCAAAGCTGATAAGGCATAAAGCGAGCAGGACTGCCGCCGCCTAGCCGAGTTTTCTCACCATTTGGTTCTTCGAAGTCTGGAATCTGCAAGTTATTAGAGAGGCTATAGTCTTCGTATGTGTCAGCGGCACTTTGAATTTCATGAGAACTCCATGCTCCCCACAAAGCATTGCCTAGATGCGGCAATCCGCCATAATGCAGTCTGTTTACCTGATTTGTGGGGTATTTGCGCACCAATGACCGAATAGACATTGGAATTGCATCATTTTGTATAATACGTTGCTTATCATTTTGCATATACAACCCTTAAAGTTTAGCCCAAGATTCCACGATCTCAGTTGACACCTGAATAGATAGGGCATATATTCTCACACAAAATGAAATAGTGAAAGAGAGGGTGACAGTGCAAGAAATAAGTTTCTACATGATAAAGCCACACGCACTCGTTATGCGGGCCGAAGTCGTGGAAAGGATTGAGCAATCAGGACTGACTATCGTAGAAAGTAAGCTAGTAGCGTTAGGGGTAGCAGCACTTGAGATTATTTATGCCGATCTTACCCCGCAATGGAGAAGTGGAGTATTCCACCAATACGTAGATAAACCCGTGGAGGTAGGAATTGTAAAAGGCACCAACGCCATCACAGCGCTTCTTGAAGTTTCAGGGAGAGAGCGTAACCCGGCCGATTGTTTACCGGGTACGATACGCTTTGACCTTGGGATTCATGAGCCGGCCATGGTGTACGGCGTGCGCGTATATCACAACGTACTTCACCGATCTCGAAATACTGACGAAGCAGAGAAAGACGTGGCGGTTTTCCAGCAACTATAAAAAGGCCGGGTAGTCGTAACTGCCCGGCTTTTGTATTGGCTGCCCGGCTAGGATGGCGGTCGCTTCACTCCCTTAGCTGCATCTCTCCTATTTCCTTAGTAGATGCAGAACGAACCTTTTAGGTTTCGATCCTGGCCAAAGGCAACAAAGAAAAGAGACCCCCGAGGGGGTCTCTTTTCTTTGGCTGCCCGGCTAGGATAACGCTCATTTCATTCGCTAGCTGCGCCAAGCCTTCGGCTTGAGTTGTATCGCGCAGAACGAACCTACCCCTTCAGGGTGCGGTTCTCACCCACTAACTGAGCAGAGCCATTAAAAAGAACGGACCAAGGTCCGTTCTTTTTAATGGCTGCCCGGCTAGGATTCGAACCTAGGATCTCCTCATCCAGAGTGAGGCGCCTTACCACTTGGCCACCAGGCATCAATCAACTTCCTTGCAAGGGGCGCGAGTGCAAACGAGCACCACTTGGCCACCAGGCAATAAAGGAATGTACTCGGGTAGAAGCATAAATGTTTCTGCCCAAGTACGGGTTGGATAGTAGCGAAAAAGGGCTCTTTTAGCAACCCGCGCTAGCACCAAACCAGCATATCGTGCCAGCCAATCACGTAGGCAATCAACTCCCCATCCTTATAATATGCCGGATGATAAAAGCCAGCTGCCGAAAAGCTGATACCATCTTCCCTAATTGCCTCAAGCACTTTCCCTTCCAGGCGGTAGTGCGCAGCAATAGAGGTAGCCGATCCTTCGTTATCACCAAACTCACCAACTGGCGAAATATCGGCAATAAACTGGTCAGCAAACTCTTCTCTTCGAGCAAGAAAAACTGGGTTCTTTTCCCACGGTGTACGAACAAAGGGAAGGCAGAAGCCAATAATGCCCAAGTGTACCCAGATTGGAGATCCGTTCTCCTCACGGGACCACGAAACCTCATCCGATAGAGCAAGTAGCTTTTCTAACAAAGCCTTTTTCTCACCGTCAGGTAGGCTGTGAACATTATTAATGAAGGTCTCCATATTAGGCAGCCTTCTTCTGTGGACGCTCATCCCAAGTACGCATTCCTACTCCTGGATAATAAATACCTACAAACTCATCAGAAAGCTTGGCGGGTGCAGCCTCACCCCAAACGAGCATCCTATCCCACACCTCTGTATAGGCAACTAGCTTTCCTTTCTTATAGAAGGCAGGATGCTCAAGCCCAGGTTGATTATACGGAAAAGAAAAACCGACCGTTTTTATATGCTCCGCAACCGGCCCCTCGAGACGGTAGTGCGCAGCAGTGCAAAACGTACCTGACCCGCCATCACCATAACGATTTACCCCAGCAACATCAGTAATAAACTGATCAGAAAACTTTGCGCGCAGCTCTTTAAAAGACTCAACGCTATCCCAAGGCTTGCGCATAAATGGGACTGAAAAACTCACCATGCCAATGGTGGCCATCACCCCCGCTCCACGGGTTTCTCGAGACCACGAAACTTCATCCGAAGCGGCCAATACACCATCCATCAACCTATCAAACATATCCTTTGGGAGTGCATCGTAGCACTCCAAGGCCTTTATACCTTCATTCTCCATATCTAATTTCTACTACTTTTTCCCGGCTTGTTTTGCCGAGCTTAATAATGACATCACCGGCCGCTACACCGAAGTGCTTAGCCAGTAATGCACAGACCGCAAGATTTGCTTTGCCCGCTTCAGGCTTGGCTTTTACCCAAACCTGGAGTATGCCACTCATTTCGTCTTGCTCAACCCGCTCTTTTCCGACACCAGGCGTAACATGTACGGTTACGCGCTCAGTCCTCACTATTCTCCGGCTGGGATGATGGTGCCGCAGGAGGCGCAGGTGGCTCCTGGCCCGCCAAAGTAAGCGCCAATAATATCCTGAAACTTCTGAGCCACCTGGCCATCGGTAACGGTAGCTTTGCCATCCCCAGGCTGTGCGCCGTAGTTCCCCATCTGGCCGTGGTTCGCTCCCTCAATTACCGCAAGCTGCGATTGCTTAGGAATATTAGCTAGGAAGGGCTTGAGCTTATCCAGAGTCACCAGCTTATCTTGATCGCCAACCACCGTGATAACGGCTAGTTTTGAGTTAGCAATGCTTCTATCGCAATAGGACGAAACCAAGACAAGGCCTTGGAGATCTTCTTGGTGATCAAGCGCGTAACGGCAAGCCATCGCCCCACCGAGGGAGTGACCACCTACGTACCAATTTTTTATACCGGGATTGGCCTTGATGATAGCATCCGCCTTATTAACCCCAAAGATGGCAAGGCTAAGTGGCATTTTTGGCACATAGATATTTACCGGCGCCACCTCTACCACTTTTTCTAGCTTGGCCAAATAGGCTTCTGCCGCAACGTGACCGCCGGGATAAAAGACAAATCCTTGCAAGGCATCATCGCGGGTTAGAGAGAAATAACCATTTTGCTCGGAGTATTGTACCGCAGAGCTTGACTGTGCCTCCGCCAAAGGACCCGATTCTGCCAGCGAAGGGTTACTTGCCCAGAAAAGAAAGCCGGCAACGCCCATCGCCAAAAGAATGGTCGCTACCGCGGTAAGCGTTTTCCATAAGCGATTCCTTCTAACTGGAGCTGGGGTGGATTGGTCGGCGACGTGTTGCATGCGCCTATACTAGCACAGACTGCAGGCGCGTAAGAGATTCTTCTTTACCAAACAAGGTCAGTAATTCAAAGGCTCCTGGAGAAGCAGATTCTCCACTAAGCGCTGCCCGAATTGGCCAGAGCACATCACCGGCTTTTAGTGCTTTTTCTTCGAGAAGAGCACGCAACTTTTGCTCTACTACCTCGTGGGTAAAGGCATTGGTTTCGATAGTCTCCAGCACGGCAATCCCGGCTCGCAGATTAGCCTGCACCGTCTCGTTATCGCTCTTTTTTGGGATGATTAATCCATCAGGAACGGTAGGGCGAACAAAACAAAACTTGGTCAGCATCTCGATTTCATCCAGACGCTTAATGCGCTCCTGAATAGAAGCCGCTACTCGGCGTAGGTACTCTTCTGGTGCGCAGGGAAGAGCAAAGCTAACCACTGGCTGCCCTGCCTTATCTACCAACCCACAGGATTGCCAGAAAGGCAGTGCCTTGGCGGTAAAATCCTCCAAGCTAAGGTGGCGCAAATACCAGCCATTTACGTAATTAATACGTTCAAGATCAAAGATGGCGCCGGCTTTTTGTACTTTCTCGAGGCGGAAGGCCTCGATGAGCTCATCAATCGTAAAGAACTCTTGTTCGGTACCAGGTGACCACCCCAAGAAAGAAAGAGCATTAACCAATGCCTCTGGCAGATAGCCTTGGTCTCGATACTCGAGAGCCGACTGTGCACCATCGCGCTTAGAAAGCTTATGACGACCGTCGGGGCCTAGGATTACCGGAAGGTGCCCAAACTGGGGAAGGCTCCAGCCAAAGGCGGCGTACAGAAGCACATGCTTTGGAGTAGAAGGCAGCCACTCATCACCGCGCAACACATGCGTAATCTCCATTAAGTGATCATCGATCACGTTCGCCAAGTGATAGGTTGGGAAGCCATCGCTCTTCATCAAAATGTAGTCTTCGATGGTCTCGCTAGCAAACTCAAGTCGACCGCGAACAACATCATCCACTACTACGATTTGGCCGTGGGGAATCTTGTGGCGGATTACAAAGGCCTCACCCGCTGCAACGCGCAGCTTGGCTTCGGCCGGATCAAAGTCGCGGTAGCGACCATCGTAGCGAGGTAGCTCTTTGCGAGCCTGTTGCTCGGCGCGCATTTGGTCCAGCTCTTCGGCGGTAGCAAAACAGTAGTAGGCATCACCCTGCTCAAGTAGTTGCTGCACATGTTTTTGGTAGATATCGAGACGCTCGGACTGGATATACGGACCGAACTCACCCTTTTGTTGAATTGTTCCATCATCAGCCAAATAGACCCCCTCATCAGGTGTGATACCGAGCCAATCGAGCGCTTCAGCGATGTAGGCAATACTTCCTTCTACTTCACGCGCCTTATCGGTATCTTCAATACGAAGCACCATAACTCCGCCTTGCTGTTTGGCAAAAAGATAGTTAAAAACAGCAGTCCTAAAGGTTCCTAAATGCGGAAATCCCGTGGGACTTGGTGGGAGACGAAGACGAATTGCAGGGTTGGGCTGTGGATTCATAATCCGAAGATATTGGGAAAGTGTGAAATGGTGGGTTGGCCGCTTCTGGACCAGTATACGCAGACTGCATCTACCCTGATAGGGCGATCACCGAATTTAGAAGCAATTCTTTGTACTAAGTAGCTTAGTTTGCGCTGTTTTTGAGGAGTAATATGGTGAATAGGATGATGGTCGAGGCTTGCCTCTTGCATGGCCTTTACTTCAATAAGCACAATCACCTCTCCATCTTGGGCAAGAATATCGATCTCGCCGGTTTTATCGCGCAGATTGCGGCCGATAATTCGCCAGCCCTGTTGTAAACAAAAATCGGCCGCCAGGTCTTCTCCTAGCTGGCCGAGTTGCTGCCGCGCATGCGGCATAGTAGTTGTGGAAGCCTATGCCTCTTCGGCAGGAGCTTCTTCAACAGCTACTTCTGGAGCGACCTCAGCCTCAGCTACAGGAGCTTCAACTTCTTGCACCTGCTCTACCTCTTCATCGGTAGCAACAACTTCTTCCTCGATTTCCATTTCTGGAATAGCGACCACTGCAGACTCATCCCAAACCTGAGACATACGAGTCTCGCCGCGGAAACGAGCTGCTTTACCGAGGCGATCACGCATGTAGTAGAGCTTGGCGCGAGAAACAGCAGCAGTCTTTACGAGCTCTACCTTAACAACGTTAGGCGAGTGCAAAGGGTAAATGCGCTCTACACCGATGTTATTAGCAGCAAGCTTGCGAACAGTGAAGGAACCATCAAGACTCTTACCGTGCTTTACGGCAATTACTAGACCTTCGAAGATCTGCACGCGCTCTTTATCGCCCTCTTTGATACGCTGGTGCACGCGAATGGTGTTTCCGGCATTAAGAACGGCAGGATTGTGCTTGCCGTACTTGCCCAGGAGTAGTTGTTGAATATCGGTACGCATGATAAAAACTTACGCCTTTTGGGCTACAGGAACTACGCTAACTACACGGGTAAGCATGAGGCGACCAGTGAACTTGCGCTTCATTACCTTTTTGAACTTAACCACGCCATCAATAAGGGCGTGAAGCGTATCGTCGTCGGCGCGTTGCACGTTTTCGCCAGCAGACCACTTGCAGCCGTATTGGCGAATGATAATATTACCAGCCTTTGCGTGCTGGTCTCCGAAGATCTTTACGCCGAGACGCTGCGAGCGACTATCGCGCCCGTTGCGAGTACTACCGGCGGCCTTTGTATGTGCCATGAGGGGGAATTAAAAAGGTCGTGTACAACGAGCGCGTGCTCGAATAAAACGCAGAGCCCCAAGGGGCCCGTAACGAGAGGACTGTATCTAATCTAAGCAGGACTGTCAACAGCTTGAAGCATGAAAAAATCAGTCGTAAAACCTCCAATGATTTTTTCATGCTTCAAGGGACAGTAAGGGCAAAGTAAAAACCACAAAACGAGTAAACCCCGACGCGCGAGTACATGCGCCGGGGTTCGTTCTATTTTTGTGCCGATATTAGCGGCGTCGAGCGTTTTTCGCTCTGATCAACTTTCTCTTTGCGATTTCAGCCTCGACACCCTGGGGATCGCTTTCGATTCTGATGAGATGAGATCCTTCTTGTCGAGAACCTTGGTATCCAGGATGGTCCAGCCCGGTCACACGACCACTTGGTCCCTCATGGATAACCTCTTCGGTTAGCCCGTTCGCTCTGACGAGCGCCACGTGCTCACCGTTTAGAACGATCTGCCCAGTACGAACCAACCATTCCTGTACCGTGCCCTTTCGGGGCATAGGGATAATTTGCATTCGCAACCTTCCTTCCGTCGCATAGCGGACTAGCCGCGGCCCAGAGTTTCTCGGGGTTGCGTGGATAGTAGGCGAATCCCCTACTCGCGTATAGAGGAAGTTACCATTTCGTAGGCACGTTGAGCTATCAAATAGCAAACGATGTTCTCCGAGCCATGGTTCTCTGATACGCCCTCAGCATGAAGGCCGTCGCGGCAACTGCCATCTTTCTCATCAATTAAGGGCAGTCCAAGTAGGTTGTTCCCCCAAAACCAGGAAAGATAGATCTCGGCTTCATCAAAAAGCCCGGCCTCAACATTTGCCAATACCTGGTACGCCGGATCAATAGGCTGCTGATCATACAGTGCACACTCCCCTCCTCGCAGAAACCAACCCTTATTTCCGATAGCAATCGGCACACCGTCTTTTTTGGTAGCACTATTTAAAAAGGTAAGCATCGTCCGTCCAGCCTCAACCCAAGTCGGCTCGCTAAAAGCAGTGCCTGCGCGCAGTAGAGCAAGTGGCAAGATGGCATTTGCATAGCGCAAACTGGTTTCCGGCCACGGCCAATCACTGGTCCCCACGTGCAGATAGGTCTCATATAGCTCCTGGGATAGGCTATAGGCAATCTTGGGCTCTATCTTAAGCAATCCAAGCACCGTATAGGCGCGAGCCCGCAGGTGGCCATCAAACAGTTTTATCTGGGGCAAAAGGAGCGCAATGAGTGCACGAGCCCTCACAACTTCAAACCCATATTCCAAACAGGTGCCCAGGGCCCAAAAAGCTTCACCGATCGCATCATACGAAGCGGGGTGATCAACTGGTTTACAAGAAGCATCAAGAAAGTTCACCACCCCATCCTTAGTGCAGACTCGCTCCAAAAAACCTAAGCAGCTTTGTGCCACACGCTCTTCTCCATAGTTAAGTGCGGCGATTAAGCCGCGGGCGGAATCATCCAACGCATACCCGTGCTCAGGTGAAATACCTCCCTTTTCGGCATGCTGCCAGACTCCAGCATCATCCGTAATTGCCCTAAGGTATCGGCAATCGAGGTGCTTAATCACTGGGCAAGGTGGCGGAAAAGGCTTAAGTACCGGCTCGCTACCCTGGGCCAAGACATTTGTCGGCCATAAGCATAAGCGCGGGCCTCGGTCTGCTTAAGTAAATCGCTATTAGTAAGGAGCTGAATTGCTGCCTCGGCGATTTGCTTAGGAGCAGAGAATCCTACGAGCATTCCTCGACCATCCGAGAGCACTTCTTGTGCGTACAGATAGCGAGTAGAAATACAGGCCTTTCCCATGCCAATGGCATAGGCCAAGGTACCGGAAGTAACCTGCTCGGGGTTGCGGTGAGGAGTTAAGAAAATATCGCAGGCCTCGTAGTAGGCAAGGAGCTCATCCAAGGGAAGGTACTGATTCACAAACTGAACGTACTCAGTACAACCAAGACGCTCAATTTGTTCAACCAACGACTCTCGATATGCCTCGCCCTGCGTTACTAAAATCTCGGGGTGGGTTTGGCCAACAATTACAAAAAGGATTTCTGGAACCTTTTCCGCAATGGCTGGTAGGGCCTGGAGCACTTCGTTTATTCCTTTATCTGGGCCAATCAAACCACTCATCAACAAGACTCGTCGACCTTCCCATCCTAACGCCTTTTTGCCGGCACGCTTAGAGCGAGCTCGATCCTCTACCCCGTGATGAATCGTCACCAGCTTCTCGGGCAGAGTCCCGTACAGGCGACTAATTGATTCCTGAGCATTCGGCAGCATCGCCACCACCGCATGCGAACGGGCGCAGATCTCAACAAAGGTTTCTTTATGCTCCTGTGAAGGCTCGCTCAAGAGCGTGTGCATCGTGGTCACGATCGGCTTTTTTACCTCACGCAAAAACTCCAAGATAAGGTTTCCTGAATCGTTGCCGCCATATAACCCAAACTCGTGCTGAACCGAAAGAATCTGGGCATCACTCTCATTAAACCGAGCCGCCGCCTCGCGGTACGAGGCAGGATCTTGCTTAGTGATGCACTGAATAACCTCTGGCGGATACTCAAGCCGCTCGCCGTAGGGCTCTATCGCAATAATCTCAGCCAAATGCTGGGGATTAAGATAATTAATGGCTGTCGTCAGGTTTTTGGTATAGGTGGCCACTCCGCACTTGCGCGGAATATAACTTGAAAGATAGGCCACCCTCACCGGGCGCTCGAGGTTATCGAGGTAATTGGACAAAAACTCCATGGAGTATTGCCTTTCTTATTTGGTTTCCTGCCCGTAGGCACGCTTTCGCGAATAGGCCAGCACCATACGCTTAAAGAACAGCAATAGCCAGGAACAAAGGGATACACAGCAAAACCGCCCCACGACCGTGTGCGGGTCAGCGAGGCGGGTTTGCATAGGCACACAGGTTACCACGATAATTGCACGGCTCCCCCTTTTTTAGTGCGTCGTCATGATACAAGAACACCTTCTTTGACAGCATCCAACACATGACCACACGATTATGGACTATACCTAATAATTATTAAAAGATCTTAAAATCTTCGATTACCCAACCCCTTAACCCAGTACTAGAGGGGCAAAAATGGTGTAATGCCGTAGTGAGTAAGTACGTCTCGTCCGCTCCATGCCTTGGCATCGGCCATAGTATAGCCAAGTTTTTCCATAAGCGCTTCAAGCTCTTCCTGGGAATGCGCCTCTAGCTCAAGGAATGCTGGAATACCTTCAAATGCATCAATCTCTAGATGACTTTCTCCGAGTTGAAAAGATGACCTGGTCTTTTTGCGCCCCTTAGTAGTCTGAACCATCCCTAGGTTTAGCAGGAACTCGTGCGCAGCCACTCGATCGCTTACCACGATCTCAAACTCATCGTAGTGAATTGCTCCACCACTTTCGGTGCGGCGCTTAAGGCAGAGTTCGGTTTCCTCTCCCTTGCTACGCATACGCACAAACGAGCGATTAGCATCCAGGCGACCGTCTGGAAAATCGTATTGATCTGCTTGTATATCTCCCTCAAACACTTTTACTGCACCCATTTCCAGCAGCTTTTGCTCAAGAGCAATTGGGTCGATGTCGAGAATCTTTACTTCGATTTCTTTCATGGGAATACTTAGGCGTTTTTCAGCTGCACTAACACTCTACCAATATAGGTATCAGCTCGGCGATAAGCACCGATTTCTTCGGCTGCGAGCCCAAGCTTTTTAGCTTCTTCTAGGACCTGATCGACCAGCTCTAGGTAGAGTCCGCCGTCAACTAATACTGGAGCAGGAACTACCAGCAGCATCTGCTTGGCGCCATCCTTAGTCATCCAATTAATAACGATCTTAGTGTAGAGATCGCGCACCTCGGCGTACCACTTTTCAGCCTGAGCCTTATCAAAGCGTTGACGAGCAGGAGTTCCAAGCCAGGGCTCGGTACAAACCACTACCTGTTTTTCGCCCGCCTGAGCCTTGGCCCAAGCAAGGGTTTCGGAAGAAGTGGTGTCGCGCAGCTCAACAGTAATCTCATCTTCAGTGCGGTGCGCCCACCACTGAGCATTTTGTTGACTATAGTCAACTTGTAATTGAGCGTTATCGCTTCCAAGGGCTGCAAACCCGGCATGGCTGGCTTCAAAGAGAATGCGCCCGTTACCGCAACAGGGATCAACCACCAACACATCTTCTGGCGAAAAGCCTTCTACCGCCAGGTTCATCATCAATTGAGCAAGCTTTACCGGAAGTAACCCATTATAGGCATCGACCGCTGGCATTTCTCTATCGCGCTGCGAATAAGCGGCAATATCTTGCACGGTGGCTACTACTCCAATAAGGAGTCCATCTTGGCCATCACTCAAAACGGCTAGCTCGCGAGCTCGTTGAGAAATACCTTCACGCGCCGTAGCTAGCGCTAGTTTATTACCATAGGTTTGCGCCGTACTAAGCTCACCCCCCTCTTGAGGGTCGACGTATCGCATTTTGTGATTCAGCCCCACCAGGGAGCGAACCGCCGCATTGCGCAGCGACTGTGACTTGCCGCGCACCCCAATTAAACTAACAGCCACCGTACGCACGGTTTCGTCGCTAATTTGGGGAGTAATTCGAGCAATATCGGCTTCTAGGGTTTGGTAGCTTGATTCGCCAAGTACCCAGACAATCTTACGCACCCCGCCCAAACGAGTTTGTAATTGATGAAGACGAGCGAGGGTTTCTTGGCTTGGTAAGCCATTTTCTTGTGCGATGAGCCAATCAAGGTTGGTCGAGGCGTTGAGGTAGAGAGCGGCTCCGTCTAGGATGCGACTATCGAGTGGCGCCGAATCACTACCACCAAGCACAGCCTGCACCTCGCGTGCGGCTAAATCTGGCTGAGACCCTAAGAGTAGTACTAGTTTTTGCATGATCGACGGCACCATAGCACAATCTGAGCCACAAGCCGAGAACAAACTGCAATTTACCCACTTGCATGTGCACTCGCACTACTCCCTGCTCGACGGAGCCGGTAAATTAGATGTGCTTATCGAGCGAGCAAAGGCCTTGGGAATGGATTCACTCGCCCTTACTGATCACGGCGCCATGTACGGCATCGTCGAGTTCTATGAAACCTGCAAAAAGAAGGGTATTAAGCCCATTTTAGGGGTCGAGGCGTATCTAGCCGCACGAGGCCGGCACGATAAAGATAATCGGGTCGATAGCAAGTCATTCCATCAACTACTCCTGGCCGAGACCTACGAGGGGTATCAAAACCTGCTTAAACTAACCAGCGAGGCGCACCTTAACGGCTTCTACTACAAGCCCCGCATTGATAAAGAACTACTTAAACAGCACAGCAAGGGTCTAATCGCTACTTCTAGCTGCTTGGCCGGAGAAGTCCCTCGTCGGTTTGAACAAAATGGCTGGGACGATGCCAAGCAGGCACTAGAAGGCATGTTGGAAATTTTTGGTACTGAAAACTATTACCTCGAGCTCCAACCCCACCGAGATATGCCGGAGCAGCGGGCCTTAAACGATGCGCTCAAGCGCCTGGCTAGTGAGTACAGCCTGCCCCTGATCGCCACCAACGATATCCACTACGTATTACCCGAAGATAACGAGGCACAAGATGTATTGGTATGCGTACAGTCTGGCCGTCAGGTAAATGATGCCAACCGGCTAAATATGACCGCCTACGATCTGAGTATGTGGTCACCCGAGCAAATGGCCGAGGCCTTTGCCGATGTCCCCGAAGCCATAAGTAACACGGCAAAGATTGCCGAGCGCTGCAATGTGGAGATTCCGATGGGCAAGAGTATTTTGCCAGTGTTCCCAAGCCCAGATGGCATGACCGATCGCGAATACCTGCGACACCTCTGTAAAGAAGGCGTACAAAGGCGCTACGGATTCCCGTATGTGCAGCGCCAAACCTGGGCCGAGGGCGAACTCCTGCCTTCTCCTCAAAATGATCCTGCCATTCCACTAGAGGAGCGCGTTGCCATGCGCCTAGAGTATGAGCTTTCCGTTATTGAACGCATGGGTTACGAGAGCTACTTCTTAATTACTCAGGATTTTATTAACTGGGCACGGGCACACGGCATTATGATCGGGCCTGGCCGTGGCTCTGCGGCAGGATCAATCGTTTCGTGGCTCACCAACATCATCAACCTGGATCCTCTCAAATATAATCTTATTTTTGAGCGTTTCCTAAACCCTGAGCGTATCGGCATGCCAGATATCGATAACGATATCGAGGCAGGGCGGCGGGATGAGGTAATTCAGTATGTACGTGAGCGCTATGGTACCGAGCAAGTCGCCCAGATTATTACCTTTGGAACAATGGCCGCCCGCGCTGCCGTGCGCGATGTAGGCCGTGCCCTTGGGGTTTCCTATGGGGAGTGTGATCAAATTGCCAAGCTGATTCCTTCTGGTCCTGGCGGCATGACTATTGCCCAAGCACTGGAAAATATTACCGAGCTTAAGCAACTCTACGATCAGAACGATCAACATCGCCACCTGCTGGATATTGCTATTCGTTTAGAGGGTGTTGCTCGCCATACCTCGGTGCACGCGGCAGGGGTGGTTGTCACCAAAGAGCCACTCACCACCTACCTCCCACTTCAGCGCGCTGCCAAGGACGAAAACATCATCGTTACCCAGTATGCGATGAACCAAGTGGAGCACTTGGGCCTGCTCAAAATCGATTTCCTCGGCCTCTCCAACCTCGATATTATTCAGCTCGCACTTAAAATCATCCGGAAAACCCGTGGGGTTGATATCAACCTGGATACGATTCCGATTGATGATCTTGCCAGCTACGAGCTCCTTACTCGCGCCGAAACCACCGGAGTCTTCCAGCTAGAATCGGCCGGCATGAAGCGCTACCTAAAGGAGTTAAAGCCAAACACCTTTGAAGATATTCTTTCTATGGTAGCTTTGTACCGCCCAGGTCCAATGGACGCTATCCCAGACTTTATTGAGAGCAAGCATGGTCGCCGCAAGATTACCTATCTTCACCCTATTCTGGAGCCGATTCTCTCAACCACCTATGGCGTAATTGTAACCCAAGACCAAGTACTAGAAATCGCCAGAAAGTTTGCCGATTTTAGTTATGCCGAAGCTGATATTTTGCGTAAGGCAGTAGGTAAAAAGATTAAAGCCCTCCTTGATGAGCAGCGTGAAAAGTTCTGCTCACAAGCAGCCCTAAAACCAACTATTACCCGCGAAAGGGCCGAAGAAGTCTGGAACTTCATCGAGCCATTTGCTCGTTACGGATTCAACCGTGCTCACGCGGCCTGCTACGCCATGATCGCCTACCAAACAGCGTATCTTAAGGCGCACTATCCGGTAGAGTTTATGGCCTCACTTCTTACTTCGGACGCTAATAACCTCGACCGTATTGGTATTGAGATTGCTGAGTGTCGAGAAATGGGTGTGCAAGTACTGCCGCCAGATGTAAATGAATCATTTGTAGAGTTTGGTGCTATTTTTTACTCCGCCGAAGATAAAGCTGAGCGCAGGCATGATAGCTACGTGCGTTTTGGCCTTGGCGCTATTAAAAATGTAGGTGTGCAGCCAGCCGAAGCAATTGTGGCCGAGCGTCAGCGAGGTGGACCTTTCCGCGATCTCGCAGATTTTCTTCGTCGCTGCGCCAACGCCTCTAACCGCAAGGTACTCGAAAACTTGGCGATGGCTGGAGCGCTCGATTGCTTAGCTGAGCGTCAGCAGATTTTGCACAACATGGATGGCATTTTGCTTTTCACCTCTTCTGTAGCAAAAGGTAACCGCAGCACCCAATTTAGCCTCTTCACCGAAGAAGAAAGCCCCGAGATGTACCATCTCCACCTCTCTCCCTGCCCTCCTGCCGAGCAAAAGCTCTGTCTTTCTTGGGAGCGTGAGCTCTTGGGTATTTATCTTTCTAGCCACCCAATTGCCAGTTATCGAGATCAGCTCCCACCCGACCGCGAACTTATCGGGAATCTTTCTCACCGCGAAGCTAACGAGGTGCTTAGAGTAGCAGGCATTGTGATGAGCATGCGCACCATCCTTACCAAAACCAACCAGCGCATGGCCTTTGTCCAGCTCGAGGACGAAACCGGGCCAGTAGAGGTGGTAGTCTTCCCCCGCACCTGGACCGAGAGTGAGAAAAAGCTCGTTGAAGGTGAGGCGGTCATTATTGAAGCTAAAGTAAGCCGCGATCTTCGCCGTGGTGGCCAGCGTCGCAAAAACGAAGATGGCGAAGAAATTGAAGAAGATGTTTCTGAGACCAAGCTACTGGCCGATAAGATCTTTAGTATTGCCGACGTTACACCAGTGCAAGAAGATGGTGCCACCACCCAAAAACGCCGCACTGCCCAAGCAGTTATGATTCGCATCCCAGAAGATGGCGATAGGGCCCTGCTTCAGACCATTAAGGGGCACCTAGAAAAGTCTCCTGGCGGCCTACCAGTAAGCTTGGGCGTGCCAACGGTTGATGGCGAGCAAGAACTGCAAATCACCCACAGAATCGAGCTGAGTGAGCAATTATACAGCCAACTTGCCTACTTGGTGGGAACTGAACGCGTCGTTTTAAGATAATCCCATGTCTGAACGTTTTGAATTCACTCCACCAGTCGAACATCAAGAGGATCGAGCAACCTGGGAAGCCTGCAAAGAAAAAGCCGCCGCCGTTGAGGCATTACTTGAGGAATACGAAGTACCGTCACCCCGCTTTCTCTCCCTTATTGCACAAGGAGAAATTGAAGTAGCACTCTTTAGCTCGGATCCTTTGGTATCCGAGATGGCCCTTACTCTCACCAATCTGGATCGTGCCCTAGTAGCCTACTCAGACGAAGTCGGCTCCGTCATTAACCGGCCACAAGACCACCGAAGACCAGATGAGCAACTGGTACACCCTATGGCACACCTCACCACATCGCCCGATGCTCGCCTATTTCTAGATGAAGTATATGATTTGCAAGAAGGTATCCGAGCCCTTCTCATGTCTCGCGTAATTCCCCGCACCAATTACGAAGAGATTCCTCTAGAGTCCGTCCGCAGCGTAGGTGAGGCAAGAACCCTCTGGTCTAACTGGTTTTTATATAAGATGAAGGATTGCGCCGTGGTAGTAATTACCTCAGAGGGCGAGCAAGACATCTTAGTCATTGATGAGCTTGGCGATGATCAACCCGCCCACACCGAGCTCACCGAAAGAGATGGAATCCCCTTACTTCGGATTGTGATTGACTAACCAAGGGCTTTTATGTACTGTGCCATCGGCACCGTCTCCCGACGAAAGCCAGAGCAATGGGGGCCCCTCCCCGAAAGGGTAGAGACCGAATGCCAGCTAACTGGAAATTTGCTCCATTCGGAGCCTCCATTGCTTTTGTAAAAAACGAGCCCCCGCGAAGTCGCGGAGGGCTCTTTCTTATCCCTCAAGCGCGGCGGCGGCGCGCTGAATCTCCTGCTCCACCTCGTACACCTTAGGTACATTCGGCACATGGAGTGGCTCTTTAGAGCCGGCGGTTGTTATCTCGATAGTGCCGTATCCAAACATCGAACCCAGCAGCCCACGGACATCGTGCCCTACCTGTTGAATACTCAACAACGAACACTCAGACATCGAGCGATGCAGCATGGTGTGCTGCTCGGTAATCATCAACCTTTTATTCGTAAGAATGACCACCGTATTATCCCAGTGATGATGCGCCCGCCAGCTACTTACCCCTGCCAGAACGAGCAATACAGGAGCAGAAACACCAAGTAACCAGTTGGGAACCTGGAGCGCAAAGAGAAAAATAAAAAGAAGAAGGAGCCCGACGCTACGCAGCAGTGGTAGGAGCAGCACCAGCGGGTGTTGGCGGCTCAGCATAACCACTTGCTCGCCCGGTAGTTGGCCCTGAAACTGATAAGACATATTGCTTGATTTTCTCAATTACTGCCCCTGGAAGCATCTCTCCCTTGGTAATATAATCGGTGGCCCCAAGTTGCAGGCCGCGGGCTTGATCGTCGATATCGGCCAAGGCAGAAACAATAATGACTGGGATATGGGTCCACTCGGGGTGGCGCTTAATTTGAGCCAGAACATCGTACCCAGAAAGCTTTGGCAGCATTACATCGAGCAGAATAAGTTGAATATCTGGATTAGCCGATAACACATCGAGGGCCTGCATGCCATCGAAGGCCTGAAGTACGCGAAACTCGGCGATTTCGAATCGCTCGGTGTAGAGATCTTGGAGAATCTCGTCGTCTTCAACCAACAGAATAAGAGGAGCTTTATTCATATCCAACCCATCGTACCGCGGAAGAAGCCTAAGTACTAGTGCCGTACAGGAACCAAATGCGCCCGTCTACGCTCAAGAATATAACTGAGGATGATCAGAATCATCATTGCCAAAGGAATACCGATCAAGAGCCAGCCTTTATCGGTAGCTCGCTGTAAACCAAAGGCCAAGACGCCAAAAAGAAGCGATGTCCCACTAATCACTAATACCACCTGAGAAGCACTGAGTCCTGCGCGAAGTAGGCGATGATGTAAGTGTCGCTGATCTGCCTGGTAAATCTTCTCCCCCGCCATCAGACGTTTTGCAATTACGAGCACCGCATCCAGCACTGGAATACCAAGCACCACGGCAGCTGTAGCCATTTTGCCGCCGGAAATAATTGCGGCGGTAGCAATCCAGAATCCCAGTACCTGCGAACCAACCGTTCCCATAAATAACTTAGACGGTGACCAGTTCCAGGGAAGAAACCCAAGTGAACTCCCCGCCAATAATGCCGCCATAATGGCCGAGGCTCCGCTATCTAGGCGAAGAGAAAGAGCAGCAAGTGTGGCCGACCCGGTGGCAGCAATACTAGCCGCCAAGCCATCAAGGCCATCAAACCAGTTTACTACATTGATGATAGCGGCGATCCATACCACCGTTACCAGCCCAGACCAATTACCAAAAAATAAATCAGTATTACTCCAGGGAAGACGAATAAAATCGATGGTCACCCCGCCCCAAAGGAGCAATAATCCTGCCCCAAACTGGCCAAGTAATTGTCCCCAGGCGGGTACGCCCCAAATGTCATCCAGTAACCCAATGATCAGCAGGAGCACCATTGCTAGAGAAATACCGAGCACCTGCATACCCTCGAGCGCGAGATGCGTTGGCATCCACGCATACAACAATAGAAATCCGCCAAGGGTAGCCAACCAAATTGCCAAACCCCCCACTCGGGGTTTGCGCTCGGTGTGCACATCGCGGGCCCGAATCTTGGGCAAGAGGGCCAGCCGCTTTGCTAATCTATAGAAAACTCCGGTAGCCACGAAGGTGGCCAACCCGGAGCCTAGTGCAACTAATATCGTCGGAAGAACCGCGAGCGCCATATGCGCTACTAAAGATTGCGTTTATCGCCAAACATAATCACGTGGTCAGCCCTGTCGTAATCATGCAATTCGCTCTCGCTAAACCAGTGGGCGATCTCGTGCTTAGCTTCTTCAGCTGTTTCGGAGGCATGGACAATATTAAAGATACCTCGACTCTCCATGTTTGCCGCGGTAGGAGCATCGCTGGAATAATCTCCGCGGATGGTACCCGGCTGTGCGAACACCGGCAGGGTATCGCCAACGATTTTGCGTACTACCGGAATGGCGTGAACACCCTCAATTACCATAGGGATAACTGGTCCCATCTCCATGAACTCGATCAGAGATTTACGCACGCCCTTGCCGATTATCTTTGGATCATCGGTGCCAATTTCTTTGATTGGATCAATCCCGTACTCGGTAAAGGTTTTGAGGCCCTTGGTGCCGAGGCGCTCTATCCAGGCTTCGTCCTTGGGATAAAAATTATCGAAGTGATCAAATGATGGAGTGACCATCTTCAGAGCGATAATCTTAAGACCGCGCTGCTCGAGACGCTTAATAACCTCGCCAATGAGCCCGCGCATGACCCCATCTGGCTTAACCATCACAAAGCTTCTTTCAGTAGGAAGGTGGTGGGTTTTGTACTTAGCGCCCATCAAAGTGAAAATTACTTATCAGCCTCAGCCTATCAGGAATTATCCCTAGAACCCATAGGCTTTCACGGTTTTTTCGATGCCTTCCTTAAACCGTTCTGGGGAAAATTCTTCTGCCCGAGCGCGAATCTTTTGCGAGTCATAATTTGATACTGAAAAACGACCCAAGAGCTCAGCCAAGGCTTGTGACGTTTGCCCCATAAAGAACTCTCCCGTTTCTCCAGCCACCACACTCTCGCTCGCTCCCCCTACTCCATAAGCAAGCACCGGGCGCCCGGCAGCCATTGCCTCTACAGGGACAATGCCAAAATCTTCTTCTGCCCCAAAGAGAAGGGCGTCAGCACCCTGCAGTAATCGCAGTTTTTCTTCGGTAGAAACTCGGCCCTTAAACTCGATCAGCGGACTGCCATTGGCTAGTGCACGCAACGCTTTTTCTTGTTCGCCAGCACCAGCCACAATCAGGCGCTTACCCGCAAGGAGGCATGCTTGAATCGCCAAATCTACTCGCTTATAGGAAACCAGGCGGCCAATACTTAAGAAGTATCCGTCCGACTCTTTGCCCTCCCCGGGAGTAATGTGCGCGACATCTACCGGCGGGTACACCACTTCGCTCTCGCGGCGGTAGATCTTGGCAATACGCCCCTTAGTAGTTTCGGAGTTTGCCCAATAGACATCTGGGCGAGCCGAAGAGGCTACATCCCACATTCGTAAGTGGTGCAAAAAGCGTTGCATGGCAGGGCGGAGAATCGGATTGCGCATGCGCCCAACAGCATCATCCCCACTTAGGCCCCAGGCGTAGCGAATGGGCGCGTGCAGGTAGCACAGATGCGTCTGGTCGGGATGGGTAATAACCCCCTTTACGAAGCCAGTAGACGTAGAAATCACCAGGTCGTAGCCCTTAAGGTTGAGCATCTCCACTGCCTGTGGCAAAAAAGGTAGCAAGGGCGCCTGCTTTTTAATCAGCTTATAGAGAGGTTGGAGTGGGCTGGTTTTGACCACCCCAAAATCTTGTATTTCTTCGTTCCAGATCAGACTAAAAACATCTGCCTCGGGGTAGATTTCTCGCAAAGAAGCCAACACCAATTCGCCGCCACCGCGGGTAGTGATCCAGTCGTGTACCAGGGCAACCTTGGGCGCAACCATTAGACCGCTCCCTCTGCCTTACCAATAATCGCCTTTACCATGTAGATGCCAGTGCGGGCGGTAATACTAAGATCCAGCCACAGGCTCCAGTGCTCGATGTAGTGCATATCGAGGCGGACGCGCTCTTCGTAACTTACATCACTACGGCCACTCACCTGCCAAAGGCCAGTCAGACCAGGACGAACCGCAAACAGGGCTTTATCGCGCTCACCGTAATGATGGCGTTCTTTTTCTAGGATAGGACGAGGACCCACCAAACTAAGCTGACCGGTAAGGACGTTCACAAACTGAGGCAACTCATCCAGGCTAGTTGCGCGCAAGAACCTGCCGATAGGGCTCACGCGAGGGTCTTTACGTAGTTTTTGGGTGGCATCCCACTCTTTTTTTGCTTCTGGATGTTCTTCTAGGTACTGCTTAAGAAACGCTAGACCACCGGCTTCGTCGCTGCGATTGGCGTACATCGTGCGGAACTTCCAGACCTCGATTGGCTCTTGGTTTTTACCCAGGCGGCGGTGCTTAAAAATAATAGGCCCGGGTGAAGTAAACTTCATCATTATATAAATAATGAGATAGAGCGGACTAAACAAAATGAGTAGTAGGGACGAAGCAATAATATCGTAGGTGCGCTTAAGCACCACTCCCCATCCCTCCAAAGGAGTTGGTCGAACAAAGACAAGCGGCAGAGTGGCCACTTCTTCTACCGCAAACACCGCTGGCAAATTAGTGAGGAATGGCGGCAAGAGCGCGTACTCTACGTGGCACTCGAGCGAGGCATTACGCAGCTCGGCCAGATGGTCGTGCATAATATGGTCGCCACAGACCAAGAGAATATCAGGGCGATTAGGTGCAGTTGCCTCTCGCAGGGCTTGAGCCGCCTTCTCGGCATCATCGTACGAGGCAATCACCTGGTGGGTTGGTGCAGGTTGGGCGGTAAGCTTTGCCAGCACTTCTTTTTGCTCCCGCTTGGTACCCACTAGCCAGACTCGGTATACGCCAACACCCGCACGCCGCAGCGAGCGCATAGTAGCGGCCATAATGATCCGGACAATAAGCATGCCAACAATGGCAAAGCCCCAACTAAGGACAATGCTTGAGCGGGGCAGGAAGAAAGAGCCTTTAAGCAAAAAAAGCAGAACAACCAACATCTCCGCAAAAGAAACCGCCACGATAACCTGGAATATCTTCTGGAACCAGCTAATGCCTCGACGAACGGTGTATATGCCGGTAATGGCCGCCGCCAGCACCATGAGCGGCACGATCATGTTTACGTAGTGTAGGTAATGCGCCTGAGAAACGAGATCGACTCCGGTGTAGTTAATACGCTCGGCAATTCCCCCCAAATCTTGGGGAGAAGGCAGCTGATACGTATCGCGCACCGCGTATGCCAAATAAAAAGCTCCGTAGAGCATCAGGTAATCCAGCGGGATTTGAATAGCCGTCGCGAGAAGCTGACTTCTTTTCATAGTCCTTTAAGGGTAGCTGAATTTGGTAAATTGTGGTATAGGGAACAAAAGGAGAATGTACCATGGCAGTACTCGACAACTTACCGCTGAGGATCCAGCTAAAAGCAAGACAGCCCCCCAAGCTCAACCACAATGATCTAGCAGACCTATTTGGGTGCAGCACGCTCACCCTCGGGTTGTTTCTGGATGGGTCAAGGAAATTCAACGAACTGCGACCACGGGTTCAGGAGAACATCCTTGGATTTTTGGGCGATAGTCCGGAAGTCACTGAGGAGGATCTCTACCGAACGAGGCTCATTTGGGAGCTGGGCGATCTGATCTCCGAGGGGGAGATATTGCCCCTTCTGAAGTTCTTCGGAGCACTCTCATTCGCACCGAGCAGGGAGCTCTGCCTCCACTTCCTGGAGGAGTTCCGAAGCAGTCAATAGACGAAAAGCCCGGCAGCGCTGCCGGGCTTTTCTCATTCCCTAGATCAGCATTTTCTCCAGCACATCAGCCTTATCGTAGGGCCCCACCACCGCTAGTCGCATTGCCCCTGGCACAAACAACTCCTTAGCCACTTCGTGCACATCCTCTTCAGTCACGGCCGCAATCTTCTCTAAGAACTCATCAATCGGTTCAAGCTTATTCTCTAGGAGTAGCTGCATTCCGTAGAGTTCGGCCACACGCTCGCCATCTTCCATTCCAAGCTTAGTATGACCAAGTAAGAATTGCTTGGCGCGAGTAAGCTCCTCTTCGGCCACGGGGCGGGTAATCATCCCCCTGCATTCTTCAACAATGGCCGTAACTGCCTGCTCGAGGCGGTTATTATCTACGCCTGCCGTACACACCAACATGCCAAGATCAGTATAGCTATCTGGACTGGAGCGCACGTAGTAACAAAGCCCCTGCTCCTCGCGCACCTCAGTAAATAGGCGAGAACTCATGTTTCCGCCCAAAATGGTGTTCATTACCCTGTAAGCTGCGCGCTTAGGGTGCCCAATTGGGTAGGAAGGCACAGCAATTTGTAGGTGGCTTTGTTCCGCTGGTTTAGTAAGGAGCGAGACTCGCCCCTCTTCCCAAGCACCGGGTAACGGAGTAATTGCTTCGCCGGCTGGCAGTGAGGAGAAAAACTCTTCGGCCAAGGGAATCGATTGCTCGGGTGCAATAGCGCCGGCCATCACCAAGACGCAAGCACCACCGTGATAAAACTCGTCGCGATACTTAAGGAAGTCTTCGCGGGTAAAACCCATCACGCTTTCTTTAGTACCAATAATTGGACGGCCAAGCGGCGTATCTCCCAAACAAAGATCGGAAAGCACCTGCCCAACCTTATGCATCGGCATGTCCTCGTACATGTTGATTTCTTCAACGATCACCCCCTTTTCTTTCTCCAGCTCTTCTTCTGGAAAGTTGGCACGCAAGACCATATCGGATAATACAGAAGCACCAAGGCGCAGATGCTCTACCGCGGTACGGGTGTAAAAACCGGTGTACTCCTGACTAGTATAGGCATTAAACTCTCCCCCGACGCCATCTAGCGCATGAGTAATAGCCCGGTAGGAAGGAAAATCTCGCCCACCCTTAAACACCATGTGCTCGGTAAAGTGAGCTAAGCCGCGCTGGGCATCAGACTCAAACCGAGAACCCACTCGCATAAGGACAAGGGTAGTTACTGCGCTGGTGGCTGGCGAGGAAACGGTGAGCAAGCGGACGCCGTTTGAGAGAGTATGGAGATGAAGTTGATGCATGCGAGAAAATAAAAAACAGGATTGAGGAGCGCTAAGCACTAGCCTATCAGAATCAGAAAGAGATATGCTACTCATGACCTTACCTCAACTAACCCCGACCATGCTCCAGGTAGACCTCGACCACATTCTGAGTAGCGATAATGCGGCGGCGCATATTCTTGATCTTTTTACCCATGTTTCGCAGCAAAAAGAGCGCTACGCCATTACCGTAGGTGGCGTTCCTTCGGTGGTAATTATCCCGATTGAAGAGGCGGAGAATCTACCCGTTAGCGGCATGGCTTTTCCGGTAGTAGAAGAGCCGGTTATTGGCCAGCCGCTGGCGGCAGATTTTGTTACGCCCGCCGCTGAAGTGGTCGCCACGCCAGAGCCAGCCGTCGTTCCCACCCCTGAGCTCACTATGAGCGATCTTCCCGCCCTGCCCCAACTTCCCGATATGCCACTTGATACCACCCCATGACCCGAATCGTCCTACTGCGTCACGGCGAAAGTGAGTGGAATCGCGAGAATCTGTTTACCGGTTGGACCGATGTTGATCTGGATGATACCGGCAGAGAACAGGCGCGCAAAGCTGGCCAACTTCTTAAAAAAGAAGGGTTTCATTTTGATGCCGCCTTTACCTCAGATCTTAAGCGCGCCATTCACACTCTTTGGTTAGTATTAGATGAGCTAGACCAGGACTGGATTCCCGAGCATAAATCTTGGCGCCTTAACGAGCGTCACTACGGCG
>JAYUZR010000029.1:0-2535 GCA_043751595.1 Candidatus Berkelbacteria bacterium
AGTTGCCATCATTTAGTTGGGCACTCTAGAGGAACTGCCGGTGATAAGCCGGAGGAAGGTGGGGATGACGTCAAGTCCTCATGGCCCTTACACCCAGGGCCACACACGTGCTACAATGGTTGGTACAAAGGGCTGCTAAGCCGCAAGGTGGAGCCAATCCCAAAAAACCAATCTCAGTTCGGATTGGGGTCTGCAACTCGACCCCATGAAGCTGGAATTGCTAGTAATCGCGTATCAGCACGACGCGGTGAATACGTTCCCGGGCCTTGTACACACCGCCCGTCACACCATGGGAATTGGGTCTACCCGACGACGCTGCGCTAACCCTCACGGGGGGCAGGCGGCCACGGTAGGCTCAGTGACTGGGGTGAAGTCGTAACAAGGTAGCCGTAGGGGAACCTGCGGCTGGATCACCTCCTTTCTAAGGATGTTTCCAGCGGAGTTTGTCCAGCAATGGGCGGACGACATCGGAAACACTTAGCAGAGACCAGTCATGGTCTCAAAAGCGGCCAGGCCGTCCTCATATCCCTTCGAGAGAAACAGCGGAATGCGCAGGCGTTCCTGTGCGGGGCCTTAGCTCAGCTGGGAGAGCGCCTGATTTGCATTCAGGAGGTCAGGAGTTCGATCCTCCTAGGCTCCACCACCCCTTGTCCCGGCGGGTTGCCGGGCAACCGGACGGGTCGGTAGCTCAGGTGGTTAGAGCGCACGCCTGATAAGCGTGAGGTCGGAGGTTCGAGTCCTCCTCGACCCACCAGGTCCCCCGGGAATGACGGACCGGATCATCAAGGCCTTCCCTGCGGGAGGCTTTGATCATCCGGTCACGGATGAAATTGACATCGTAGAGAGAGAAACATCAGTATCATCTGGTGTCCCCGCGTGAGGGGGCATCTGATCTTCGGATCGCGGATGATATTGTTCCAAGTCTAGTACACTAACCATCCTGTTGTTCTTAGGAATGACCGGAGGTGGGAAAGTACAAGCTTTTGACACCCGGAAGGCCGGGGGCGAACCAGCCCTGCGCTTTCCGGATCAAATCAAGCGCGAAAAGGGCGTTTGGTGGATGCCTAGGCAGCAAGAGGCGATGAAGGACGTGATACCCTGCGTTAAGCCTTGGGGAGCCGGGAATAGGCTTTGATCCATGGATCTCCGAATGGGGGAACCCACCTGACGGTTTTTGGTTGTTGCTACGCAACGTTCGCTGCGCGCCGACCCTTGGTCGGTAGCGGCCGGCGCCGCGCAGCACTCATCCGGAAATCGAGACAGGTACTTATCCCTGAATACATAGGGGAATAAGAGCAAACCCGGGGAACTGAAACATCTAAGTACCCGGAGGAAAAGAAAACAATAGTGATTCCCTAAGTAGTGGCGAGCGAACAGGGAACAGCCCAAACCAGCAATGTTAAGGCATGGCTGGGGTTATAGGACTGCATTTAGTTTTTTGATATGAAATAGAATGTTCTGGAAAGTTCAACAATATAAGGTGATAGTCCTGTATATGTAAGTATCAATTAATGAGCAGTATCCTGAGTACCACGAGACCGGAGAAATCTTGTGGGAATTAAGCGGCACCATCCGCTAAGGCTAAATACTCCTGAGAGACCGATAGTGAACTAGTACTGTGAAGGAAAGGTGAAAAGAACCTCGAACAGAGGAGTGAAATAGAACCTGAAACCGTGTGCTTACAAGCGGTAGGAGTCCCGTAAGGGATGACTGCGTGCCTTTTGCATAATGAGCCTACGAGTTACTCCTCATTGGCAAGGTTAAGGACCTAAGGTCCGTAGCCGAAGCGAAAGCAAGTCTGAATAGGGCGTATAGTCAGTGGGGGTAGACGCGAAACCTTGTGATCTACACTTGGGCAGGTTGAAGGATGGGTAACACCATCTGGAGGACCGAACTGGTGAGCGTTGAAAAGCTCTCGGATGACCTGAGTGTAGGGGTGAAAGGCTAATCAAACTGGGAAATAGCTCGTACTCCCCGAAATGTCTTTAGGGACAGCGTTGAGCGAATTGTTATAGAGGTAGAGCTACTAATAGGGCTAGGGGGAGTCAAATCCTACCAAACCCTGATAAACTCCGAATGCTATCAACATATACTCAGCAGTGAGGCGCGGGGTGCTAACGTCACGCGCCGAGAGGGAAACAACCCAGACCATCAGCTAAGGTCCCAAAATCTATGTTAAGTTGTTCAAACGTGGTCAGATTGCATTGACAGCTAGGATGTTGGCTTGGAAGCAGCCATTCATTTAAAGAGTGCGTAACAGCTCACTAGTCGAGCGATCCGGCGTGGATGATAATCGGGCATTAAACATAGTACCGAAGCTATGGCTTCTATTGTAAAATAGAGGGGTAGGGGAGCATTCTAATTGCACCGAAGGTTTTTAGTAAGAAGGGCTGGAGCGATTAGAAAAGCAAATGTAGGCATAAGTAACGATAAGGCATGTGAGAAACCTGCCCACCGAAAGACTAAGGTTTCCTGATCAACGTTAATCGGATCAGGGTTAGTCGGGACCTAAGACTAATCCGAAAGGAAATGTCG
>JAYUZR010000030.1:0-48929 GCA_043751595.1 Candidatus Berkelbacteria bacterium
CCAACAAAGATGAACAAATAGTAGAATCTAGCGCAACTGAAGAAGTTAGCACTCCCAATTACAACCTCGGAGACGACGCATTTGATGAAAGGGGCATCGTTGCTGATCTATGGAAAACACGACCAGAAGATGCGGCAACAATCCTTATTGAGGGATACAACAAAAGACACGCAAACGCTGTTGAAGCCTATAAGAATTGGTATAACTCGCTTGATAAAGATGGAGAAGAATACCAACTTTTCAACGAAAGAATTAGCTCAAATCTACTAGAAGAATTACGTAGACCAGTTGCAGAAATACCAAATAAAAAAGTCCAGCTGGCCCTTATAGAAGAGCGCGCAACAGCAATGCGACTCATCATGCGAACCCTCGCCGGAAGTGGGTACAATTCTGCTCGCTATAGCTTCGATAGTAGCGATCTTCAAAGCGAGTACCCGTACAAGAGAGGTCCTGCAGAAGCAAAATCTAGAATTCCTGGAAAACTCAAATATGCCCGAGCAGAGGAGCTACTTATGCAGTACTACAAAAATAGGATTAACGAGACCCTTGCCGTGGAGTTTTCTGATTCTGGTGATACCTCCAAAAACGCATCCGCAAACGCAAAGTCACTTATGTTGGCGGCCACTAAAATCCATACAGCCAGCGAGGCGCTCATTATTGATGAAAGCAATCAGCAGTACCAGCCATTGGAGCAATACGGCAGACTTACAAGCAATCCCGAAGCAGACTTTTATCCAAACGGGCTCAAGAAGCTTACAGAAGGCATGGTAAACGAAGTGCTTGAGGGGCTTTATGGAAGCACGAGCCGTCTACCACAAATTACTAACGGCTACCCAGATCACGAACAATTAGGAAAACAGGCCGCGTTCGATGAGCCGCATGAAAAAATGGCAGTGTACGACGGAGTTAACTAGAACAGACTCAGATTCATCGGAGCCTGCTCCTCCTCAAGTTCCTTAGGCAGCGAAAAATCTACCAATACCTCACGGACGCCGGCTAGATCGCTGTACGAAAGCTTCCCGTGGTTTTTGCCGTGGTTATAAATATCGCGAGTAATCCGCACATCGTCCAAGCAATAGTCGCGTAGCTCCTCAATCTTCCCTTCACGGTACAGCTGAATTGCCTTTAAGCCATCCCCACTTTTACCTGTACCAAGGGTGGCGTGGGCCAGGTTATCCAGCTTTACCCTAAAGCCCAGGCGCTTGTGCACAATCTCAAGAATATCGAAGCTTTTTACCTTACCCATTTCTGGAAAATAGGCCGAGCACACGACATCATCGAATCCCTTATTATTAAAACCAACCACCATTTTGCACTGCTCGAGGCGGCGCCAAAAAGCGGGAAGCTCGTCTTCGGTAAAGCTGTAAAACTGCTTTTCGTTAGTGGAATACATCCCAATAAGCGAGATGTGCAGCTTACGCGCATCACGAGTTCCTACCTCCTGGAAGGTTTCTTGGGTCTCGATATCGTAAATGATGATGTCGTTTTCCATCGATTAGCGCGCAACAGCCATAAAACGAGCCTCAACCTTGGCCCAGTCTACGTTTTGTAAGAAAGCGGCAATGTAGGATTTGCGATCAGAGCCAAAATCGATGAAATAGGCGTGCTCGTACACATCGCAAGGAAGAAGGGGAGTTGCACCCCAGATTCCACCCTGGTTTTGAGCATCCGCCGCGAAGATATGTAACTTCTTGTCGCTAGAATCAAAGGCCAAGATTGCCCATCCACGAGCCGCCATAGCTGTAGCGGTAAACTCTTCAACAAAACGATCCCAGGTGCCCCATTCGGTAACAATTGCCTCCTGGATAGAGGTTCCAGCAGAATCGCCATTTCCGCCAAGGATAGAGAAGAAGACTTCGTGCAAGATCATACCGTTAGCAGCAAAGGTCTCACCTTCTTTAAGCCCACGCCAGACTGAATAAATCTGATTAGCCGTGCTTACATCGGTAGTGTGCAGCTGTGCCTCAATCTCGTTACGCTTGGTTACGTAACCTGCGTACAGCTTTCCGTGGTGGATTTCGTTGGTTTTAGCAGAGATGCCAGTGAGCTCGCCGAAGGGTAGTGGTTCTTGAGTATGTGACATGAGAGGGGAATTAGAACTCAGATTTGTACATGCATACTAGCAGGGAATTGAGATGAGGGGAGTCTCCCCCTTCAAAAAAGCTGATTTTTTAGCCTGTCGAGTTATAAGCTCGTTGGCGCAAAAAACGGGTAAAAACCGACAGGTTATAGCAGGAGATTATTAACTAGTTTTTTCCTGCGCATCCCGTCCCTAGCCCTTCATCTTGCACTATTCCCTGCACATCCCCTTTTCGACCCCCTTCTGAACCCCCTCTTTTTACCCCTACTTTTGAGAGGGGTGGAAAAAGGTTGCATTGCGAGGAGTTGAGCGCGCTATTATCGCAACATTACCAGCCCAGCCTAAGACCACTCCCCCGGAATAGGTGAGGGAAGGGTTATTACGAAGCGATTCAGAGATTAAAACACCCCCTGCCCTGTTCGGACCTGGGGGTGTTTTCTATTTCTCAACCAAGACGCCTATGGAGTATTTTTGATCTATCAAGGAGATAACGGGATCTCTCCTTAAGTTCCCCCAGATAAACAACTTCCACCACACCCGCCCCTATTAGCAGGTGCACACACTTGTCGCATGGCGGCCAGCAAACATAGACAGTAGAACCCTTAAGCGAAACACCTAGGGACGCGGCACTGGCAACAAGGTTTGCCTCTCCGTGGGTAGTTCTCTCGCACTTACCCTCGATAATCTCACAGCCTTCTTCAAGACAGTGAGGATGACCGGCTGGAGAGCCATTGTAGCCAGTAGCGATCAGGTGACGCTCTTTAACCGCAACTGCACCTACATGCCTCTTGAGACAAGTAGCGCGCAATGCCGCCAAGCAGGCCTCCATCATGAATGATTCGTCCCAAGTAGGCCGCTGCCCAACTTGATTCAAGTACTTCTTTTGCACTCCTACATACCACGGCAACCATGGGCGTACCGTATACGGTTCCACTTTTTCCATTCCAAACCCCCTATTTTTGCCTTCTAATCTAGCAGTAACCTTGCAAAAATCCACTGATCGTCGTATAATAGTCCTGTCACTAAAAGACAAACAAAAATTACATGTCCTCTACCCCTTCTTTTTCTTCGTTAAAACGTGTTTTCCTCAACTCCGGTTACGAAGTTCGCAATTTTACCCGTAATCGCCTCGAGGAACTCGCCCTTGATGCTCCTACAGAAGTAAAACGTCACCAGGATAGCAATATCATGGGACTGATTCTCCCCGACGAAATGATCATTGGAATCGCCCGCGATCTTACTGACGAAGAAAAAGCGGTTACCCTCTTGCACGAATTACTCCACCTTTGGGATCCTGAGCTCGACGAAGAATCAGTTGAAGAACTTACGATTGAGCTCGAGCAACAGCTTTCCCCTGGTCAGTTTGGTTTCTTACAATTCCTAGCCAGCTAAGTACTCGCTTCCAAAAATAAAGCGGCGTATAGTAGCGGGGCATTTACCCGATAATTTACCATCATGGCTGATACAGAAGAAAAAGTGCACGCTGCAATCGATATCACAGACGCCACCTTTGAGGAAGAAATTATAAAGTTCCCTGGTGTGGTAGTACTCGATTTCTGGGCCACCTGGTGCGGACCTTGTCGTGTACAGGGGCCAATCATCGAGCAGCTCGCTGAAGAGCTTAAGGGTAATGAGATGGTCAAAGTTGCCAAGATCGATGTCGACGCAAACGAGCTCACCTCCAATGCATTCCAGATTCGCTCAATCCCAAGCCTTGTCTTCTTTGTAAACGGCGAGCCCGTTGGAGTTAAGCCAGGTGTTACTCAGCTTCCCGCTCTTAAGGAGTTTATTGAGAAGTTCTCGGCTCAGATTCCGGCGCAACCGTAATTGAGGTTTCGGTTTTTGTTTGGTATACCAGGGGTATCTTACCCCTGGTTTTTATATTCCCATGCACCGTGGCCTAAGCGAGGTTATCAATGCTCGTGTGTTATACATCGATATGAACTCCTTCTTTGCCAGTGTAGAGCAAGAGTTTAATCCTGCTCTCCGCAGCAAACCAGTTGCCGTGTGCTCGCATACCACCAATAAAGGCACCGTTTTAGCGGCTTCCTACGAGGCAAAGGCATTGGGGATAAAAACAGGCATGAAGGTCGGCGATGCTCGCGGAATCTTCCCTAAGCTGCACGTCTGCGAGCCAACCGCCAACCGGTATAAGCAGGTCCATATCCAAATCATGAATCTTCTCCGGCAGCACTGCGGGCCAGAGGTACAGGTGCGTAGTATCGATGAAGCCGCTGTCTTTCTCTCCAAGAACTGGCAAGATCCAGCATTTGCACACGCCATGGCGCTACGCCTTAAAGAAGCCATCGCGCGCGAGGTAGGCAGCTGCATCACCTGCTCCATCGGCATTGCCCCCAATAGCCTCCTCGCGAAGCTCGCCACTGATCTTAAAAAGCCCAACGGCCTGGTGACCATTACCAAAGAAAATCTGCGCGAAGTACTTGGTAGTATTCAGCTCACCGATCTCCCCGGCATTGCCGGCCGTAATGCTCTGCGATTGGCCGCTAAAAACATCTACACCCCGCTCCAGCTGGCAGATACTCCTTTCGCCGAGCTAGTAGCCCTCTTTGGTATCTGGGGCGCTTCTTGGTGGTGGCGCCTGCATGGGTACGAGCCCGATGCCTACTGGAATAGCAGCCCCATGAAAACAATGAGTCACGAGCACGTACTCGAAAAGTGGCTCCGTGGGCACGATGCCGTGGTACCAAGCGTGCGCACCATGGCTGATCGCCTCGTACATCGGTTACGCAAAAACCAGTTTAACTGTACTGGCGTAGGTATTTCGTTGCGCCTGGTAGATCTCCCCGCCATTTGGCGGGAGCGCAAGTTTGATGCACCAGTAGCCGATTACCCAACCCTGGTTTCCACCCTCATTCAGCTCACTAATTCTATCCCTCTTCAGGATGATACCGTAGTGCGCAAAATAAGTGTGCATTGCTGGGGATTACATCAAGCAAGTAGCGGCGTGCAGCTCGATCTTTTTCAAACCGTGGCCCCCAAAGAACAGATTAGCGCCAGTGTTGAGAAAATTAGAAGTCGCTACGGCTTTGCCAGTATCCAGCCAGCAAGTAACTTGCTCCGAAAAAGAATTGGCGACGAGCAACTTGGCTTTGGCCGCATTAAAGATAGGGCCGAAGCCTCGGCATTGTCGGCACGGGCGTAACCTGGTACATTCGGGCACGTATGCGAATTCGGATGCGCCCGTTGCTTCGCAACGTGCTCGTCTCCTCGCTCGCAAGCGTTTCCTCGAGATATCCTGCCTTCGGCAGGATATAACTCTCCTCGCTCGCTCACAACAAAACAAGTAAACTTGTTTCTACAATTCGGAGGCGCCCGTTGCTTCGCAACGTGCTCGTCTCCTCGCTCGCAAGTTAGTCATGCCTACGGCATACTAACGTTGCTCACTCGGAGAGATCGCATAGT
Organism: Candidatus Berkelbacteria bacterium; assembly: GCA_043751595.1. GTDB lineage: Bacteria > Patescibacteriota > UBA1384 > CAILIB01 > CAILIB01 > JAYUZR01. The sequence continues at coordinate 5,504 of JAYUZR010000030.1, forward strand.
GGTCTAGTGCAGCATCTTGGAAAGGTGCCGTACCGAAAGGTACCGAGGGTCCGAATCCCTCTCTCTCCGCCAAGATAAAGGACACCCCCTGGGGGTGTCCTTTATCTTTGATGGGGATGGATGGGAAAGGACTCCTGCGAAGCTAGGGTTCGCCTGCTCAATTCCCTTTGAACGAAGTGAAGAGCAGTGCAGAGCGAAGCGAATGCAATCCCTCTCCCTAATCCGGATGACTCGCCCGAAACTCCTCAATAATCTTTTGATTCTTCTCAAAATCTTCTCGCTGCTTTTGCTGGACTGCCTTCGTGCGCTCAGAGCTACTCATTCTATCGTATGGATCGGCAATGTGATGAAGAATATCCTGCCTGCAAAGTAACATCACCAAACAGAGCGCAATCCAGGCGGAAACATTCATAATGCTTTTCGTAGTCTTTGTCAGAACCGGCTTCACACTGATACCGATACGAATAAAAGACCAGCGATCAATTACATCGTCTGCATGAGGGTCATCAGCCGAATCAGTAGTCCAGATGGCTATCAAGATAAACACCAGGTAATACAGCGTGCGATACGAAGGGATTTCGTGATAGAGCCGGTAAAGAACAGCCAGATATCCAACCACTAAAAGTAGTAGTCCCACCCTCCAGAGCCACTTAAACCGCTGCTTATCAGCAATTTCTAGTTCACGAGCAGCAACCACTTCATCGTAGGTTTCCACGCCATCATCAGGACCGCTTGCGGCAGTTAATACTGCTGGAATCCCGGCATCAGTTGCTTTAATTTCGTGTTCGTCTTGCATCATTGTCCAGATTCTCTCTTGATTCGCATCAGCGTATCATACCCATTCGTTTCTTGATCTTCCTTAGAAATGCCAAACTCTTCAAGAAAAATAAAGAGCTCTTCTTGCACCTTCTCTGCCTCACCGCCATCTTCGAGTAGGCGTTCGGCCTCAATAAACCAACCCAAGCCCTCAACCTCATCAAGACAAAGTTCAATATCATCCACTTTCGCTTTTTGGCGCTTCTTTTTTACCTCGATAAAAGGCTGATACCCCATCAGTACCAGCATGCCATGCATTTCTTTGGGATGAGTAATCGGGGTTTCGTGCTCGATGCTATGCAGCTCATTTGAACCATTTTTCTTTAGAGTAAGAACTGCTCGACCAGTCTGCTCGCGGATTCTCATAATAATTCGATCAAGATCGTTTTTTACCTGCTCCCAAGGCCCTGCAATGTAGATAGTATCGCACTGAAGACTGGGGTCATTAAGATGGATACCCTTGGTAACCAGAATATTCTTTAGTGTAACCACATCTTGTACACGGGCCTTTACTTCAATTTCATGCATGGCGTTACTCTAACTTTTTTCCGCAAAAAACGCATCCTGCCAACTTTTAGAAGCCACAGGACCCGAACTTCCCTGATACTTTCCACTGTATAACATTGGGCGCCCATCCACACACCAAAAGGTAATCTGGGCAATTGGCATGCCAGCATAAATACGCATTGGCTGTACCGCGTGTAACTGCAGTGTCCAGTTGCCAAAGGCACCCTGATCAACGAGATCGGCCGTAATCACAATGAAGAGACCAAGCCGTGCCACCGAAGATCGACCCTTAATAATCGGCACATAATGATTGCTCCCGATTCGCTCAGCAATCGAACCCAAGTAAAGCTGATCAGGCTGGATAAGAAGGCCCTCGGACGGGATTTCCTCCTCATACGTCGGGTTAGGGTAAGCGGAATCAAGAACTTTTTCCTTGTAACGTGTAATCGTTGGACCCAAATGCACGTTGTACGAATTAGGGTTAATGTTTTGCTCCTCAAAGGGCGAAAGTTCGATTCTTCCCAAACTCACCTGTCGGGCGATTTCGGGTCCCGTTAAAATCATAGTAATCTACTCTGCATAACCGACATATCTCCCCGATACTTTCCCACGTAGCGATTGCGCGCGCCACGAACTCGCCAGAAACAAATCTGACCAATAGGCATGCCCGCATACACCCTAAGCGGTTGCACCACCTTCATCTCCAGGGTCCAGCGGTGATAGGTTCCGGTGTGACCGAGATCGGCGGTAACCTGTAGCCACAGCCCTAACCGGCCAAGAGTAGAGCGGCCAATCAAGCTTGAGGCAAATCGCCGGCTTCCGAGCATTTCTTCGGTATGGCCCAGGTAGAGTTTTCCTGGCTGGAGTTCGATTCCTTCTTGCGGTATTTCCTGGAGATTACCTTCAACGCCAGGTAGTAGCTCTGGGTCAGAGAACGTCATCAACTGGCTCCCTAAATGGTAATTGTATGAGTTTGGATTCACACACGAGGGTTGGTACGGAGAAATAGCAATATCTCCCCTCTTCATTTGTCGGATAATTTCATGGCCGGTTAGCAACATAGCCGCCGCTTAATTTCTGCCATGATACTTTCCAACGCCGCGGGAGTGGCCGAGTTATAGACTAGACATTCTGGATACTCCCCCACCTCGCGCAAGAACTGAGCGTTGGTTTGATCAAGCTTTTCTAGTTCTAATTCTTGAGCATAGCTTCGGGCTACATATCTTGCCCGCAACACTTTGGAGGGAGCAGTAGCGACCACTAATAAGGCTTTCTCAGCGACCACATCATGCAAAATACCTGCTTGGCGTAGGGTAAAGGGATTACTGCGGCCGAATACTTGGCTATAAATCTTTTCCGAAAGATGTGAGCGCTCCAAGATAGTTTTTTGAGCATTACCGTACAGTTTTAAGTACCGTTCAAACTGATCCCCCTCGCTGTGTGGCAGAGCTAATAAGTCCCACTTAAGGTGGTTTTTTAGCTCCTTGGTTAGGGTACTTTTTCCCGAGCAATCAACTCCCTCAACGATGATAGTAGTACGCTGGTTCATGGCCGTATTTTTCTCCCGCAGGGCCTTCGGGAGCTAGTCAACACAAGTTGACTTTGGCATTTTTGAGGTAAGTGTCTAGACTCATTTCATGCACTACCTTCAGACCCAGATCTTGCAGCAGTTGGCACTCAAAAGTCCAGCCAGATATTCTGACCTGAAGCCGCAAACCATTGAAGGTAACTTATTCACCTATCATTTGCGCGCCCTTATTCGGCGTGAGCTTATTAGCCATGCAGCGCAGACCTACACGCTTACCCAGAGCGGCCTTTTGTACGTTGAATCACTGAGCCTTACCACCCAGCAGCCACGCATTCAGGCCAAGATTGTCACCCTAATTGCCTGTCGGCGTGAAGATGGCGCCTGGTTATTGTACCTGCGCGATAGGCAGCCCTTTAAAGGCCGGGCTGGATTTCCATACGGAAAAATCCATATGCAAGAAACGGTTATTAACGCCGCTCAGCGGGAGCTTTTTGATAAATCGGGACTCAAAAGTAACCTACAGCACATTGCAGATGTGTACCTGACTACCACCCAGCAAGGCGAGCTTATTAGCCAGATGCTGGCTCATATCTGCGTAGGCTCTGCACCCCAAGAAGCCGATGTACACAGCCCCTGTTTTTGGGAAATGAACGCAGCATCCCCTAAGCAGGCAACCTTTCCGGGATTTGAAGAGGTTTTGGCCCTGGCTCAGCAGGCACTAGAAACAGCGCCACCGGCAAAGAATACGATTACCTTTGCCGAATATACGTTTAACCTTTAGAGGCTAGCTTGTACTGCCTCCAGCCGGCAAGGAGGAACCAGAAATAGACAAAGACAATGGTATCGTCGCTCCACCAGGAATCATCAAGTAAGCCAAAGAGTAGAATAGAGACGCAGTACATGGCAAGTGCCACTCCAATCCAGCCGAAGCCATCAAAATCTTCTTTACGGGCGATAATTACCCCAGAAATGCCAACGAGAATAATACTAAGCGGGAAGCTGAGCCCCAAGATTCCTGTTTTTACCAGGCTATCGAGCACAAAACTATGTGGCTGAGCCGAGCTATCGAGACGCATTGGAGGCGTAGCATACTTGGTGCGAAGATCTAGGTAATGATGTTCCCAGGTTTTGAATCCGATCCCCTTAAGTGGATTATCTTTAATGACACCCCGTGCCACTTCCCAAAACTGCTCCCTGGTTTGAATACTACTTGTACTTGTAAGATTCCACTTTGGAAGCTTGGAAGGGAAGCTAATGGCCAGTAGCGCCGCGATTGCGATAAAGACCGTAAAGCCAATTTTTATCTTTTTGTAACGCGATGGCATTAGGTATAAGCCGATAATGCCAGCAATCGCAGCCGAAACTACAGCGTTATATGATTGCGTGGCTAGCAATACGAGAACAGCCAAGGTAAGAACAATTAACCAGGCCAAGCGCTTCTTTGGCTGCTGCAACACCCACGGCGCGCAGAACAGAACCGTAATCATGCTCCACCTAGCAAAGGTGGTAGCAAAGGCATAGCCCGCCGTTGCGCGATGCATATCCTGAAAAGGAACTGCACCGGCAAACTGAAGCAGTACCCAGAGCGTAGGAATGATAGTACTAAGCAAGATTATTTGAGGCAGCTTCTTAAGGTAGTCGGGGTTCCGATCGAACATTCTTACAGCAAAATATCCCACAATAAGTGGCTGCAAAAAGCGACTTGTCCAGGGGCCAAAGGCATCGGTAAGAGGAGAAGTTTGCGTAGTACCAACTATAGTTGCCAGAACAATACCCAAGAGAACAAGCCGGTACACTTTGGGAATCTTGATCGGGCGCAGAAGTGTTGTACGAACTCCAAGCAATGCTTCTGCAGCAATACTCACCATAACAAACAAAAGGGAAAAGATGTTTATCCAACTAATAGCAAAGGGGTACTTGGTGATATATCTCCAACCAAGCGGTAAGCAGATAACCAGAGCTGCAAAGCTTACAAGTTGCATTATCTGCGCGAGTGAACGTTTTTGCATACCTCTAGCGTAACATAGCTTTTACCCGATTAAGACTAGCTCCTCGCGGGCACGGGTGACGGCAGTATACAGCCAGCGACGCCACATAAGGTTATCGTAGGCCTGCATTCGCTCAGCCAGTACTACTACTTTGCGCGCCTCACTACCCTGCGATTTGTGCACGGTTAAGGCGTAACCATAATCGTATAAATCGTAGAGCTGGCGAGGATCGTCGATAGTTGCCGCGCGGACTTCTTCGGGCTTAAGGGTGGTTTCTCTCAGGAACTGAGACCTAACAAGCGTGCCCCTGAAGGGACTGCTTAACTCTTCAAAATCTATCTCAGCCTCTAACCAATGCTCACCAAGAGGCCGCGCACCAAGAACCTGCCCAACCATCCCATTATAAATAGCCTTGGCATGGTTATTGCGTAAACAAATAACACGCTCGCCCTTTACCGGAAGATTGGATTCGTATTCTCGTGCCTGCCGAGCGCGCTGATTAAGCCGCACCCTAGTTTTATTTCGGCCACATAAGCAAAGGGTATCGGTGGCACTACCTTGTAATACATCGTCTACTGCTTCGTATAAATCGGGATCGTCGGGTGAGATTCTGCGAACACCTTGGCCGTAGGTGCCAACTGGCGGCATAATACCTTCTCTAATATCCGCCGAAAGCTGGATGATAGGATTATCTGCCGCTTGGCGGACGATTTGATCGAGCCGGATATGCGGTTTTTCGAGCAAGTTAAACTGGCCATCAATCGGTGGTAGCTGTCCGTGATCGCCCACAACTAAAATAGGAATCCTAAAAGAGGTGAGGTCTCGCCAAATAACCTGGTTTACCATAGAGCCCTCATCCACAATGATAAGGTTATAGGCCAGGTTTGGAGAAAGCTGCCAGCCGACTACCTCTTCACCACTGGTATGCGGGCGATAGATAAGACTATGGATAGTACTACAGCTATCTCCTGGTTTTAAAGCGGAGAAATCTTGCAAGCGGCGGCGAAGCACTGAAGCCGCCTTACCGGTATAACTACAAAAAGCTACGGTTTTATTTGACCAGCCTTCCTTTGTACTAAGCTCGGCCCTAAGGGCAGCGATAAGGGTAGTTTTACCCGTACCAGCATACCCCCCTAAGGTGAGATAGGGACGATCGTTATCAGTGAGCCACTGCACAATAGTGACAAGAGCTTGATGCTGATCAGGAGTAAGGTTGGGTAATGTGTGCGCCACGCATGCACCGTACCACACATGCAGCCGGTGCCAAGTCTATGCAAAATCGGCATTACCTTGCATAGCGTAGGCGCACAAATAAGTTCTGCTACACTTTTGCATGTACCTGCGAAATAACTTTTCTTTCCCATGTCTACCTTTGTTTTTGGTCATATTAACCCCGATACCGATGCTACTTGCTCAGCTATTGCTGCAGCCTGGTATTTAAACGAGCTCGGCATTACCGATGCCATTCCTTTTTGCACCGGCAATCTTAATAAAGAAACTCAGTTTGTACTCGATCACTTCAAAGTAGAAACGCCAGAACTCATCACCGAGCTCTCACCTGGCCAACCTTACTTTGTAGTTGATACCAATAACCCAGAAGAGCTTATTCCTAGCTTTGTCCAGGGAGAACTTACCGGTATTATCGATCACCACAAGTTTGCAGGTGGTCTTAGTACTCCTGGCCCTATTTCGGTAAGAATCGAGCCCCTTGCTTGCACTGCTACCGTTCTTACAGGCATGCTCCGCGCGGCCGAGCTCACACCCCCACGCGAGATTACTGGCATTATGCTTGCCTGCATCATTTCCGATACGCTCAACTTTGTAAGCCCTACCAGCACCGAAATTGATAAGCGGGCCGCCCATTACCTTGCCGAGCTCACCGGCGAATCAATCGATGAACTGGCCGATGCCATGTTCAGCGCCAAGTCAGATCTCTCCGGTCTCACCCTTACCGATCTCCTCACACTAGATAGTAAGGTCTACAACCTAGGCAAGGCCAAGGTTCGCGTTTCTGTATTAGAAACAACCAAGCCCTCTAATGTTCTCGATCAAGTATCCGGCGTTATCGAGGCCATGCAAGCACTTTCACTCACCGATGGCACGGAAGGTTGCTTCTTCTTTGTGGTTGATATTCTCAAAGATTGCTCCACCCTCATTACCTCCACCAGCTTCGAGCAAGAAGTAGCAGCAAAGGCTTTCTCAGTTGAGCCAACCCAGACCATCCTCCTACCTGGAGTTGTTTCTCGCAAAAAACAAATGATTCCTAAGCTTGAGACTGCCCTCTCCTAAGCACTATGGCCAGCGAGCAAGAGTTAGCCGAAATTAAGCATCGCCTACCTATCGAACAGGTAGTCGGTTCGTATGTGCCACTCAAGCGCGCCGGCCGCACCCTTAAGGCAAATTGTCCGTTTCATAACGAAAAGTCCCCTTCGTTTAATGTAAATGCCGAGCGTGGCATTTACAAATGTTTCGGCTGCGGCGAAGGAGGAGATATCTTCGATTTCGTCATGAAGTACGAAGGCCTCACCTTCCCAGAAACCGTTCGCCTTCTCGCCGAAAAAGCTGGGGTGGAACTAAGCGAGAGCACCTTTACCAAGCGCGGAGGCGAGCGCCCTGCCGATGAGGTCCCCAGGGATAGGCTATTCAAGGTAAATGATTTTGTCGCCACTCTTTGGAACCGCATTCTTCTGGAGCACCCCAAAGCAGAAGCTGCCCGTAACTACCTTCTTAAAAGAGGCCTCACCACCAAAACTATTTCCGAGCTCCAGATTGGCTACGCCCCTCCGGGCACTGCCACCACCCAAGCCTTAGCCAAGGCAGGCTTCACCAATAAAGAACTTCAATCTGCGGGCGATCCCACTAAGTTTCAAGATCGCATCGTCTTCCCTATCACCGATCTCACCGGCCGCATCATCGGCTTCACCGGCCGCATTCTTATCTTGCCAGACGATCCCCCGAGTAAGGCCGAGCGAGGCCCCAAATACTGGAACACCCCAGAAACGCCCATCTTTATTAAAAGCCGAGCGGTTTATAATATTCAGCACGCAAAGCACGCCATTCAAACCCACGATGCCGTTCTTTTGGCAGAGGGCCAGATGGATGTCGCTATGCTCTACCAATTTGGCTATCCACAGGCGGTTGCTTCATCGGGCACTGCCCTCACAGAAGATCAACTCAAGCTCCTTTCTCGCTTCAGTACCAATATTGTCTTCGCCTACGATGGCGATAATGCTGGCATTAACGCAACTAAGCGCGGACTCGAGCTTGCTCTTGGGCTTGATCTCACTCCCTGGGTAATCACCATTGCCAACGGCAAAGATCCTGCCGATTGCCTTCTCGCAGATCCAGATCTCTGGGAACAATCCTACGCAAAGCGAGTCCCCGCCATGCAGTGGCTGATCGAGCAAATTATCCCAACCGGCAGAGAGCTCACTCCCAGCGAAAAAAAGTCGTACGCAAAAGAACTGCTTCCTTGGCTTGGCCGCATCACCAACCCGCTCGAGCAAAAAGACTGGCTCCGAAAACTCGCGGGGTATCTGCAAACCGATGAAGCAACCCTGCAATCTGCCTTTGTGCCGGGCCGATCAGTGCGCCGAGAAGAAAGTCCCGAGCTTGAGCACGCTCAAGAGGTTAGCCTCACCCCGGTACAGCAGTGGTCGGAAACCGTTTGTGCGCTATTACTCGCATTCCCAGAATTAGTCACTCACCTTACCGGCAAGCTTTCCGTTATCGAGCCTTCCACCCCCTACCTCAAGCTGGCCGGGGAGGCACTGGCCCAACCCAATCTTAATGGCTACATAGAATCCGAAGCAGCGGCGCCATTAGTACTGCAAACCGAAGAAAAGCTAAACACCTATAGCCATACCGAACTCACTCCTCCTCAAGCCCTGCAAGAAGTAATGCAGCTCCTGCAACGTATTTCAGAGTCATCTAAAGAGCATATCAAAGATAAGCTCGCACGAGATATCCAACAAGCCCAGATGCGGGGCGATACCGAAAAGGTAAAAGAGCTCTTTGAACAGCTTCGGCAAAGCTTGTAATTAGGTACTAGCACTGATATAACCATTCCCGATAGGGTGCTCTGCACCCCTTGCCTTATTAGGCCGCGAGCGCAGTATCAATGCTCGCACACCCCCGTCACCCATATTGCGGCACGACGAGTCTACCCACCCTCCGTAAGCTCGCCCGTTATTCATGACTAAGCGCCCACCTAAGGCCTATAGAGAAGAAGTTCTCGAGTTCGGCCAAGCACTAATCAACCTTATTAAAAAAGGTAAGGTGCATGGTTTTATTACTGCGCGCGAAATCCTGCAGGCTTCTCCAGAAATGGAAGATGCCATTCCAGAGCTCGACGCATTCTTCGAGTATTGTTTTGCTCACGGAATCGAAATCCAAGAGTCTCCTCAGCGCGTTCTGCAAATGCCAGATCAGCCAGCTGCTCCTGAAGCTAAGAAGAAGACTCGCACCCGCCTTGTTCGCTCCCACCTTATCGACGAAGGTCCTACTAAAGAACAGATCGAAGAAGAAGACGTTCCAAACCTTTCCGACGATTCTGTACGTATGTATCTCCGAGAAATCGGACGCATCCCACTTCTTAGCACCGAAGAAGAAATCAAGCTGGCTAAGCGTATCGAGCACGGAGATATGCTTGCTAAGAAAAAGCTTACCGAAGCCAATCTTCGCTTAGTAGTTTCTATCGCTAAAAAGTACATCGGCCGAGGTCTTTCTCTGCTCGATCTTATCCAAGAAGGAAACTCTGGCCTTATCCGCGCTGTAGAAAAGTTCGATTACAAAAAGGGCTTCAAGTTCTCCACCTATGCTACCTGGTGGGTTCGTCAGGCCATTACTCGCGCTATTGCCGATCAAGCTCGCACCATCCGCATTCCGGTGCACATGATCGAGACCATCAATAAGCTCATCCGCACTCAGCGCGCACTAGTGCAAGAGCTTGGTCGCGAGCCTACCCCTGCCGAAATTGCCAAAGAACTTGGCATCGACGAAGACAAGGTGAATCACATCATCAAGATTAGCCAAGAAACCGTCTCACTCGAGGCTCCTGTAGGTGAAGAAGAAGATTCTCACCTTAAAGACTTCCTTGAAGATAAAGAAAGTCTTTCTCCAGACGAAGCCGCTATCTACGAGCTGATGAAGGGTCATGTCGATGAGTTCCTCGCGCTTCTTCCTCCTCGCGAGCAGAAGATTCTAAAGATGCGCTTCGGCCTTGAAACCGGTCGTGCGCATACCCTCGAAGAAGTAGGACAAGAGTTTGGTGTTACCCGCGAGCGCATTCGCCAAATTGAGGCCAAGGCCTTAAAGAAGCTTGAGCGCAGCGATCTTTCTACCACCCTCAAGGATTACCTCCGCTAGGATGCTAAGCCTGTACCGATCACTGTTTGTCCGCTGGATGAGCCTGAGCCTTATCTCGCTCATCGGACAATTAGCTTTGTTTTTCTGGCTCCTGCCCTACATTCCTACTACACCTGCCGATTACACGCTTTTTGATAGTTTCTTTGCCCCTAAGTTTCTAGCGCTTGCTCTTGCCGTAGGCTTGGTTGGAGCTCTCCTTTGGACCGTCCACCAGTTGGCCAAGCAGCGCTCTGCCCTTATTGCCGCAGTCTAGTTGCATATCCGCAACAAAAAGCCGCCTCCGGGCGGCTTTTTTGGTATGCTAGAAACATGATTGGATCACTCACTGGCACCGCAACACTCACCCACGCCGGAAAAACCTTAATCGAGGTCCAGGGAGTTGGCTATTGGGTCCATACCGGCACTTGGCTCCCTTTTGGCGAAGTCCGTGCTTTTATTTATCAGCACGTCCGCGAGGATGCACTCGATCTCTACGGCTTCGCCACACTTGATCACCTTGGTCTTTTCGAGAAACTCATCAGTATCTCTGGAATTGGTCCTAAAGCTGGCCTCTCGCTGCTAAGTCTCGGCACCGCCAGCGAGCTGCATGCCGCGATCGAAAGTAGCGATGTAAAGTATCTTAGTAAAGCGCCGGGCATCGGCCAGAAGGCAGCCCAAAAGGTAATCCTAGAGCTTAAAGGCAAGTTAGTAGAAACCGAACTTGCCGGCACTCCGCAAGGAGACCTGGCCGAAGCACTGGAGCAGCTAGGGTACCGACGGGCTGAGATTCAGCCAATCATTGCCAAAGCTCCGAAAGAATTATCACTCGAAAAGCAACTTTCTTGGGCATTACGGCAGCTCTAGTTTGAGCTTTCAGCACCCTGGAGTATACTTATAGTATTATGGCTTTTGAATACACACGACACAACGGCGAAGGCTCCTACACCATGGGTGGTGGGGAAGTTACACCAGAAGAAAAGAGAAGGTCTCTTTCTGCTCGCTTAAGGAATCTTACTTCTGGTGATAGACCGACCAAACTCTCAGAAGAGCAGTCACAGGCTATAAAAGATATCTCGATGGAGTCAGAGGTTGCCCCCACTATTACCTTACAAAGGATTGGCCTCTTTTTTAAAAAGGCGTTCGTTGGTGCAGGTGAGGCCTATCTTAAAACCTCAATTAGGGCTAATACCGGCAAATCAGTTGCAGAGCTTGAAGAAGCAACTGAACACTCCGATCCTGCACTAGTCAGATCAAGAAACTTTGTAAGTGCCCAGTTTGAGCACTTAGATAAGCTAAGAAAATATAAAGAAACACTTACAGCCAAAGCCACACAAGAACTCCCTCAGTTAAGAGAGCTCGAGGCACGAGAGCTTATTGCAAAAATTGAAAAGTTGGACAAGCTCGCCACCCAAGAAGAGGGCCTGCGGCAGAACATTTACAGGAGAGCCCTCACCAACGGCATCCTCACTAGCCCTAAGGCCACTGACCAGCTACAAATGCTACTATCCAGGACTGGTAGAAGGCTAGAAATAACAGGAGGAGTAAAATCTCCCGATGGCCTAACATGGGCCACAATTCCAGTACTTAGTACGGATGTAGAGCAGACTATTCACCCCCAAGATTTAATCGAGTTCTTTGAACTATTCTATTCAAAATCAACTCACAAATCAGTCACCTCAATTAACCTGCTTCTAGCTACTACCAACCGAGATACTAGGGAGGCAGCTAGCGTAGAGAGATACTACAGCAATGAAAAAAAGTGCCTTCTAGATAGCGCTATTCCAGCGAGTCAGGCGCACCATGGTCCGTCTGTGCGTACAAACACCCAACAAGATTGGTCACACGTAAGAGAACACTACGATGTTGCAGCACTCTCCTAATCCAGATCTCTCAAAAGAGATTGATGACTTAATTGCTAGTTATCAGGAATTAATTAAGACGTACGAATACGCCATCTCCGAGTTTGACTCCCTCGACCACGAGTACACCGACATCCTAGTGGATCTTGATAAGCGCCTTGAAAAGATTGAACACGATCTAGCTACTCCGGCCACCGCACAGCTCGCTCCCGCCTAATATTCTTCTTCCCAGTGCGAAATAGCACTGGTATAGGTTCCGGTTGTTCCGCCAAAGACAGCGGTTGCCCGTGGAGTATCAAGGGTTAAGGTAAGTGCAACTCCAGTATTAAAGTTTACAGCACCGCCGGAAACGATTGCTCCGGTAATGGTCATCGTATCGCTATTATTTACACTCATCGATCCCGAGGTATAGATAACACCATTCACCGTATACGTGCCCTTGGTAATATTGGCATTTCCATTTACTAAAATACCCGATTTACCCGTACCAGGATCTATTACTTGAATGGTAGAGCCGTTAGCGTTTGAGGTAAACGAGCCATCAACCACTAGTAAGCCGTTAATCTTCATAGTTTTATTGGCCGCCCAGCTATTAGTGGTTAGGTTTCCCGTAACCAGCGTAATGGGACCAGGTAAGCCCGCACTTGAAGTAATTGCATTACGAAAAGCAGTTTGCTGAGCAGAGATAGAAAGATCGTATTTTACCGTATAACCCCCAGAAGCGCGGTAATTAGCAAAGTTAACCCCGGGCGGCGTTTGCGCAGGAGCAGAAGTAACAATACCACCGGAAGTGATAGCCCCAGCATTGTTAGTACTAAACGAGCCAGAGGTGCGGACATAGCCAGTCCCAAGATCTAATCTTCCGCCAGAGTTAAGATTTATCGTTGTACCTCCCCCGGCATAAAAATCACCGCCACGAATAACCATGGTGGTTGAATTGTTCGTGACCGATAGGGTTCCACCGGTCATAAAGGCATTCGTACCAACTGCACTAGTGGCACCTGTTACCCCCTGAAAAACAGTAGCCTCTACCACCCGCTGAGCCACATACGTCCCATTATCTGCCTTGCCCGTCACCGTAATGGTGGCATAGCCTGCAGCGGTAGAAAGAATAGAAACGGTAGCTGTTTTAGTGGTATCTCCGCCAATATTCGCCAAGGTGTAAGTGTTAGGAGTTGGCTGAAACGTATTGGCAGCAATTCCTGAAGAATAGGTGGTGTTATTATTCAGCTTCCAGAGAGCATCTTCTACCCCTGCCTCGGCCGTGTAGTAAGCGGTGATACCGTCTTTTTGCGATCGACTAATTTTTGATTCCAGTGCCGCCACACTTAAACTTGCGGTAGCACTAAATAAGGCTACTCCAAGCAGGATGAGCATAGTAGCCAGAGCGTATCCAGGTTTTCTTGGGGAAGTCTTCATTACAATAAATTGCGTAATTGAATCGTAACACGAAGCGGGTAATTCTGATTGACGCCATCCGTTGTCGTTACTGTAAGATTCAATACCCCGCCTCCATCGTACCCCACAATTGATGCCACTTGGTCGGCCACATCTACCGTAGAAAGCACCCTCGACTGCAATCCAGCTGCCACATTAGTAGCAGACCACTGCACCCTAACCGTAGGAGCGGCCGGGAAGTAATACTCCTTTGTTTCTAACTTTAAGATGGTGCCGGAGATGTAGTAGCGCCTATAACTTAAATCGCCAGCGTGACCATCTTCAAACTCAACCTGATTAGGCTGGGTAACGCTGTTGTCGGTACTATCGGCCGGGAAGTTAGTCACCAAAACAGGGCTTTGCCGCAGTTCTCTCGAGAGCCTATCAATGACCACCCGCGCATTCTGCGCCAAGCCGGCCATGTTTTGCTGAACCGTAATATTTTTACGAAACACGTTGTAGATACTGGTTGTCATCCCAACCAAAATAATGGCAACGGTTAAGGCAACCATCACCTCTACTAAGCTAAAGGCCTTTCTAGTGATTGTACGCATAGGTAGTGAGTGTAAATTGAGGCGTCCGCTTACCCTCTACCCAAGAGACGGTTACGACCACCTTTTTCATGCCTAAATCAGTGGCGCTGGCGGCGTAATTACTAGCCGGATCCACATAACTAATAACCGTGGTGCGGCTAAACTTAGCCAACGGATCTCCCGAGGCAGTGCTTACCGCCGCCAAGGGCTCGTAGGCAGGGCTTGCCCCCACTGTAAGTGAGGCGTAATCGGTACTTCTAATTTTTTCGATTTCTTCTTGTGCCAAAAAGCTTGCCTGCGTTGCGTAACCACTTTGCTGAATATAGCGCTGACTGAGCGGCAGCAATCGCAAAATGCCAAGTACGGCAATCGAAAATAAGGTAAGCGCCACCATTACTTCAAGTAGGGTAAAGGCTTTTTGCTTCATATGGTTAGTATTCACGAGAACCAGGAAGAAGTGAACCAGACGGGCGTAAATCGATAGACCTGCGGCGATTGCGGATGGCGTCGCGCAGCACCAGGGTTCCGCTGGTGCTTGGCGCTCCTGCCGTGGTGAACCGCACATCTACTTGCCCGCCAAAACTTGCACTATCTACTAGTACATTTACTGGCAAGGTAGTAAGGGTAACGTCTTTTGTATCACAGTTAGCAGAGCGACAAAGGAAGGTAGCAATCGTAGAGGCATCTACCGTGTAGGATTGATTAGTAGTAGTGGTGCACGCAACGTTCGAGCACTTTTTGTAGGTAACAATCGTAGAGGTAGCCGAAGAGCTAAACCCGTAAATAACTTGCTCAGCCACGGTACGTTGTTGCTGTAGCCTAAGCAGCTCAACCGCCTGATTAGTAGCCGCACTAAGCTGCGCCTGAGAAAGAATCAGCTGATAGGTTGGAATAATAAAGGCAGCAACCAACGCAATAACCGCGGCAGTAATAAGCAACTCAACCAAGGTAAGGGCCGGTGCTCGCCTTCTCATACCGGTGGATTAATTTCTTTGGGCTTGCAGTTTACACAGTAGCCAGGGTCGGTTGGATAATCTCGGTGCGGCACGCAGGGGCCAGAAATGCAGTAATAAATACTACTATTGCGAGTAAAATGCGGAAAAAGCTGAGGATCGCTGCACGATGCAATCGGGTCGCTAATATCACAGAGACGATAACTCATCTGGTAAATCTGCTGGTTACTGCCATTCACCCAGCTATCCCAGTCGAATACTCCTTCGGGCCACACACTAGTTGGCCATTTTCCGCCCGCTAAGTATTTCTCTAGGCCTGGTGGTACAGAGCGACTAGTATCGGCCGGATAGGCGTAATTATTATCTTCGGCATACTGCGTTACCGCGGTAGCAATACCATTAAGCTCTTCGGTAATGCGAGTAAGCTTGCTTCTGGAGCGCAACTTGGTCATTCCGACAATACTAAGCGCGATCAAAATCAAGAAAATCGCCATTGTAATCAATAGCTCCGGCAAGGTGAATCCGCCCCTTCGACTCTTACGCATACAGATATTATACGCTACCATTTCACTACCATGAACCCACTTCCCGACCTTAGCACCCCACCCACCCAATACGATCTGGTTATTATTGGCGGTGCCTGTGCCGGCCTAGCTGCTGCCCTGTATGCCGCGCGCAGAAATCTTAAAACTTTGGTCCTTACCAAGAATATTGGCGGTCAAATTGCTACCACCCCAAGCGTAGAGAACTATCCGGGAATCGATTTTATTACTGGAGTCGATCTCGCCCAAGCCCAGTACGCCCAAGCCCTTAAGTGGGGCGCTGAAGTTATTTTTGATGAAGTCTCTAAGATCGAAAAGCGCGGCGAGCAAGATTTTGTAATTACCGCTAACCAGGGCTCGTACCAGGCTAAGGCGCTTATTCTAGCCTACGGCAAAACGCCAAAGAGCCTCGATGTCCCGGGTGAGTGGGATTACGCCGGGCGCGGTGTTTCCTACTGCGTTACCTGCGATGCTCCATTGTACCGCCGCAAAGATGTAGTGGTGGTTGGTGGTGGAAACTCGGCCGTAGAAGGCGCTCTTATTTTGGCCGAAACAAGTAATAAGGTATATCTGGTACACCGCCGCACCGAGTTTAGGGCTGAGGCCGTCCTGATGGAGCAGCTTAAGGCTCAGGTAGATGCCGGCAAAGTAGAGCTGGTACTCTCCAGCGTCTCTAAAGAAGTTATCGGCGATGGCCCGGTTGCTACGGGACTAGTAGTTACCAATGTTGATGATGCCTCCGAGCGCACCCTAGCGGTAGATGGCATCTTTGTGGAAATTGGATTCTTGGTAAATGTTGGCCTAATAAAGGAATTGGTCAACCTTGATAAAATGAACCAGGTTATTACCAACAACCGCCAAGAAACCTCTACCAGTGGCGTCTTCGCCGCCGGAGATCTTACCGATACCGTCTTTAAGCAAGCCGTCATCTCGGCCAGCGAAGGCGCCAAGGCCGCTCTTACTGCCTATAGCTATATCCACAACGGAGCCAACCCCGGCGTGGATTGGGGCGGACACTCATAAATCGCCATGGATATCCCCGTCACCCTTTCCGAGCAAGATATTCAGCAGCTAAAAGAAGCGCTTAGTAAGGGTGCCGATCCAGAGGGTATCGCCGACAAATTGTGGGAAGGTGGCTTGTCCGCCAAAGATACTAATCTGATTATGACTCAGATTACCGGTGTACAGAAAAACTACATCCCAGAAGGGGTAGATACCATGAATCAAGTTTCGCCAGCCAGCCCCTTGGCCCAAAGGATGGTTGATCAGCTCTTCCGGCAAGATGCGATAGGTATGAATATTGCAGGGGTACGAACAAAAACTTACGGCAACCCTTGGGGAATGCTCTTTTTTGGCGTCCTTTGGCTCGCAGCAACCCTTGGCTTTTTCGTAGTAACAGGTGGTACCAAGCCGTATCTAGGTACCAAAACTGTCGGAACGGTAACCCGCGTAGAAGAAAGTCGCAGCAGTAAGGGGGGAACCAGTTACCAGCCGTGGTATACCTACCAGGTAGCCGGAAAAACCTATACCGGTCATCCAGATTATTACAGTAGTCAGTTTAGTGGCTACACTACCGGCTCCAATATTAACCTGGCATACCTCGACGATCAGCCACAGTTTGCCGTCCCCCAGGGTGGGATTGGCACAATAGTTTTCTTCGCACTCTTCCTTGTCTGCGGCTTGTTCCTGTTTGCCGCTGGCGTTACCGGCCTTCTTAAGCCAACCAAAAAGGAGCCGCAAATCATGCAGCCCCCTTCTAACCCGACCATTCCTCCCCCACTGGTTTAAGTGGGTTTGGCCAGCTCAGCAATTACCATCTCGATTAACGCCTTGGGCGAATCATCCATTACCACCCGGCCGCGGCCGCGATGAGCAATCTCTAGCAGGTGCGGAATCTCATCAGACATTCCCCCACTATTAAGCAGGACGCCGATTACCTTATGCCGCTCAAAGGCCGAGGTAAACTCGTGCAGCGTACCTAGGCGGCCACTTACATGCACCACCGCATCGCTTAAATCAACCATTAAGGTATCGCGGCCAGCGTAATCGTACCCGGTAAAGAAGACCGTATCGTGATGATCGAGCGGGAGCCGATACTTGCGCTGGTGCTCGAGCATACTGTGCGCAGGCGAGAAGCCGATTACCTGCCCCTGCACCGATTTTGCCCCCTTGGCGGCAATATAGGGAATACCGTTAGTGGCTCCCGTAAGGAGGACTCCGCCGTAGATGGCGATTTGCTTACCGGTCTCAAAAGCGGCTGCCTCGCCATCGAGCACTTCTTGACCACCGGCTGCCCCCGAGACACAGATTTTAGGATCGAATAAAAGGTGGTGCTTCATGAAAAATGTTAGTACACCCATTATATGGCCTTTATACCTCTATTTGCGAGGGCTAATCGGAGGTACAATAAGAGTGCATCATTATTCTACTTATGGCGAACACCCTTACTCCCCCCTATACCGTTGCCCAAGTTGTTGAAGAAAACATCTTCGACCTTCTTCAACTTACCGATCTCACCGAAGAAAGTCGCCAAGACTTTATGGATGAGCTTATGGAATCCGTTGATGGTGCCGTAATAGATGCCATCGCTGAGAAGCTAAGCGAAGAAGAACTTACAGTGTTTGAGGCCTTGCTGGATTCTGAGGAAGAAGCTGCCCTTGAGCCGTTTTTTACTGAAAAAAATATTAACGTGGAAGAACTGTACGTAGCAAAAAGTATGGAGTACAAGATTGAGCTACTACAGCTCCGCTTTGGTGAAGACGCCGTTACCGAGAAATGAACGAAGGCGGACCGAGTCCTTTTGATATGACCACTCCAGAAAATAGAGGTGATGCCCTAGTACCACTTCAAGCAGAAGGTGAGGACATTTCTAGTGAAGAGCAGTCACCTCAATCAGATGGTGAGGGTCAGGCGAATCGCGTGGAGACTACGGCAATACCAGAAAGTAGGAAAGAGAAATTAAAAAGAATTTGGACAAAAGCACGAAAGGGCTTTAAAAAGCACTTTAATACAGATCCAACTAATCCTGAAGATTTAGCGCTTCTATTCAAGGATACGGAACTAGAGAAATTTCCAATTTTTAGAGATTTTACGCTTGAGCGATTATCTAAAATGGAAGTCATTCAAAAATACGCAAAATTTTACAGCCGTAAAAAAAACAGCCTCTACCGTCACAGCAGCAGGGTTAAGTTTGATGCAGATCTAGAGGGAATTGGAGTTGATCCAATAAGTGAGGGGGAAACAACTGCAAAGCCTACAAAAGGATACACGCCAGAGTTGCTAGGAAAAATAAAGGGTAAGCACGTTTCTGTAAATGAAGATGCACTGAGCCTTATCCAAAAAATTACAAGGGATCGTTACCTAGGAAAACCTGGTCTCATCGAGAGTGCATACAGGAAAGTAACTAGTCCCTTGGGTCAGAGAGTTGCTGCAACGGCAGTATTTGGCGGGTTTTTAGGATACGAACACGCCGGTGCAGCACTGACACTGGTCCCCATTGGTGCCAATATCGCTATGGGTGGCTATGAACTACTGGCGGAAAAATTTGGCTGGATCAAAGAAACAGCAGCAGAGAAAAAAACCGGCGTCTTGGCACCTCCTGCCCATGAGGCCTTTAACGAAGATTTCCGCAGAGAACAATATCGCCTGATGCAGGATGACCTTGCGGAATGCAAGAAACTACTTGGCGAC
This sequence comes from Candidatus Berkelbacteria bacterium, assembly GCA_043751595.1. Classification (GTDB taxonomy): domain Bacteria; phylum Patescibacteriota; class UBA1384; order CAILIB01; family CAILIB01; genus JAYUZR01. The sequence continues at coordinate 24,703 of JAYUZR010000030.1, forward strand.
GGTATTTTCACCCCATCCGAATATCAACTCCACGCAGCCAACGCAGCTAGGGCATATCAGAATATCCTCCATGAGACAGAAGGGTTAGCGAAAAAAGGCGGTAAGTCAAAACCACTACTGCGCCAATTTTACGACAAAGAAACTGGTGTACTTGCCACTACCCTGGTTGGCACCAGGATATTAGAAGGTCTCGTGGGACAAGACCCTGCAACTATGGCCGCTCATACATCGGCCATGCTTTGGGGATTGGCCTTCTTGGCTGGAAAGCACTACGCTCCCCACCTTAAAGAAAAGTTCCTGGAGTGGTCTGAGGGGAAATCAACCGTTAAGGATAGTCTTATTTTTAGCGCTGGCACGGCAGCGGCAAGCCTACTTTACGGACTACATCACCAGCAGGCCCCGATGTCGGTAGAACTAGCACAACACGCCCTGGTGAGTGGAATATTTGCACTTGCTGCAGCAAGTCCTGCTGTATCAAAAACAGTAGAAGAGGCTCGCACCCGTCTATCCAAGCTCCTTCCTGGGCTCAAGCCCGGTGGGGCCACACAGGTTCAAGATGCAACTCATAGAATTATTACTGAGACTGGCCTTCTCAAGAAAGAGGATGGCAATACTAGCGGAACAGCTCAGGGTAGGCTCTACGAAAATAAAGAAAGAAAGAAACCAGCTGAAAGAGCTATCACCGTAGACCTACCAGATAGTCTCAATGGGCTTATTACCGAAATTGAAGCTAAGGTAACGACAGACTATCAAGTAGAAATTACAATAAACAGCATCGGAGAGGGTAAGTTGGTTATCGAGAATGAGGCATCTGGTAAGGTAGCCGCAAAGAAAGAAACGAGAAAGATTAAAAAAGAGGACATAACTAATCACACCTTCAAAAGTGATGCGAAAGCCACTATAGAAATGGCTGGTAAAAATATTGTTTTTTACGTTAGACGATATGGTGAAGGGCTTACTTTTAATGAACCCCTTGCAGGTATCAATCCTTCCCATCAACCTGCGCCACCCTCTATGGAAAGCAGTCCAGAAGTAGGTGGATCCGAAGAAGATTTTAGAATGTTACGCGAAGCGATTGAATCCGTACATATCGATCCAACTCTCGAGGCGTATCTTCACCCGATTGATGTACGATCCCTTATTGTGGTTGAGCCGATTACCATTACATGGAAAGATAAGGATGGAAAAATGCATCGCTCAAAACTAGCAGCCGAAGAAGTTTTTCAGATAAAAGGCGGATCCTGTACATTTACTATATATGACGCAGGCTCAAATAATGTTGTAGGCATTGGTACATTCGAAGAAAACCCAGAAAAACTAACCATCCTACAGCCCTAGTAAACTTTGCCAAAGAACGTGAGCAATTTAGAGGCTACTGGCCAATTTACTTCAGGAATCCTTACTTGCTGGCTCTCAATAAACTCTTCTTTCGTATCTTTATAGGTACGCTTGGAAAGAGAGTCAATAACATACTCTGGTTCGCATTCCCCCAAGATAAATCGAATCTCAGAATTATTACTGACAACCTCCTTAAGTGTTTTAGCAAAAAACTTTTTCTGACCAGGGGTTAGCTGTTTAAAATAAGGAAGTAACCTCTTCTCAATAGAGTCACCCGCAATGGCCTCGTAGGTAAGCTCAAGGGTGAGTGACTCAATAAGCTTCTTTTCTACCTCTGAAACTTGCAGCTCTTCGGTATTACGATAACGCTTAATGAGCTCCTTCATATAATTAGCCTTCGATCTTTGCTGTAGGAGCATCCAGGTTCCCCAAAATATATCATCCTTTGTTAACTCCTCCTTTTTTAGAAGCGCATTAGCAATCGTGGACGCAAATTGAATTGTTTGGAGTTGCGAAATCTTTTCATACGTACATTCACCCGTGCTCAAGTGTGTCCTTACTTGCTCGGGCAAGAAGGAGATCTTTTTTAGAAAATCAATAAGCGTAACTCGTAGTGACTCGCTAAGGGTAAAGTTCTCATAGTTATGCATTGCATACTCATCAAGAATTGTACCCATAAGCTCGTCTATACCCGTTAGAAGGTGTTCCCTACTAGGCTCCGCAACCACACTCTCCACATATACTCGGATCATTTCCAAATCAACAACGGTCACAAAGGCAAAAACCTTATGCCAGAGAACATCGAAAGTCTGCAGCTCAGCACTAAGAGCCGCGCCTTTTTCGCTTTCACTAGTAACCTTCTCTAGAATCAGAGAAATTGCAGTAGCAGGATCCTGTTCCTGGATTTGCTCAGCCTTCATTGCTAATTTTCGAGCACGCTTTAACTCATCAAATAACGCAGAAAGAATCTCTGGTTCGTCCCTAACCTCAGAAGGTAAACTACGAACATAGGTATATATTTGTCCATCATCGGTAGCAGGATCCTGAAGCCACGTAAGAATTGAATTAGAAAGAGACATGATAGCTATTTATTCTTACTTGCTGCTGTTTCACCCATCCCCAAATCATCCCAAGGTGATTTATTTGCTTTGAACCAGGCATTTCTGGCCTTTTGAGCATCGGTATTAGTTAAGGCTGCGCCCATTACGTCGAGCAGACTTGAAAGACGCCGCGCCGCTGCAGCGGCTTTAGGGTCAGAAATACCTGCGGCGATTTCACGATCAACCATCGACTTTAATGAGCTCGCACTATCCCCATAGTATCCTGGATTTGGGCTCATTAGCTCCTTTTTTAGCAAGCTACGCGCTGCATCTGCATCAGTCGAATTCGCAAACGATAGATCCCTCACTTTTCCACTAAGAATACTTTTAAAATGCTTGCCGAGCTCAGTGAAATGCGTACCCTGCTCATCAATGTCCTTTGCCCTCTGTGCTACGCGAGCATCATACTCTTTAAGATCAGACTTGACTTTCTCTTTACCACTCTCAACATTAGGCATATGCCCACCTGCGGTGTCTGCATACTTTTGAATGTCATCTACACTAGCGCCAGAATTGAGCTTAGACATCAGTCCTTGCAAGTAAGGGCGGTTAGCCGCAAGCTTACCACTATCCACGTCAGCTAGCGCCTTCCGAACATCTACAATAGCCGTAGACCTATTACCACCCTTTACATTACTAATTACGGATAAAGTTAAGGAGTGAGAATTAACTTGCTTAAAGTTATACTCTCCCAGTGCCTTATCTTTCATTTTCTCAGTAGCTTTAGAGATAGCTTGAGCAGCCCCGGCGTTTTGCAATACTGAAGGATTATTTTGGGCGCGCGAATTCCAGTACCATCGGGTCTTATCTGCTTCAGCACTAGCAGCTGTTAACTGAGCACGCTGCTGGCTATCCATCGCCTTCTCATACAGGGTATGCATCTCCTGCACATTTGCCTGATTAGCCTTCAAGACATCCTTAAGTACTCCGGCCCATATACCTGCTCGCTCCTCTTCTGCTGCAACGAGTCCTTCCTTGGCTCGATATCCAAACGCAAGAGGACTAGTGGCCAAGAACTGATCAGCCATACCGGCACCCTCTTTTTCAAAACGATTAATGTGAGCAAGATTAGCCTTTTGATTCTTTTCCACTACTGAAAAGATTGCTTCCATGAGGGCTGGCTCGCGCGTGACAGCACTTTCAACCATATTGACTGTTTTCCCACCAAACTTCTTAGTGGCGATCCCCGCCCTTTGCAGTCCACTTTTTGGAAGTCTGTCTTGGTATTCTTTATATTTATCCTCATCAGCATAAGCATTCTTAAACCCCTGAGAATCGCCAACAAATTCCTTGTCTAGTCTCCCAGCAACAGCGTCGAGCCTGCTCTGCTCAGCAATCTTTAAGGCATCAAGTTCACCAGCCAGCCTTTTTGTTTCAGAATCAATAAAGGTGGCAGATGCGCCGGAACTGACTAAACCAGCAATATGTCCGTCATTAGCTACTACCTTCCTATCTATCCTTGCCTGAGAAGCTTGATCAAACGATTCCATAGTCTTCCTAATACCTTCCGTCTCTTTAAAGCGAGCAGTCTTTCTTTTCTTTTCAAGGTCCTCAGATTTCTTCTTACCCTTGGCGATAGTCCCCGCAGCCAAAGGAGCAAGCCACTGCGCACCAATATCCTGACGTACAGCACCATCGTGAAAATTCTTTTTGGCGTTTGTCCCGGCCGTGTCTGCCAACTTGCCCGCCTTTCTAACTGACCGGTATAGTCCACCAATTCCTACAGCATTTAACCCAGTCATTCCAATAGTGGATCCTAGTTGCCCCCACTTATCCATAACCCCCTTAAACTCACCCGCCATTTTAAACGGCTGAGTAAGAGCCATGTGCAGGAAGAAGATACCGATTGCAAAGTTAAAGAGCGTAGCAGCTCCACCCAACCCACCTGCCGCACCCCCGCTCGCCGTTTTTGTTACGTAATCTTGCGACGATCTAATAAAGATTACAGCGAAGGCAATAAGGGCAGAAGAGATAACTGGCATGAATAACCACCCCTGTGTCGTCTTCCACCAGCGCTTCCAGGCCACTGCCGCCAACGGAAAGTTCATACCCAAGAACGCAATTGGTGCGAAAGGAATAAGAACTAGGAAAACAATAAACCGAATTAAGAATAAGAACCCAACACAGATTAAGTATGTCGCCGAAACAAGTACAAGAATGGTAATGAAGAAGTCAAAAGATAACTTACTCCAGTCAAAAGTAAGGTTTGCACCAGGAACGGTATAAACATTGTCGGAAGCAGGAAGAAGCTTTTGAAAAGTCGTAACCAGGGTAGTAGTTGCGCTAGCAGTCGTCTTGGGATCAAGCGAAGCGATGATAGAGGTGGTTGCGATACGAGATATCTCGATCAGCGCCCGCATAATAAAGTAGCTGAGATTTGCCAGAATAAAGCCAAGTACAAGGCCTGGAACAATCTTTTTTAATTGGTAGGTATTTACCTGAAGCTGCAGAATATTAGCAAGGGCAATCAGGATAAGAAAAATAACCAAAAAGATATTAATTAAATCGAGCATTCTCGAGTTAATCATTCTAATAGTGTCCGCAAAGGGAGTATCTCCGGTTAGTTGGTACTGTAGATCTCCCGAAGCAAACTTGGGCACAAGAGTCGCTAACTTAGATCCACTTGTAAGAGCAGAGGCATCAGCATCGGTCATGCCGGTAGCGGCCGCGAAAAAGCCGCCTGCCTCTTTTACAAAAGAATAGGTGACTTGAATTAAGGTAATTACTCCTCCACAAAGGCCGTTCCCGACAACATCAGAAATCTTGGCCGGAATCCCTACGATATTTGATTTAACAATTCCACACTGACCACCTGCTGCGTTATCCAGTGCAACTGCGTTATCACTTGCAGGATCAGAAAAGTCATCTGTTTCTTTATAGGCTGCACCAAAAGAGTCTTTAGCTACTTGCTCGAGCGTAGAGGTTACCGTGCCAATTTTAATTGGAAGTTTCTTGATTTTTACAAACTGCGCTGCCCACCTACTTGCCATGCTATCTGTCGTTTCTCCGGAGGTAACATCTTGGGGAATGACAAAAGTATCAGCCCCTATCTGCGCAGTTATTTGCCCTTGGGGTTTTTGAATGTCAGCTCCTACGTGAGCCCCAACATTGTTGTAAGCAACCTCTTCTCGCGTAGCGTATTCATACACAAAGGGGTACAAATAGCCCGTAACCTCAAGTCGCTTATAGCTATTACTCAATCCCCAAAGACTAGAAGCATCGTAAGTAATGGTGACATAGGCATTAGCACCAGCAACAGACGCCTGACCAGGACGATACGTACTCGTACTTTTGACTGCAGTATGCAGTTGATCAAGAACAATTATAGAGGACTCAAATCCCCCTCTTGAGCTAGCAATACTACTGACATCATCCTGCCACAGTGGCTTACCTGCCTCGGTAAAGACAATTTTCCCTGCATCTACCTTAAAGAATTGCTGTGCATCGGGCGCTTTAGCTAGGTCTGTATTAATTGCAGTAACCTTTCTACTAATCGCGCTCAAAAACCTCCCCATTCGAGTAAAGAGCTCGACAATGCCAATTTGATAACACTGCGCATCTCGGCGAGATCCAATATTTGGAGGAGTATCCTCATCGTCCGCAACTTCTCTAAATAGTTTTTTCGGCGGGAATCCCTGACCATTACAATCTAGATCGGTAAAGGCATTGTACTTTGGCTTTTGCTCTCCAGTTAGTAGCTGCATCGTTGTCCTGAAAGCCTTTTCTTCACTTGCAGGACGAGATGCAAGTCCGCCTAGCGCAAAAGCATTCCCTGCAGGAAGTAAGACAAAAAACAAAGACAGGGCAACAATAATACGTGCCCGAATCGTAATTACCAGCTGGTGCCTTGCCCTCATATACCCCCAGTATACGTCCCCCCTCGCCTACCCGTCTACCGCAATTTCTCCAGTATTTGCGCTTGGTACTGCAGGGCCTCCGGATACGTTGGATCCAACGCCAGTGCCTCGGCCACCGCATACTGCGCATAACTCGGCTGGCCTTCTTGCAAAAGCTGCACTGCAACGGCCAAATGCTGTTTTGGGGTCTCCCCTTCTGCCGCACGCGAAAGCAGAGCCAGCTGCTGCGAGGCACCCAAATCGGTAAATACAGTAAGACATGCGCGAGGGCTTTTGGCCGCTTGCTCGGCACAGGCCTTACGCTCTGCTACCGAAGCGCCGTACGCCTCAGCTCGGGTATATGCATGGCTTGCGTCAGCATAGTTAGCTGCTCGCAGTGCACCATCCCCCTTTTGCACAAAGCGCGGCGCTAAATATGTGCGCTCTACATAGCCACTTGCAGCGCCAAGCCCTAGCCAGAGTAACCCGCCCGTTATCAGAACCGCCGTAATCACCCGCCGAACAGGGAGGCGATCGAGGACTACGCTTTGGGCCACGCCGAAGTTGCCAGTAAGGTTTCTGGAGTCTCAGGAAGCAGCTGCCAGATAGCCTCGGTTACAAATGGCATAAAGGGATGCGCCATTTTGAGCGAGTTAAGCAAGGTCTGCCAAAGCAGGGCGCAGGTAGCGCCGTCTACTTTTCCATCGGCATCCAGCTGTTTTTTAGCCGCCTCAATGTAGACATCTGCAAACTGGTGCCAGATAAACTCGTGGATTTCTTGTAGGGCTGGCCCGTAGCGATAGGCGGCAATGTGCTGCTCAACGGTAGCGAGTGCAGCGGAGAACTGCTGAGTAATCAGCTTATCGGCATCAGTAGTGGCCACGGCAGCAGGCAGTTGTGAAGGCATGCGCTCGCCCAAGGTCATCAATACAAAGCGGCTAATATTCCAAAGCTTGTTGGCAAAGTTGCGCCCTCCTACCATCTTCTCTTCTGGGAGCGGCATATCTGAACCTGCACTACTACCAATTACCATACCAAAGCGCAGCGCATCGGTGCCGTACTTTGCGGCAAGCTCCAGCGGAGAAACCACGTTACCCTTAGACTTGCTCATCTTTTTGCCCAGCTTGTCGTTTACCATGCCGTGGAAGTACACATTCTTAAACGGAACGGCGCCATGTACGTAGAGCCCAAACATAATCATGCGCGGCACCCACAAAAACACCAGATCGCGCCCGGTTTCCATAACCGTGCTCGGGTAGAAATCTTTGAAGTAGTCTTCGCCGGCAGACTTTAGGACAGCATACGGCCACTGCCCAGATGAGAACCAGGTATCAAAGGTATCGGTATCATTGGCTACTTCAGGAACCTCGGGCATGGCACCCGCGATGGGAATACCCCAGGTAATTTGGCGGCTAATATTCCAATCGCGTAAGCCCTCCAGCCAATCAATAAGAATCTTTCGGTAGTTTTCTGGATGGATTACGACATCCCCATTTTTAATTGCCTTAATTGCTTCTTGCGCTAGTGGCTTTACCTTAATAAACCACTGCGGCATCAGCATTGGCTCAATAAGCTGCTTGCTTTTGTAGCACAGGCCAACCGTATGCTTATAGTTGGGCTCGGTTTTTACAATCATACCAAGATCCTGCATCTTTTCAGCAACCTTAGTGCGGGCCTCAGCTACCTTCATGCCAGCAAACTCACCAGCAATGGGCAGTAAACGACCATCCAAGCCTATTACTTTATTAATAGGAAGGTTGTGGCGCTTGGCGATCTCAAAATCGATGGGATCGTGAGCAGGCGTAATCGTCATAGCGCCAGTTCCAAACTCTGGCTTAATTACATCATCGGCAATAACAGTAAACTCAGCTTCTTCGCCGGTGGCCGTCATCGCCATAAAACTGGTGCCAATATACTGCTGATAGCGCTCGTCATCAGGATGCACCACAACGGTTTTATCGCCAAACTTAGTCTCTGGGCGAACGGTAGCCACGGTAATTGGCCCATACTTAATGTAATACAGGGGCTCAACCCGCTCTTCGTGCTCTACTTCAAGATCTGAATACGCAGTTTGATATTTAACGCTGTAGTTTACGATGCGCTCACCACGATAAATAAGGCCGTCGCCATACATGCGTCGGAAGGTATCGTACACCTGCTCAACCACCTTATTGTCGAGGGTAAAGCGGTTAACCGACCAATCTACCGAACTTCCCAGCGAGCGAAGTTGATTCTGAATATTGTGCTGGCTCTGCAAAGTAAAGGCCATCGTCTCGTCGTAAAACTGCTCGCGCGTCATCTTAAAACGAGATCTCCCCTCTTTTTCGAGAACTTTCTCAAATACCACCTGCGTCTCGATGCCGGCGTGGTCAGTTCCGGGAATCCAGAGGGTGCGATCGCCCAGCATGCGGTGGTAGCGAACCAAGGCATCTACCTGCGCGTGCTCAAGCGCGTGCCCTACGTGGAGGTTGCCATTGGCGTTTGCCGGAGGCATGACGACGCTGAATACTGGCTTACTAGTATCGGTGGATGGCTTGAAGGCGCCTTGCTCCTCCCAGAGCTGGTAAATGCGCTCTTCATGCTCACCCGCCACGTAGGCTTTGGGTAAGTATTCAGATGTGTTCATAGTACAAGCACCTTAGCAAAAGAGTGGAAGCAAGACTATCTCTAGGGAGGCGTGCAAGTGCTGATATAGGATTTTTTCATTTTTCTGGTATTACAGGTGGTAATCGGACCGCGCCAAGGCGCGGACGGGAATCTCAAGGAGGAAGGTATGAAGACTTTAGTAAGACCAGGGAAGGGCCAGACCCTGACCCCAGTTCAGAGCACCATTTTAGGGGTGCTAACGACAGCACCCCAGACATGGAAGCAAGTCAGCGACGCGCTCTACAAGGCACATGGGAGCCCGGCGCTTATGGTCAGAGAAACTGACGCCGCAGAGCTCCCAGCGGGGAAGGTCGTCATTGGTGCGGCCGGTGGCCAGAAAACCTACCGTCTCGCGTAGGCAAAAAGAAAACTCCCCCCGACACAGTCGCGTCGGGGGGAGTTTCGTTTTTCAAAAAGCTAAGAAAAGTTGACTACCAAAGTACCAAAATACTGCTACCCTTTTCCTGCCACCGGTCAACCAGACCCGGCAAGGAGCACCTTATGACCCAACAACCTCACATCGAGCTAAGCGACCTGGGATTTCCCTACATCCCGTCGCCAGTTCTTCTCACACCAAATGGTGTACCGTATCTCAAGCACTCTGGTGTCGCACTCATCTCTAAACCCCAAGTAGACCTCAGCGGGATGAAAGACTACCTGGAGGGGTATGACAAGGAACTTGAGTTCCCCCTCTACTTGGAAGATCCAGACGAGCTCCCACCAGCAGAGGAACTCGCGAAAGCTGCGGGACAGCTTTGCTACCAGAGCTTCGGCCCAAAGCGGACGCACAACAGTGGTGGCGCAGGATACCTTGATCACATCAAGAGTTCAGGTCACGGTTCAGTATTTGAGCATGCCAACTTCAGCCTGCTCTTTTATGGGATCGACCGAAGTGTCACCCATGAACTAGTCCGGCACCGTGCCGGGATGGCCTACTCCCAAGTCAGCCAGCGCTACGTCGCTGGCAAAACGCTGCGCTTTGTTCAGAGGCCAGAGTATCAGAATGATGAGGAACTGGAGGAGCGGTTTATTCGTCGGATTGAGTACGCAGCTCGAGAGTACGATGAAATCGCACAAATACTCTTGAGCAGACAAAAGACTGGCACATCCCTCTTAAGTGGCGATGCCAAAACAGAACTAAGAAAGAAGGTAAACCAAGCGGCACGCTCGGTTCTCCCGAATGAAACCGAAGCTCCAATCATTGTCACCGGTAACGGCCGATCTTGGCGGCACGTACTGGAGATGCGGGCGGCGGCGCCTGCGGAAGTACTCATCCGAGGCCTGGGCATGCATATCTTCCACTGCTTAGCGCATGCGGCACCTCTTCTTTATCAAGACTATAAGGTAATAACCCTAGAAGACGGCACGCAAGCCGTAGAAACAAAGTACCGGAAGGTCTGAAAATAAAGAGCGGCGATCGCAAGGTCGGCGCTCTTTGCGTTTAGAGATGTAAACCCCGCCAGAATCCTGCTAATCTGCACTTGCATAAGCTTACTCCCATGATCTCAACTCTTCGTCGTTTCGTTCGTAAAAAACTACTCCCCCGCCTTTCTCCCGAAACCCTTCGCACACTGCACCGGGCTGAAAGCGCTCTTACCGCTGCACGACTTGGTTTTCCAGCTCGCGGAATGCTCGTACTGGGTGTAACTGGTACCAAAGGTAAAACAACCACCTCTCACTTTGTTTCAGCCATTTTGCGCGAGGCTGGCTATAAAGTTGGCATGATTACCACTGCCACCTTCCAGATTGGCGATGAGGTTACCCTTAACGAGCAGCACATGACGGCTCTTCCTGCCAAAGAGATGAACCTCTTCATTAAGCGCGCAAAAGAAGCAGGCTGCGATGCCCTTATCATTGAAACCAGCTCACACGCGCTGGACCAAGAACGGGTATGGGGTGTTCCTTACAAATATGTTGGCCTGACCAACATCACCCACGACCACCTCGATTATCACAAAACTTGGGATGCCTACCAAAAAGCCAAACTCCGTCTCTTTAAGCGCCGAGGTCTGCGCGCGGCCGTGGTAAATGGGCGCGATAGTTCCGCCGAGCTCTTTTTGGCCGAAACCACTGCTCCCCGAAAGTGGAGTTACACCCTTGAAGAAGCCGAGCCAACTCCCGGCACTACTGATCACCTTATTGCCCACCACGTTTCTGGAAATGGAAGCCAGGCTAACTTTATTATTTCTTACAACGGCGAGGAGCAGCGGGTACAGCTTAATTTACCCGGCCGCTTTAGCGTAGAAAACGCCCTGTGTGCCGCCGCTCTCTGTCTTAATCTCAACCTAAAACTCGGCACCGTGGTTGCCGGCTTGCAATCAGTTACCACCGTTCCTGGTCGCCTAGAGAAGATTGAGACCCGCAAAGGCTTCTCAGTACTGGTAGATTACGCCCACACCCCAGATTCGCTGGAGCAGCTATACAGCACACTTCGCCCTGATGTGCGCGGCCGCATGATTGCTGTATTAGGCTCTACTGGAGACCGTGACAAAACCAAACGACCAATTATGGGCGCTTTAGCTGCTCGCTTCTGTGATTACGTACTGGTTACCGATGAAGAACCGTATTCTGAAAATCCTCAAACGATTATTGATGAAGTAGCCGCCGGTGTCCCTCGCGGTCGCCCCCTCTTTAAACCCAATAAGCCAAATCGAGATACCGAGAAACCTCCAGTCCTACGCAAGCCTGGCACCGAGCAAGGCGAGGGTGATTGGTGGTGGCGCATAGCTGATCGAAAAGAAGCCATCACTAAGGCAATAGAGATGGCTAAAATGGACGATGTCATTTTGGTAACCGGCATGGGCGCCCAGACCACACGATTCACGAATGCCGGCAAAGAACCCTGGAAGGAGCGTGAAATTATCGAAACCATTCTTCGCGAGAAAAAACTTCTATGAGCAAAACTCTCCTCTTAGTTGACGGAAACGCCCTTATTTACCGCGCCTACCATGCCTTTCCTAAGGAACTTACCACTAAGGCTGGCGACCCGATTGGCGCTGTCTACGGTTTTACCCGAATCTTACTTAGTACGATTAGCGACCTCAAGCCCGAGCAAGTAGCGGTCTCGTTTGATATTCGTGGCGGCACCTTTCGTCATGCCCAGTTTGCCAACTACAAAGCCAATCGTGAATCGATGCCCGAGGATTTGGCTGCCCAAATGGATACCGCCCACAAGGTAGTGGAGCACCTAGAGCTGCCGATTTACGCAGTGCAGGGCTACGAGGCAGACGATTGCATCGCCACTATTGCTCGCCAAGCGACCGAGTCTGACCCCGAGCAAAAGGTCATTGTTCTTAGTGGCGATATGGACTTGCTGCAGATGGTAAATGACCGTGTAACTGTTTTGCGACCCGCTTCTCCACCCAAAGTTCCTACCTTCTTCACTCCGGAAAAAGTACGTGAGCAATATGGTTTTGGCCCCGATATGGTCCCGGATTACAAAGGCCTGCGCGGAGATACCTCCGATAACATTCCCGGCGTTCCTGGCATTGGTGAAGTTACTGCCACTAAGCTACTCGCCCTCTACCCTGGCCTTGACCTGCTGTACGCCGCACTTGCCAAAGAAGAAACCCCCGAAGGTATGAGTGCGAGCATTGCCAAAAAGCTGCGTGATAACGAAGCCCTGGCTCGCGAGTGTAAAGACTTGGCCACCGTTTTGTATGATGCCCCCGTGCAGTACAAAGCAGAAGATTGCGCCCTAAGTCTGGCCGAACCCGAAAAGCTGGTTAAACTCTTTCACGAGCTTGGCTTTAAGAGCTTAATGCAGTACCTACCCACCAGCCACAAAGCCCTGGCCTCGGTAACCGATATTTTTGGCGAAAGCGTGGAAGAAGAGAAGAAGGACGAAAAGCCTGCTGAGCTGGTCCCAGAAAGTGAAAGCGAGAAGAATGATACCCTTCTTGCCCCCATCCTTCGCGACATGGAAGAATACGGCGTATTGATTGATCGCCCGTACCTGCGCGCCCTGCAAGATGAGCTTGGAGAGGAAATTATAAGTCTTCGCGAGCAACTGCATATTCTTGCCGGCCAAGAGTTTAACCCCGATTCTCCGTCTCAGGTTGGCACCATTTTGTACGAAGTATTACACCTGCCAACCGAGCATGTGCGCAAGGGCAAAACTGGGTACACCACCGATGCTTCAACCCTCCAAGACTTTGCCCCGAATTACCCGATTGCCGCCAAGCTTTTGGAGTACCGCGAGCTAACTAAGCTACAAAGCACCTACGTTTTGCCGCTGCAAGAAATTGCTGACCAGAACGACCGTCTGCACACCTCCTACTCTCCCGATGCTGCCAGTGGACGTATTTCTTCTCGCAACCCCAATCTGCAAAATATTCCCAGCAAGACCGAGACCGGTCGCCGTATCCGTCAAGCGTTTATCGCCCCTCCAGGGACTACACTCGTAGGAGCCGATTATTCTCAAATGGAGCTTCGCGTTGCCGCCCACCTTTCTGGTGATGAAAACCTTTGCCGGGTTTTTGCCGAAGGCCGAGATGTACATACTGAAACGGCTGAGAAAATGGGAGTTGATCGTCGTGTGGCCAAAATGATCAACTTCTCTATTTTATATGGAAAAGGTGCCTACGGATTCTCCCAAGATCTGGGCGTAACTATGGCCGAGGCTAAGGCCTATATTGCTCAGTATTTCGCTACCTACCCTAAGCTTAGAGAATACCTTGATAACGTGGTGCGCATTGGGCGTGAAAAAGGGTATGTAGAAACGATGTTCGGCAAGCGCCGCCCTTTGCCCGATCTTACCTCTAGCAATGCCATGCGCCGGGCCGCCGCTGAGCGCGAAGCCTTTAATCATCCGATTCAGGGAAGCCAGGCCGATATTCTTAAGCGCGCGATGATTAACCTAAGCGCCGCCCTCCCCAAGAAGTTTAAGATGATCCTGACCGTACACGACGAACTTATTCTTGAAGTTCCTGAAGGGCGAGAGGAAGAGGCCGGCAAACTAATCAAGCAGTACATGGAATCGGCCGTTACCTTGAGCGTGCCGGTGGTGGCTTCCGTGAAACAAGGAAAGAATTGGGCGGGAATGGAAGCCACTAACTAATGATCCGGATTAGCGGCCTTAGAAAAGTTGTACTCATTGTTGGAATTTTGCAGGCACTCGTCACAGCATCGTGGCTAATTACCCTGCAGCCAAATTGGATGCTCTGGGTCTTCCGACACAGCATAATGCACGAGATGGTGTGGTCTATTTTTGGACTCTACTACCCAATACTTCTTTTTCTTCCTCTGCTGCTTATTGCCTGGTTTTTCACTGAGAAAGACTCACCAAAAAGAAAGGTATTGCTGTACCAAATCTTAGGAATGAACGTGTATGGCGTAGTATTTACCGCCGCCACGGTACTCGAGTTCTTAATCAGTATGAGAAACTTCAACTAGCAAATTACCAAAACGACTGTCCGCTCAACGTCCCATACACTCGCTGCCACAGCGGCCAGAACTTTCGCACCAGCGCGTACTTACTTGCATCAACCTGAATATCAAAGGCTGGCAAATACTCCGTTACCTCCGGGCTAAACATGGATTTAAATTGATAGAGCTTAGCAAAATGGTGATTCGGATTCTCGAGTTCGCTACGTGGCGGAACCGCAATAAGATCGTAGCTCGTGCAGTCCTGCTCGATCGCCCACTTTACGCATTCAGACTGCAGTAAGTAACTAAACATAGTGTTACTGGCCTTGCCGCGTACACTTCCACCATCACGGAAAAAGGCTTCAGTACCTTCCTTAAGCACAAAGGCTCCTCCCAGTAATTCGCCTTCGAGTGAAGTAAAAATAAGCTGTCCATCCCCTGATTTGGCATACATACTCCAAACCTCGGCGTAGTAGGAATACGGGCGACCAGCAAATTCTCCTCGCTCGGTAGTTGCTTTTATCAGCGCGAAAAACTTTTGCATATTTTCCGCATTACACTCAACTCGCTCTACTACCACACCCTTTCGCTCGGCCAAGTTCACGTTATATCGGGTTTTTTGCTTAAGCGATGCCAACCATTCAGCATGCGTTGCGGGAAGAGAAAGAATAATGCAGGCCCGAGGGTTTGGATCACTCCAGGTCTGGGAAACATTTTCCATAACAGAGATCTTAACCTTGGCATCAAGCAGGGCCTCGAGACGAACAAAGACTAGTCCGAGCTTCTTGCCTTCACCACGCAAAAGCTCGACAAGCAACGGCAACTTTTCCGCACTCACAGCAAGCTTTGGCACATAGCCAATCCCACCAAGACCAGGCGCCATGCGGTACATCATCACAAACGAAAGCTCTTCAAATGTAAGCTCAAGAAAGCGCCATCCGTGATGAGCCTTAAACTCTGCCCAGCGCTTAGTTTGAAGAAAGTGCATGCCGCGATTCTAGCGCAATCTGGGTCGAGCTCAAGCGAGCTCGGTGCGCTGACGCAGCTTTTTAAGGAAATACTCTGGCAACGTGTGTACGGCAAGGGCAGGTTTTTCGGTCCCTACCGCTTGATACACCTGTAGCCACCAGCAGAGGTGTGGTGCGTGCGTTGCCATACCAGAGTGCACGCGAACCATCCACTCCGCTTGAGGGAACTCGTGGTGTAAGTGCGCCATCAAAAGCGCAAGCAACTGCCCCATCCCAGCTCGCTCATCGGCCCCAACTGATTCTACCGAAGGATGGTGGCGATGCGGCAAGAACCACATCTCGTTTTCGTGGAGCGGTGCTGCAGGCAAAATAAGATGCACTAAGGTGTCGTGATGGAGCTCGAAGAAGCGCTCACGTTCGTGGAGCTTGGTAGCGATTTCGTCAGTAATAAGGGTAGACATACCTACTAGCTCTTGAGTTGCGGCGACTAGATCGCCTACTCGGTGGTAGCCCTCTACTTGCTTGCGTAGGCCAGTGTTAAACTGCACATGCACGTGCTGCAAATGCTCGTTGGTGTGCAATTGGCGCACGCGTTGCTGCACAAGCTCGAGCCAGCCTGTCCATTGAGCGGCGGTCCAGGTAAAGACATCTTCGGGTCCACGGTAGAGCAGAAGCTCGTACTCGCCCACGGGTGGCTCGCTGGCATACACCTGGCCTTCTTCTACTCCCATGGTAACTTCCAGGGGATCGAAGACGAGTGGTTGATGCGGCAAATGCGCAGCCACAAATGGTGCGCTCGATTTACCACCATCAAGCAAAGCTGAGGTATTAAGGGTAATTGCGGTAGGAATTGGCTGAGGACCTACCAAGACCCACTGGTGGAAGACGGGGTTGTAACGAAAGGCGTGCATGATATAACCATCCTACACCAGCCTTCACATCTTGCGCCACTGGCACAGGTATGGTAGGTTCCGTCCAGCTGCCATTTTTGTGTGGCCTCATTGTCATCAACTACCAATTCATTCAGGTAATCATCCCAGTATGCCAGTAACTAAGTCGGCCAAGCAGGCACAGCGCACTTCCGAGCGTCGCCACCAAGAAAACCTTAAGATTAAGGCAATCTACAAAAACGCTATCAAGGGTGTTAAAAAGGCTATTGTATCTGGCGCAGAAGATGTTAGTCAGCTTCTTTCTGTAGCTCAGAGCGCGCTCGATACCGCAGCTAAAAGCAAGACCATTCACCGCAACAAAGCGGCTCGCCTTAAGTCTCGCCTAGCTAAGCGCATTTCCGCTACTCCTGCAGAGGTTGCAGCTTCTACCAAGAAAGCTTCTACTCCTCGCAAAACCGCTGCTGCTACCAAAAAGGCAACTACTGCTAAAAAGGTTGCTGCTGCCAAGGCTGCCTAACTTTTTCTATGTTCCGGCAACGGGTCACGGTAACGCTCGATCCTAGCCTCGTAGAAGCGGCCGACATTCTGGTTGATGGTGCCACGGTGAGAAGCCGCTCGCACGCATTCGAGGTCCTCATGCATGAGGGCCTCGGCTTGTCTAATCTCGATACTCTGGTTGTGATTACCGAAGATTCTTGGGCTGCAGCTGCCCTCACTCAACTTATCGCGCTCTTGCAAGGCATTACCTGGAAACAAGCTCATCTGGTTAGTTCTAGCAACCTGCCCGATGCACCGGCCTTACTAAGTTCGCTCGAGCAAGCCCTCCTCCTTACCTGGAATCGCCTCCCAGGCGAGTTTGGTGATGGCGGAGCTCTCTCGCTCCTAAAGGGTCAAGTTACTAATTCGATGCTCGTCGTTTGGCTAGGAGATACCCTTTCTGTTCCGCAAAGTATTCTTCCTGCTTTTGCTTTTCATCGCCAACACCACTCCTCGGTAACCGAGCTTATCGCCACCTCCAAAGAAGGCTATAGCACTACCGGCCTCGCCATTATCCAGCCCGAAGTCTGCGACAGCATTCCAGCTGGAAAAAGCAGCCTACGAGCCGACATATTCCCTAGTCTCGCCAAGCAAGGTAGAGTACGGGCATATGTCACTACATGATCACACCTACGTTGTCCTTGTGGCGGGTGGAGTAGGCTCCAGGCTTTGGCCAACTAGCCGCACTAATTTACCTAAGCAGTTCCGTAGTTTTGTTGGAGAGGAAACTCTCTTTCAATACGCCGCCGCGCTCGTAGAACAACTCGTTCCTATCGAGCGTATTTTTGTAGTTGCCCCCGGAAAGTTTGTTGATATTATCCGTGAGCAACTTCCCTCTCTTCCACACGATAACCTCCTCGTGGAGCCCGCTCAGCGCGATACCGGCCCCGCCTGTGCTTTTGCCATGGCCCAGGTGCTCGCTCGTGATCCAGAGGCGCAGGTGGCGATGCTCTGGTCTGATCACCACGTAACGAAGCCTGAGGCCTTTGTAGAAGTACTCCGCAACGGATTCACCCTCCTTGAGAAAAACCCAAATCAGTTTGTCTGCGTAGGAGTTAAGCCAACGGCACCAGAAACTGGCTACGGCTATATTCAGATGGGCAAAGAACGTGAGCTTATTGGCAACCAGTCAGTCTATCGAGTAAAGCGCTTTGTGGAGAAGCCTGATCTCGCTACCGCGAAAGCCTTTGTTAGCTCATGGGAATATCTTTGGAACCCTGGGTACAACCTTTGCGGTGCCCGACATTTTATGAACACCCTCTATAAAGTAGCGCCTGAGCTAAAGGAGCAGCTTGAGAAACTAGGGAGCTCCGATCTTGCCGCTCTTAAAGAAACCTACGAAGCCCTCCCCAAGCAATCAATTGATGTATTACTCATCCAGCAGCTACCCGAACAGTACGTACTGCCGGCCGATCTTGGCTGGAGCGATGTCGGTTCCTGGAGCTCTATCCACGATGTTCTTTCTGCCGATATTCCAGATGGCATGGTTACTCGCGGCCCAGTCCATGCTCTTTCTAGTAAGAATAGTCTGGTCTACGCCAAAGACCGGCCAATTATGCTAGTTGGCATGGAAGATGTAGTAGTGGTAGACGAAGGTGATGCCGTACTTATTATGCGTAAATCAGCTTCGCAGCAGGTAAAAACCCTAGTCGAAGAACTCAAGCAATCTAATCCTGAACTCCTATGATCGCCGATCAATCTATTTTTCGGGCCTACGATATGCGTGGCCTCTACCCTAGCCAAATGAACGAGGCAATTGCCTTTGCTGCGGGCCAGGCCTTTGTACAGATTCTTGGCGCTAAAAAAGTAGTGGTAGGGCGCGATGTTCGCCCGAGTGGTGTTTCACTCGAAGAAGCAATGATCCGTGGTATTACCGAGGCGGGTGCTGATGTTATCCGCGTTGGTGTGATCTCTACCGACATGCTCTACTATGCGGCCGGCACGCTGGATTGTGATGGTGGCATGAGCATTACCGCCTCTCACAACCCGCACGGCTGGAACGGTATAAAGTTTATTGCTAAAGGCGCTAAGCCAATCACCAAAGAAGGTGAGCTTGGCCAGATCTACGATTTTATTAATTCTGGTCAAAAGATTTCTCAGTTTGAGCACGGCACCGTAACCGATCACGATCTTCTGCCCGATTTTGTCAGCTTCCTTAAAAAGCACATTCCGGCCGATCTTCCAGCTATGAAGCTGGTGCTTAATCCAAACTTTGGTGCCCTCGGAAAAGTACTGGATGCCACCCTTGAAGGCACTCCGCTCGAGATTGTGCGCCTAAACTGGGTAGAAGATGGCACCTTCCCTAAGGGCACTCCCGATCCCCTCCTGCCTTCTAACCGCAAAGAAATTAGCGAAACGGTAGTAGCCGAAAAGGCCACGCTTGGCTTCGCTTTTGATGCCGATGCCGACCGCTGCTTCTGCTTTGATGAACAAGGCCGCTTCTTTCACGGCTATTACCTTACCTGCCTGATCAGCGAAACCTTGCTGGCCGAAAACCCCGGTGCCGCCATTGTGGCCGAACGCCGACTAGTACGAGGAGTACGTGAAACCGTTGCCAAAAACGGAGGTGAACTTGTCTACAGCAAGACCGGACATGGCTACTTTAAGAACAGCATGCGCCAGCATAACGCCGTATTTGGCGGCGAAGTAAGTGGTCACTTTTATTACCGCGAGTTCTTTGGCTGCGATAGCGGAATCTTTACCCTTATTACGCTTCTCAAGCGCTTCTCACAGGCCTTAGCTGCGGGGCAGACCGTCGGCACCCTCTTGGACGCTTACATGGCTCACTACCCTGTCTGGCCACAAGAGCTTAATTTTATCGTTCCGGATTCTGCCGTGGTACTTGCTGCCGCTAAAGAAAAGTTTAGCGACGCCGAACTGAACGACCAAGAAGGCTATTCCTTCGAGTTCCCAACCTGGTACTTTAATATGCGCCTTTCCGCCAATGAGCCCGTCATGCGCGTAAACATTGAGGCAGCTACCGCGGAAGAAGTTACCCAGCATCAAGAGGAGCTGATGGAGCTGGTTACTTCCCACGGCGGCACCCTGCGTAACGACGAATAACACCCAAGTATGAATCACTTTTTAGGCATCGATATTGGTGGCACCAAACTAGCGTGGGGATTGTTTGACGCCAACCTGCAACTAAGTGAGCACGGCCGAATGCCAACCCCACCCGATTTAGAAGGTCTCTTAGCCGAGATTAAAGATCTGGCCACCGCACAAGGCGAAGCCGAAGTAGTGGCCATTGGCTTGGGCATCCCCGGTACCCACACCAAAGACCGCGGCAGCATGCTGATTTCTCCAAATATCCCCTACCTAAACGGGGTAAATATTTTGGGCGAACTGAAAGTACTGCTACCCGGAATTGCTATCACCTACGATAACGACGCCCGCTGCGCCCTGGTTGGAGAAGTGGTAGCCGGAGCGGCTAAAAACCTGCGCAACGCTGTGCTTATTACGATTGGTACTGGCGTTGGCGGGGCCGTACTCCAGCGTGGCCATGTATTGCAACATCCAGACGATATCACGCAAGAACTGGGTCATATTCCGGTTGATTCTATGGACGCCTATACCTCTCCCCATTCGGGCCGAGGAACTCTGGAAGCCTTTTTAGGAGGTAAAAATCTTGAAGAACGCTTGGATATTTCTCTTAAAGAACAAGTCGCCCTTGCCCGTAAGGATGATACTGAATCGCTGGAGATTTGGGCTCAGATTCAAGAATATATGGATCGCTGCTTGGGAGCGCTGGAGAATACGTACAACTGCGAGACGATCCTGGTTGGTGGCGTGGCTAGTAATGATCTTGATCTCTACTTAGGTGACCACGAGCTACCCTGCAAAGTGATTCCCACCAAACTTGGCGAGCTTTCTGGCCTGTATGGCGCTGCCCAACTTGCGCTTGATGCTTGGCATGATGCAAAGACGGGTAATGAGTTGTGGGTGTAAGCAGTACTAGCATGAAGAAAAAATAATGGATGAGGGCGATCCAAAAGTTGAGACTGCACCAGTAGACGAAAAGCCAGTCAACCAAGAATCTGGCTACGATCTGGTCGAACGCAAAGCATTGCTCGAAGTATTTGCCAATCAAGGCATTAAGCTTTCTCATGACCTACAGGCCATGCTCCTAGAGGCACCTGATTACCAGGGAGGGCGAAAGGGTTGCGGCTTTACTACGGCCTCACGCGAGATAAGCCAGATAGTAGATGGTAAAGAAGGGCGTGCGCGCAGCCGAGTATTTGATGGTAGTTTTACCTCCGAACTTAACCTCGCCTGTTTTAACGCCGCTCAAGATGCCCTTGATGCTGGCAAATTACCCGATGAAGTTGCTGCTGACCGCTATGAGCGTGAGTTAGTTGCGGCCAAGCTGGCCGAGATGCGAACTAATCTTGAGCCAAGTATCGAAGCTATCAAGGATGAACCCATGCGCATGATGGGAAGGATGATCCTGGACTGCATCTCCCCCTACACCCCCAAGGAATCAGACATTGTTCTTAACGGAGATCAAGACAAGGACACCGCTGGCACCTGCACTACTTCTGAAATATATTTTCTTGATGCAACGGTTGCTCAAGAAAAGCGCCATGGCAGCGGTTATAATGGTGAGACTAAGTATTTTAATACTATTCAAGGTCCAGACGGTGAGCCTCTAGGTATCGAAAAAATAGGAATGGGTAATGTGAATGTTCTTACCCTTAAAGAAGTGGTCTGGAAGGGATTGCGCATGCCTGCAGGCTCACTATTCGCCATGCACCGACCCAAGGATGAGGGTGGAAAATCACAGATTGTTGGCGAGCTTTCAGGTGCTGGATCAACTCGTATTATTCCAGCTGCTGACTATACCTTTACTCCGCTGCGGTTGAGCACCTTGAGTGTTAATCACGCAGACCGCGCAAGAATCTTTGGAAAGCAGCTAGAAGACCAGAAAAACTTCGAGTATGCCAATTGCGATACGGCCGAGCTTTCACATGTGCGAGATGCAGCGCTCTTACTTTCTCGCGGCAAAGCGATCTAGCCGAATAGTACTTCGGTATAATCTGTAATTGCAGCCTCGGCACCAAAACGGAGAAGATCTTCTTCTGTTTCTTCGGTTTGCAACCCAATAACGCGAACCCCTGCCGCAAGGCCAGCCGCGATACCAGACTCTGAGTCTTCAAAAATAACTGCACGGTTTGGAGTAACACCGAGTGCCTGCAAGGTTCGCAGGTAGATCTCCGGATCAGGCTTTGGTTTTTCTATCTGGTAGCCATTAATAACAGACTGAAAAACATCGGCAAGACCAAGTGTACTTAGTGCAAAATCAATGTTTTCTGGGGGCGAAGAGCTGGCTACGGCAAGCTTAATTCCTCTTTCTTTGGCTTGAGCAATACAGGCGGAAAGCCCCGCAACCTCTTTAATGTGCGGCGCGCAAAGACTGCGATACAGGCTCTCTTTTTCGTGGATAAAGGCAGTAATTTCTTCAGCGCTAAACTCTCTATTGAACAAGGCTGGAAAGATTTCTGAACTGCGCCGAGCGTGCACTTTTGCTTGGTACTCTTCTGGCGAAACCTTGAGATGATACTTGGCAAAGAATTGCCGAAACGCCTCGCGGTGATACTGGCCATCATTAATCATCGTCCCGTTGAGATCAAAAAGGATGGCATCTAGTTCGTCCGCTTTGAGGGTGATGATGCTCATGGGGCTATTGTAGCGAGATTCATCTTTGGCGCTAGCAGGCCTAGATCTTGTGAATCTGTTGGAATCTGATAGGTTCGAGCGCAAGGAGTTTGACAATATGAAACAGGAAGTTGTGATTGCGGTCGACGCACTCACAGAAAAGAACGGCCCAGAAGCGGTTAACGCCGTACAAAAGTACGCCCGAGAACACCCACTTGTGGGATTCCAGGTGTTTGGACCAACCGCTCTTATCACGAGCGTACTATTTCCGGGAAATGTGCAGCTAATCGGCACTAGCGAAGTTGTCACTATGACGGATTCCCCGCGAGAAGGCTGGAAGAAGCAGGAATCACCAACCCTCAAGGCACTAAAAGCAGTGGCTGGAGGCGGAGCTCATGTCTGTGTAAGTTCCGCAAATACCGGAGCGCTCACCCTCGCGGTAAGCACGCTTCTCAAGCGCATCTTTGGGATACTTCCACTGGCAAGCTTGATTCCCAAAGAAGATGATGGATATACAGTGCTACTCGACACGGGTAGTACGACTAACATCACTCCGGATAAGATGGTTCTTATGGGGTTAATGGCGCAAGTCCTCTTCCCCGAAGAAGCCAACCTTCGGGTAGGAATGCTAACTATCGGTACTGAGATAGGAAAAGGTACAGAGTTTCAGAAGGCAGCATTCAAGTTGTTGCAAGCGGTTTTCCCAGACATCTTCAATGTCGAGCCAGCTGGAGTTCTCTCAGGCAGCGAGGTGGATATCGCACTAGCAGACTGCCTCACTGGTAACATGTTTGTGAAAAGTGCCGGCGCCATGCTGGCACTTATTGCAGACATGATCGAAGAAAAGATTCCGAGCGTGACCGCAACGGCTGATGAACTGGCAGTAAAGAGGAGAATACAGCGATTGATCGGCAACCGCTTTCAAATCAATAGAATGGGCGGAGCCGTGTTTCTTGGTACAGAGATTGGTACAGCAGTAAAAACCCACGGGGGATCCACCGAAGCTATGTGGATTGGAGCGCTAAAGACTGCCCACTTCGCGGCTGAGCTAAACTTGCCGAGTAAATTGGCGGAAATCAAAAAGAAAATCTAGACCAAAGAAAGGAAAAGAAGATGGTCCCCGTGAAAGCGGGGCCATTTTTGATTCTTACGTCTATGCCCCAGCGGGAAGTCGTCACTTCGCTCCTTAACCGCTCTGAGCTACGCTGCTGTTTTTCGCTTTGCTCAAATGGAATTGAGCAGCTGAACCCTGCGGGTTCAACCTTGCCCAACATAAAAGAGCCTTGAAAGGCTCTTTTATGTTGGTAGCACCAGCGGGATTTGAACCCGCGATCTCTTGGATGAGAACCAAGTGTCCTAGACCACTAGACGATGGCGCCGAAGTGAGGGAGCGGAAAAGTAAGTTAACTTACTTTTCGCGAACGAACGAGGCGTTATGTCGCAAAGCGACATGGCCGAACATTAAGCGAACGAGGTGCCGATACCGCGAAGCGGTAGGGCGCCTATTACCGAGCGAGGCGCTGTATATCGCGTACCGATATGGCGCTTTACTCAAGAAGAAAATAAGTCTTCTCAGTCACGAATGACGTTTTGGAAACTACCAGACAATCCTCCTTCTGTCCAGACATAGCACCGCATTAACTTCCTATGCGATAATAACTACATGTATAAGTGGCTCGCCCACTCCCTTAATCGATGGCGCCGAGTGAGAGAGCAGAGAAGTAAGTTTACTTACTTCTCTGCGAACGATCGAAGCGCCTCTCTCGCGGCAGCGAGATGGCGCCCTCGGGTAGCTCGTGCTGTAGTACTATGCCTTGTCGTTGCAGGGTTCAGTCTTGGTGCACAAAACTTCGCCAAGGCCTTCACCATTCCAGATCAAGTCGTCATCGA
>JAYUZR010000031.1:0-2306 GCA_043751595.1 Candidatus Berkelbacteria bacterium
ACCGCATCATCCAAGCCCTCGCCCCAGTTATAAACGCAGGCGCCTTCCATTGCCTAGAGAGCCATAAGAAGTTCCTAACAGATATAGAAGTCTTCCCCGCCGGTAAACACGATGACTTACCAGATGCCGTGAGCGTTAACGTAGATAAGCTTATAGGCCTCAGTAACCAAAACATCGTAAGTATAAGTAAAGAACGCCCCAAAGCAGGAATGTACGCCCTACCCGCCCTAAGCGTTAAGCGGAGAATAGTACCCCAAAGGCTTATAAGACATGTCTAGCTTAATTGTAGTTAAAGATGATAAGAAGCCCGTAGCCAAGTTCATTCCTAGGAAAAGCCTCTTCGGAGAGATAACTTCCTTTGAAGAAGCGTGGCGCGGCCGGGTTGAGCTTTTTGACATCCCTAACCTCGTTCAAGACCAGAACATTAGCCGTAGCGAACTAAGAGCCATCCTTCTAGATGACGAAGTACACCAAGCGATAGAAACTAGGGTTGACGCCCTTGTTAATGTAGACTGGCGTTTGCAAGACACTGAGGTAGCTCCAGAGATTCTAGCTTTTCTTAGCGATGAGTTAAGTAAGTTCTACCCAGAGCTTATAACCAACTCCTTCAACGCCCGCCTCTTTGGGTATGATGTGCAAGAGCGTATCTATGACTATGATGAGAATGGAAGAATTGTAGTAAAAAACATTATCGCCAAGCCGTTTGAGTGGTTTCGCGTCTCCTATAAGAAAGACCTTTACTACTGCCAGCGCGGTTACAGCGTAGAGGGTGAGTTAGTTGATACCAAGTACAAGTTTATCCTAACCTTAAATAAACCCACTTATAAGAACCCCCGGGGCGAAGCCCTGTTAGCTTGGGCCTTTTGGCCTTGGTTCTACCGTAGCGTAACTTGGCAGTTCTGGATGCAGTTCTTAGAAAAAGCCGGCTCCCCTCTCCTCGTTGGTATGGGGGATAACCCTGAGGCTATAGCTGAAGCACTTAGTAAAGCCTACCAAGACGCCGTTATAGGCATCCCTACCGGGGCTAAGGTTGAAGCAGTCTCCTCACCCAACAAAGGTGAGAGCTTTGCCGTAGCGGAAGACCGTTTAGTAAGAAGGCTTCAAAAACTAATTCTAGGCCAAACCTTAACCAGCGATGTAGGAACAAGTGGGAACGGCGCTAAAGCCCTAGGCACTGTTCACAACGAAGTAAGGATGGAAAAGACTCTTAGCGATATAAAGTTAGTCTCTCCCGCCGCGCAGAACTTTGTAGATGCTCTTTGTAAGATTAACTTCCCCGGTCTTACCCCGCCTAAAGTCATTTACGACATAGACAGAGGGCTTGAGACTGATAGAGCCGGCCGTGACGTACTCCTTGCTAACGCTAGAGCTATTGAGTTTACCAAGATTTACTTTGAAAGAAACTATGGCTTTAAGCCGGATGAGATAGAGATACCAACTAAAGCAGCCCCTGTCGCCTCTACCTCTACCCAAACCACGGGCCCGAATCAAGACGCAAAAGCTAAGAACGACAAACAACCCTCTAACGGTAAAGAAGAGTAAAATGAAAAGTGAAATGCTCTTAGTGCATAAGCCCTTCTTAGCTGACATGGCTAAGTTTGATCTTGCTGCGAAGCACGGTAAGCCCTTCTTCTCCAAAGCCGAAGGCATGTCTGACGAAGACTGCCAGTCTTTAAGCCTTTCCGCTATGAATGATTGGCTTAAGCTGACCGGCCCTAGGGTAGTGGGAAACGTGGCCATTATTCCCGTTCGCGGTTCCTTAACCTATGACGACCCTTTTGCTAAGTACTACGGCGACTCAACAACGAGCAAGATTGAAGAATACTACGACAACGCCTTAGCTGACCCTGCTATCTCTTCAATCATCCTCCACGTCCACAGTCCTGGCGGCCAAGCCTACGCCATTGATACTTTAGCTAACAAGGTTAAAGAAGGCTCTAAGGTTAAACCTACCTACGGCTATACCGATACAATTGCCGCTTCTGCTGCTTGTTGGGTGTTCGCGGCGTGCTCTAAGCGTTTCTACGGCAGTGGTATGGCCCAAATCGGTAGTATTGGTGTCTACTCGGCAGTCTTTAACTACTCTAAAGTGCTTGAGAAGAACGGCGTGACTGTTGACGAGTACACCGCCGGTAAGTACAAAGCTGCTGGCTCCCCTTACCACCCTAACACCGCAGATGAAAAGCAAGCAATTCAAGATCAAGTAGACTCCCTCTACTCGGTCTTTGTAAATAGCATGGCTACGCTACTCGGCAAAAGCGTAGATGATGTACTTAAGTTTGCCGATGGCCGTACCTATACCGGAG
>JAYUZR010000032.1:0-5571 GCA_043751595.1 Candidatus Berkelbacteria bacterium
GTTGCGAGCCATTTTTTTTTCTTCTGGACGTACCACGGCAGCTGTTTTTGGTATCTGCGCGATACCTCCCACTCGTGCGGTCACTGCTGGTACCACAACAAGTTAACCATCTCCGCCGCAAAAAGGGTAGCATCTGTTTTAAAGAACTTGCCTAACTTTTTTAGCTTGTAGTCGAAGAGCTGCGATTTGTTAGCACGTGCGGACTTACCCCCGCCTCATGTACGCTGGCCGTTCGCAGGCAAATTAAACAAGTGCCTGTACGTACGGTAGGAATTGATGTACTCTAGTCAAGTTACGTTGTAGGCATAAAGAAACCGGAAACTAGCAGGGGCTGGTATAAATGCACAGAGCTGTTCAAAAAAAAAAGCAATGTTGAGTGGTGTCAGGGGGTCGGTCTTATAAGTCTCAAAACGCTGTGACATGCGGTTTGTTAGGAGTGAGCTTACGCCATATAACCTTTCAATTATTTTTATAGGCTGCTCGAGCAGGAGCAGTTCTTGGTTAGCTATGATAACTTTGGTCAAATTATAGTTAGCTCCGGCGGGATACGCTAGCGTGCGGGTGTCTTAGGTACCTCGCTTTAGGTAGCGGGGGTACGTGGATACTGGTAATGTTAAGAGGAGCGAAGCTCATTATTTTTACGCAAACGGCGCATCAACGTGAGCTCATAAACACGAAAGAGTTAATAAAAAAGCGCTCTAAGCTGTAGCTGTAGTAACGGCGGCGGCTACGGAATAAGGCAAAGAATCTCGGGGTGAGATTGGGTGCTTGTACAAAAAAAAGGCGGTTCACTAACATCTCATAGTAAAAAAAGTATAAAAAATACATGTTTAGTATGTCTTTGGACAGCAGGTTTGTCTTCTCAAACGAGTTGCGGTAAGAGTTTTTTATAACTTGAAGTGAGGAAAAAATAATCTCTACTAACGCTTTTTGCGTGTTTTTTTTTCCGGTATTGCAAATGGTTTTCTGGTAAAACTGAACATACCGTATTTTAGGACGTTCGGTTTAACAAACAGGCGAGTTAGGTACTTTGTGGGGTAGAGACCCCTAGAGACGTACACTGCTCTTTTGCGTAGCGAGTGCGTCGGTATGTTCTGAGAACGTTGATAGAGCATTATGTGTTTTTTAGAGCCAAAGTTAAGTTTCTTTAAAAACCGTAAAGAGAAATACACTCTACTATTTGCTGCTCTTAGCCGGCTTACCTCATGGGGTTTTAAAAAGCCTCTTACCTCGCGTCCTTCCGCCGTTAGGGTGATCGACAGGGTTTTTTGCACACGAGCGTACAATTATACGTTTAATGTTTCGGCGGTAAGAGGATGCTTTTCCTAGAACCTCCTTATACTTGCCCGCTCCGGCGTTACGCCCTACAACACCAGCTGCCGATGCTGTCATCTCCCGCCACTCGCCACTCGGTAACACAACGGTTACACACCTTGGCCTCACCATACGTACCTTGGCGTACGTACCGTAAGCGGTCGCGAGCACAGGCTTATCATAGCCGATGTTACAAACTAGCGTAGCTAGTTTTAAAAAACGCAGCCTGGCAATTACGCCAACAGAAAGAAAAAAGAACTTCTTATACGAGTTACGCAACCACGAGACGCGGCTGCCTAGCCGAATTGCTTCGACCAAAGGGGAGCTGAAGTAGGCGCCCGTCGCGTTTTTAAATGTTGCCGCATAGCGCGTATTTAAGGCAAAAACGTCAACGCAAAAAAAATACCACTTTACGACCTTCGTGTCTAGTTTAAGTAGCCCTGTGTGCGCAAACCGGCTCACAGAGGTTTTATGGTACAGGTTGGGCCTGGCGTCTTTTTTTTTTACAAAAAAAGCGACCTGTCTGTTAAGGAAAGTTGGCCTAAAAAGTTTTTTTTTAAACCGGATGCCTCTTAGCTTTGACGGGCTGCTTATTAAAAACATTTTAACTTTAAAAGAGCTACGTCGTGGGTCACCGTACCGGGTAGCGTTACGGGTGAGGATCAGATCACTGCGGCGGGTGTTTTTACAGCTTTATATAGACCGCCCACCGCTCTGTGGGTTTTCCTGCTTCAGTTTAGCGAGGGTGTACTACCCTGCGCCAGTCTGTTACGGGCAGAGTTAAACGAGGTAGAAATACCTGGTATACGCTTCCTCATAAATACCTAAACCTAGGTGACGTTGCATAAAATTAACACCGCTCAGAAGGGCCTCAGCAGTAGGCGGGCACCCGGGAACGTATAGGTCCACAGGTATTATCCTGTTGCAACCCTTCACTACCGAGTACGAATAGTAGTAATAACCGCCGCCGTTTGCGCAACTGCCCATAGAGATAATTCACTTAGGGTTGTTAACCTGCTCGTATAGTTTTCTAAGGGCGGGGGCCATTTTATTTGTGAGCGTACCTGATATTATAATGAAGTCGGCTTGGCGTGGTGTGGCGCGAAAAATTACGCCGAACTTATCAAAATCGTACCTACTAAGTGTGGCGTGCATCATCTCGACTGCACAGCAGGCGAGCCCAAATGTTAAGGGCCAGAACGAGCCCTTACGCACTCAGCTGACAAGCGAAGCTCCTGGGATAATTAGATAGTTTAACACTATAATACTAAAACAACTGGCCAACCATTTTTTTTTTAACACCATATATAGAGCGGCGGCGTGTCTTGTGCATAACCCCCTTCAGGTCGAACACACCCCGGATACACTCGCAGTACACCCCGGGCAGGTCCCGGGCACCCCCGCCCTTAATTAGGACGCGCGAGTGTTTTTTTAGTGTATGGCCTTTACCGGGTACGTAAGCCACTGTGTACCTCTTACGCCCTAACACCAGTTTGACGACCTGACGCCGTGCGGAGTTTGGTTTACGTGGTGTTTGTATCCTTAGCGCTTTAACAATTGCTTTTTTTTGGGGGTTGTTGCGTAGCATACGAGCGCTAGATTTCTGTTTTTTTTTACGTGTAAAAACCATGCGTTGGTTGTTAGTCATTTTAACCTAATAAGGCTGATAGTATGTCCGTTACGAGCGGCCCCGCGGCTGCTGCCGCTAGCGTTAGGAATATAGCAAGGACCACTAAGCCCTTGCTAGAAGTACTTACGTCCTGCTGTGCGGCGGACGTTTTCTTTTTACGGCTTAGCTGCGGGTGCCTAACCGCTTGTAGGTAAAAAACAAGCATGATCAGGTTGATCGCTATAGCGGCGGCCGTAGCAGTGGCCGACGCACTGACGCTGCTTAAAACAGTTAGTTTGTAGGTGAAACCCAAAGTCACTGGGGTTCCTAGGAAAGTTAACAATACAAGCGTGAAAGATATTTTACGAAACCTGTCGGCGCTTCGGTTGTGCAGATCTGATAGCGATGGTAGCTGTTGATTACGCGAAGCATCTTGATAAAAAACAAAGAAAACCACAAACACTAAGAGATATAGGTACACGGTCAGTACAGGCGAGTTGTATAATAACAAAGACATCGACCAATAACGGGAATCGAACCCGTTTCGGGTGGGTAATGAGCCCACGTTATCACCAGAGATTGGTTTTTTGAATAGGGGCGTTAATCTAAAAAAGTTAAGCTCGTCTAAAAACATTAAAAACGTGAACTTAAATTTTGGACCGAACCACCCTGCTGCCCACGGTGTGCTTAGGTTGGTCTTGGAGATGGATAACGAGGTTATCAGCAACAGCGACTGCCATATAGGCCTGCTGCACCGCGGAACCGAAAAGCTTATGGAGAGTAAAATGTATATGCATTCCTTGCCCTACTTTGATAGGTTAGACTATGTTTCTGTATTAGTACAAGAGCATTGTTATTGCTTAGCTATAGAGTCTCTACTAAACAAAACAGCTTTTAATAGCACTTACACTCTAGTGCGCACACTGTTCGACGAACTGACCCGCGTCTTAAACCATATGTTGGCTATTTGCTGCCACGCTCTGGACGTAGGTAGTATGTCGCCTGTATTTTGAGGTTTTGAAGAGCGCGAAAAGATCATGGAATTTTACGAGCGGGTTTCCGGGGCTCGTATGCACGCCGCTTTTTATAGGCCTAACGAAATTAACCTAAAACATATATCGAGTTACCTACTCGAAGATATAGCTCTCTTTACAAGCAGCTGCTTTATCACTTTAAACGAAATTAACAGTCTTCTGGTTAATAATAACATCTGAAAACAGCGCCTTATGGCAGTAGGGTCTTATAGCGTGGATGATGCTCTTGCTTACGGTTTAACAGGGGTAATGCTCCGCTGTGTGGGCGTTAAGCGCGATATAAGGCTGGACGTTAACGAGACTTACGCTAACTACTATCACCTAGATTTTAAGAGTTATTACAGCTCTAATGGTGATAGTTATGACCGTTACCTTTTGCGGATGAGCGAGATGTTCGAGAGCCTTCACATAATCAACCAGCTTTTACCAAAGCTAGCTACGCAAAAAAAAGAGAGGATGAACAAGCGTGAGTTTTTCAACTACCACAACTTCAGCGAGTACTCTTTTGTAACTAATTTTACGAGTATGGAGCAGACAATCCGGCACTTTAAGTACTGAAGTGAGGGTTTTATAGTTCCAAACGGCGTTACTTACGCTTGTGTAGAGTCACCTAAAGGTGAGTTCGGCGTAACGCTAGTCGCTAACGATACCAATAAACCCTACCGCTGCAAAGTGCGCTCCCCGGCTTACCACCACCTCCAGATTTTACCTAAACTGGTTAAAGGTCATATGCTAGCTGATCTGGTTACGCTTATGGGTACAGTAGACATCGTTTTTGGTGAAATAGATCGTTAATGAGGCGCGGTGTTTTAAACGCTTACAACCTCCACAAAAAAACAATGCTATCGAAAAAATTTGAAAACTTTTTGTTGATTACTAAATTCTTAAACAAGAGCGGGCGTGTAGGGACATCCGTAAAATTAATGGTTCTGCTTAAGCGCTGAGAGTTGGGCCGCCAGTCTTCCGCTAGTAACCAAACCGCAGTTTGTAGGCGGGGCGGTGGTTTTAAAAAAGTAATAAACCTTATAGGTTTTAACCGTCACATGTCGCGACAGGCGCTTAACGTAAAGCGGATACCTGTCTTAAAAAAAATGTCTTGATAATGTGGGTCGTAGCTGCTTTTAGGGTCGTAAAGTTGCGCGCGTACCAACCTGGCGAACCTGTAGTCTTAGTTTACAATAAACTGGTATACTACTTCACCCGTCAGGTTAGTTTGATAAAGTCACACTGCTTTGCTTACTGCCCACCTAGGCTTTTTAAACGTACGGCAGCTCGCGTGGGGTTCGAGCAGACGCAGGTTTTATTTAAGTACGCCGGTAAAGCTTATAGGGTTTCTCGAAAAAGGGGTATTCTTTACCTGAACTTTCATTACCCAACGTTCAAGTATCTAGTTTGGAGCAATATAATATTAAAACATAAAAAGAAGCGAAAAAAAATGTTTAGGATTACTATGAGCACGTTTGCACCGATTATCTCGGCACTCAACGCTAACCTTTTTAAGTTGAGGCCCCTAAACACCTACACCAGGCGCGGGGTGCAGCTATCGAGCTTTGCATACTATGCCCGGAAGCCTAAGACGGCCGCCAAAAGGTAATAACTACTCAGAAGATAATA
>JAYUZR010000033.1:0-3477 GCA_043751595.1 Candidatus Berkelbacteria bacterium
TGTAGATGTGCTGCAGTAGACGAACCCGTGTTTCCCATAGTCCCAATAGGTTGTCCTTTTTTTACACTAAGGTTCCCCGTAACGGCTATCTTTTTAAGATGACCATATCTAGTCACTAATCCGTTACTGTGTGCGATCTCTACTAGGTTGCCATAACCGCCGGCTGGCCCTGCCCTAACAACCATACCATCTGCAGCAGCATATACTGGGTCGCCGTCAATACCAGGGCGTTTTGCACCAAAATCGATTCCGTGATGCATCTTCTGTCCGCCCGACACTGGGTGCCTACGCATGCCGAACTGGCTTGTTATCCTAGGTGATGTAACAGGGAATAAGAAACGGCCGATTCCAGATATGCTTCTGCCCAAAGATTCTTTGGTGTCATTGAATACCCGACCTGCACCAGAAGCAACTTGACCTGCGCCACTTCCTATCTGCTGCCCAAGTGATTTGAAAAAACCTTGGTTGTCGGCTAATGAGTTTGCGTTCGCTATTCGCTGCCCTCTGGCCTCGCCACTCGATCTTTCGTAAAACTTATCGATGACAATCGCCGCATCACTAGCAGTGCTAGCTGAACTTAATCTGTTCCCTGCTACTTTTTCTGGGCCGGTCAATTCGCGTTGAATGAACTGTAATTGTTGTTCTAGAGTTGCGCCATATAATGGACGGCCGAATATGCTGCTAAACTTCTTTTGTCTATCTGGATGCCACTGCGCGATTCCAACGGCCTTACCACCATCCCCTCGGCGTTCTCCGGTAATAACATCAGGTGAGAAGTTACCAGATTCGACCTGTAAGTTTCCTACGATTCCCGCAGCTTGCTCTTTAGTCCACCCCTGACCCATGAAGTAGTTCATTGACTGTGCTGATGCTGCGTTCCCCGAAACGGGCGCCTCACCCGACCATCCCTCAGATATACCTGATACTAGATCTGATCCTGCATCATAAGCAGATTTTGCTGCAGCAATACCCATCCCCAATGGCGATGCCATTAAGAATGCGGCAACGTTCTTAACCGAACCCGAGACATAGTCTGCAAACCTTCTGCTGTACCCTTCGGCCGCTGGCTTATCCCTATTTGTTACATAATTGTGGGTGGCGTCGCCTACACTGCTGCCGCCCATATAACCTGCAGCACCGCCCACTAATCCGCCAATAGCCGCCCCTGGAGCACCCCCTATAGAACCAATCCTAGAGCCCAAGGCAGCACCACCAGCCATTCCTAGTGCTCCACCACCCACTCCGGCTGCTATTTGACCAGCACCCTGACCGTCTATCAATCTACTGCCTACGCCTAGGGCAAGCCCGCCAGCGCCTAATATACCAGCAACCTTTGCTACCTTTCCAAGTTTTCCTACACCACCAAGCATCCCGACCATTGGGATGCCGAGTCCAGAGTTATCCGCTTGCTCAGCACTTGCGTCGGCGAACCTTATAACAGCTGAGCCTAATAAGTTCATCGCTGTTAAAAGTCCCAAACGATCTTTCTTGTCGACCGCTTGCTTCTTCTTTACCTGCAGGGCCTTATGGCTCTGTAATTGCGTGTTTACTTCTGCATTTTTGAGCTTATTGATATTGCCCAGATAAGTGACGATCTTGCCAAAACTGTTTTGGAGGTCGGTGAACTCACGAGAAACCTGCAGTATTTCACTTTCTTTAACGAGTTGTATATTAGCCTTCTTTAATATAGAAGCTATGTCGTTATGTGATGCGAAGGATGCTATGCTCATGCTGCTGCACCAAAGAACATCAGTTGCGCGAATGAGTCGATTTCACCATACGTTGGGTCTGGAACATTGCCGATTCCCTGTGAAGATGGGTTTGTGGTAGGAGACTTTGCGGGCAAGGCTGATGGAACATTACTTGATTGGTCTGTTGGTGGACTTGGCATAGCCATAGTATCATTGGCTATGCTTGCGGCTGCAATGTTCTTCCCCATATTAGGAGAAGATATGCTAGACGAAGACATGGCAGTTAACTTAGCGGGAACTGGTGGTTTAGCATTACTCGACTTAGGCGCCATTGGTGCTGGTGATACCGCCTTAGGCTTCGCAGTCGACTTTGATGTAGGTGCTTTAGCTGGCGCCCCACCAGATGACTGACTCTTAGCCGGCGATGCTGCCTTCTTAGTTGATGGTGTTGCTGGCACCTTAGCTGGCGTCATTGGAACCGCCTGTGCTTTCTTTACTTGGTTATCATTAGCCGCAGGTTTATTTGGTTTAGGGAAACTTAATGCTTTTTGATTGTCTATCCTCGACGGCTGCTGCATTTTGATAGCAGGAGAGATAGTTTCTTCGACTGCTAATTTAACCCCATCCTTGACTACTCCCATCCGTTTTCCGACCAGTGGATCAGATTCGGGAGTTATGCCATATGACTGTGTGTATAGATCTCTTGCGATTGATAGAATCAATGCTGGTATCGCTGTTAATGGGCCAGCTAAACCTGAGACTGCGTCTATACCTGCACCAAGTGGATCGCCCTCTAGTAATCTCTTGGCAGCAAAGCCGATCCCCGCAATAGCACCGATAATTGGAATCGACTTGAGCGCAGTTCTCCCAACTGCCTTGGCTGCTAGTGGTAGGGCCAGTTTCTTAATCGCAAGTGGTGTAACCTTTCCTGCCGCGCTTCCTAGCTTAGATGCAGCCGCAAGTTTACTCGCGCTGGATAACGTCGCGCCAACCTTCCCAACCAAATTTCCGATAACACCAGGCTTCTTAATGGCATCCGCTGCTTTAGCGAATCGACCAGTCGCTACATTCCTAAACTGCGACCCTGCTGCGACGAAACCTTTATTAAGTCTCACCGCCTTTGCTGCACCCACTGCTGTAGCGCCTGCGCCACCGAGTCCACCGACACCCAGTAGCCCTCCCATAAGAGAACCGAACATTCCACGCCCACCCGACGATATAGAACCAGTTACCTGCAGTATACGATCTGACAGTGATTTAAACGCATTGGTAAGCTCTAAGTCGTTGTTGGCTTCGTTGGGAAGTAGCCGATGGCCCGCTTCCATAATATTTTCTTTATTAATACGTTCTTGTTGGCTTGCTTGGCCAACCATCATGTCTTGTTGCTTCTTGAGATGTTTGCCAATCGACATGACTCGACTGACTACGTCTTGTAGTTGTCTAGATATTACCGTTAATGTTGGTGACGATACCTTTTTTGCGGTATTGACCACCGAGGCTAATATTGGTCTGCCGCTTGGGTTGTCATCATCTGGCGCACCGTCATCGTCTTCGTTGTTCCGATTGCGTATCCGACCCAAGAGACTTTTGTCAGACGCCGCCTCATACGACCCGCCTAGCATACCCTTTATTGTGCTTTTAATAAGGCCGTCTTCATCTTCGTTATGTTCTTTACGGAGTATGCGACCCAATATACTCTTAGAATGGACCCTGTCAAGATCCATATTTTTCATCATAGGGGTAGAATTGATGGCAGCACCACCGACTGTTTTAATAACAGACTTTA
>JAYUZR010000034.1:0-39673 GCA_043751595.1 Candidatus Berkelbacteria bacterium
CTTGCCTGCAAGCTCTGCGTAACTAAATAACAGTATGATTGTATATTTGAACGCCCAACGCGGCCTCTCAACTGGTGTAATTGTGCTAAGCCAAAGTACTCGGCATCTTCAATGATCATCATACTTGCATGCTTCACATCGATACCAACTTCGACCAACGAGGTAGATACGAGCACTAACCCAGGCTGAGTTGCAAACGTATTAAGCAATAAGACCTTCTCCTTGGGCTTTAGTTTTCCATGCAAGATAAGTACGCGGTCCTCGCCAACAAGTGTTTTCATATCCTGCGCCACCGCTTCTACATTGGCACGCTCCCGTTTTGCTAGCTGATCGAGCGAAAGCTCTTCATCTTCGTTATCACTTTCTAGAGGCTTAATTAAGGGTACTACCACATAGGCCGAGTGACCCAATGCAAGTTCCTCAAGTAAGTGTTGTTGCATTTTTTGCCTTAACGCAGGCTCACGAACAAAGGTAGTTACGATTGGGATTCTTTCAGCGGGCCGGGTAACTAAGAGTGATACCTCGACCGTACCATGTAGAGCAAAGGTAAGTGTTCTCGGAATCGGCGTAGCCGTCATGCCGAGCACATGCGGGACAGGCTTGCGGCGGAGGAGTCGCTCTCGTTGGTCGACACCAAAGCGATGCTGCTCATCAATCACTACTAACCAAAGATTCTTAAGTTGCTCGGCCAAGGTGAAGACAGCGTGAGTACCCACCACAATTCCAGAATCAGGAATCTGCTCTTTAGTAGATCCAGTAAGCAGCGTTACTGGAATCGCCACTTTCTCAAACATCTTTCTCAGGTTAGCAACATGCTGCTGTGCCAGTAGCTCGGTTGGAGCTAGAAGCACCCCTAATCCACCTGCCTTAACCACACCCGCTAAGCAGAGTGCCGCAACCGCTGTTTTCCCCGTTCCTACATCTCCATTCAGTAGCCGCTGCATTGGTCTTGTCTCGGCCATAGCTTGAATACTATCCCAGGTAGCCCGCTTTTGATCTGGCGTAAGAGTAAAGGGAAGTTCCGCAACAAGTTGTTTAAGTAGTTCTACATTCTCCGGAATTGCTTTTGCAATCCCACGAGCGATGCTCTGCTGCTCGTGCTGGATCTGGTATGAATAGAAAAAGAGTTCAATTCGGCCAAGCCATAGCTTAGCTAGTGCAATCTCTTCTTCAGATTCAGGAAGGTGAATCATTCTAAAGCACTCAGCCAGCGATGGGCAGCCTGCACCTAGTAACACCTGAGGTAGCGGCTCTTTTTCAACTAAAGAAGCCAAGGCGCCACCGCATAACTGAGTAAAGAGCCTAGTACTCATCCCACCTGTCTGTGGGTAAACAGCAATAATCCGAGGTCGCTCCTCAATTGTAGGATTGGTAAAACTAAGAGCCTTCCCCGCCCAGCTAGGTGTTCCCACCAGTAGTAACTCATCGCCTTCGTGAATCTTATTCTCCAAAAAAGTCTTCCCAAACCACTTAACCACCAAGCTACCACCCCATTCATCATTCCCCTTTACCTCAAAGTAGGGAATATTACGCTTGGGTAATCTTCCCTGTTTAGTAGATTCAACAGAAATACGAACCACCCCTATCTGGCCTACGTGCAGTTCTCGGATGGCGGTAACCTGGCGAGCATCAATATATTTGCGAGGGTACCACTGCAGTAGCTCTCCAAGACGAGTAATACCAAGCTCTTGAAGGCGGCCGGTAGTCTTTGGCCCTACACCTGGCAATATTCCAACGGCATCAGCCAAAGAAAGTGTCATGGCTAGCGAGGTAGTACTTGCTTTACCACTCCCCCTCCCACCACTACACCGTCTAAGTAACATACTACCGATTGCCCAGGTGCAACGGCACGAGGCGCAGGGTCTAGACGAAGAAGTAATCCATCCCCTCGCTTCTCCACCGAAATAATTTTTCCGGGAGAGTGATCGTGATAGCGAACCTGCGCATCGCACCCTACCAAGCCATCGCTATCCCCACAGAAATCTTCGACCACCAAGGTATTAGCGAACAGATCTGCATCGCGTGCATCCTGACAAACCCAGAGCTTATTTCCTAGTGGATCTCGCCAGGCAACATAGAGCGGCGGAACCTGAGTGTTGTCATTTAAGTGCCGGTATAATCCGTTATCTACAATACCCCCTGCTCGCTCCCCCACAGTGTAAAAACCAACTCCCTCATGAGAGCCGACCACAAACGAAGCCTTAAGGCGATCTTCAAAAGACTGCTCCGCTTTATACGCTGGCAGTAAATAGGTAAGCCCCTGTTTAGTGCCAAGAGACTCCTTAAGAAACTTCTTTACATCGAGGTGTCCAATAAAACAGATCCCCTGACTATCTTTTTTCTTGGCCGTAGGTAATCCAAACTTAGTAGCAAGTTCACGTACCTGGACTTTGGTCATCTCACCAAGTGGGAACTTAGCAAAAGATAATTGTTCGTGGGTCAAGGTATAAAGAAAGTAGGACTGGTCCTTAAGCGGATCTACCCCTGCCCCAACCTTTAACTGGCCATTAACTTCTACCACACGAGCATAGTGACCCGTAGCAATCGCCTCAGCCCCAAGCTCGTTTCTTGCAAACTGCAAGAAGGCATCAAACTTAATATCTCGGTTACAGAGTACATCGGGATTTGGCGTACGCCCCGCCTCATACTCGCGCAAGAAGTATTCAACTACTCGCTCTCGGTATTCACGCTCAA
Source organism: Candidatus Berkelbacteria bacterium (assembly GCA_043751595.1). GTDB lineage: Bacteria > Patescibacteriota > UBA1384 > CAILIB01 > CAILIB01 > JAYUZR01. The sequence goes on from JAYUZR010000034.1 coordinate 2,695, forward strand.
AATTAACTGATCGAAACTCAATTCCCAGGTGCTTACAAACCGCTTCAGCATCTGCCTGGTCTACCTCCCAGGGGCAATCACCCAAAGCCTGTTCATCAAGAGGCTCCCAGTTCTTCATGAAAACACCGATCACTTCGTGACCTTTTTGCTGCATCAAAGCTGCAACCACCGAGGAATCTACTCCTCCGGATAATCCAACAACTACTTTCATGACAACCTAAAGAACTGCTGCGCATTAGCCGAGGTAATTTCGTCGATCTCATCGAAACTTACAAAATGAATCTCGGCCAGCTTCTCGGCTACGGCCCGAACAAAGGCAGGTTCACATGTTTTGTTGCGCATTCCCTCTGGAGAAAGAAATGGTGCATCGGTTTCAATCATTAATCGCTCAAGCGGGAGTTGAGAAACGACATCGCGCAGTTCGTCATTCTTCTTGTAAGTTATAACTCCGGTAACGGAGAGATGAAACCCGAGTTCGAGCCAGAAGTGAGCTTCTTCAAAACCTCCGGTAAAACAGTGGATTACCACCGGATGGCCTTCGGCCATCTCGCTTAAGATTCCGCCAGTAAGATCGAAGGCCTCGCGGCTATGAATAATTACCGGCTTATTATGCTGGATGGCAAGCTCTAACCAAAACACAAAGGTGGCCCGCTGTAACTCAAGCATTTTATCCGCCTTCTCGGCGTCACTTGGAAGATGGTAGGCATCAAAGCCGATCTCACCTACCGCAGTTACCTCATCCCATTTAATGCTTTGGGCGTAAGCTCGCTGCTCTACCATACTTACTTCATGAGCATGACAAGGATGAATCCCGACGCAGCCATAGACCCAACCAGGGAATTGACGAGCAAGTTCGAGTGAAGATTCAGATGTATCGACCGTCGTTGCAGGGACTACTACCTTGGTAACTCCGACGCTCGTGGCACTGGCAAAAACCGACTCTACATCATTGAAGAGTTCAGGAAAATTGATATGGGAATGAGTATCGATCATACAAGCCGTGGGAATAGCATTGGCTGCTCAACGCCCAGCATGCCCCCTTCCTCAAGGCGGCCAACCTTGCAGGCATCATCAAAAGAACACTCAGGAAGTGAAGAAAATAGCGCCTCTTGCACCTTTGCCGCAGTACCAGGAATGGCGGGAGTAAGCATTAATGTAGCTTGGCGGATCATCTCGAGTAGTTGATACAAAATACCTTCAACCTTGGCGTTTTCGCCAGCCTTAGCTAACTCCCAAGGTTTTTCGGAATCGATAAGACGATTAGCCTGCTCAAGAATACCAAGCCCAATCGTGAAAGCACTATGTAAGTTGCGAGCAGACAACGCTTCATCGTATTGCTTCCAAGCCTCAGCCGCCGAAAACACATAGTCTTCGTGACGGTTCGGAATTAATCCACCAGAGTACTTTTGCACCATCATCCAGACCCTACTCACCAAATTACCGTAGGTATTAGCGAGATCTGCCTGATACACCTGGCGTAAGCGGTCTTCTGAAAAGTCACCATCGGCAGTGGTGCCAACTTCTTTAAGCAGGAACCAGCGCACCGCATCCACTCCGTACTTTTCAATCACCGCAAAAGGATCGGCCACATTACCAAGCGATTTACTCATCTTCTTACCCTCATTAGTAAGGTGACCATGCACCAAAAGCTCGAGTGGCAAAGGAAGGCCAGCCGAAAGCAACATGCCGGGCCAGATAAGGGCGTGGAATCGGATAATATCTTTACCTACGCAGTGCAGGCTGGCTGGCCAGAAATCTCCAGTAACAATCGCACCCTCCTCATCAAGTGAACAAGAGGCGGTAAGGTAATTGGTAAGCGCATCAAACCAAACATACATTACCTGCGTGTCATCACCCGGAACCGGAATCCCCCAAGAAAGCTTGCTAGCTTCACGAGAAATAGAAATATCCTGCAGACCGTGCTGGTCGATAACATTCAAAACTTCTTGCTTGCGACTAGCAGGTACAATCTTGTACATATCGGTCTCGATCAACTGGCGAATCCTATCACTGTAGCGAGAAAGCAAGAAAAAATAATTTACTTCATCGATTTTCTCGATGAATTTAGGATCAACCCCAAACACCGAAGGATCAGGAAACTCACTCACCAATCCCATAAACTCTTCCTCCTTAACATTGTACCAAGCCTGGTATTGGCGCTTCTCAATATCGCCCTTGGCGGCACACACCTGCCAAAGCGCCTGGGCCATCAAAACGTGATCGGCATCGCTGGTGCGAATAAACCTGTCGTTGGCAATATTTAACTGACCGACAAGGGAAGCAAACACACCGCTCATCTCATCAACCAGATCTTGGGGCGTTACCTGCTTGGCTTCTGCGGCACGCTGAATCTTAAGCCCATGCTCATCTACCCCAGTAAGCGAGTAAACCTGGCGGCCCTGCATCCTTAAGGCGCGGACGATGGCATCAGCCTGCAGTAATTCGAGCGCGTAGCCAATATGTGGCGCGCCGTTTGGATAAGCGATGGAAGTAGTGACAAAAAGCGGTCGCATAGGTACTTACGAGGGATACAACAGAAGGGTTACTTCACCCTTTACCTTAGCACGAGGAGCCAACTGCTCATATACTTCTTGCACGCTTCCACGCAAGATTTCTTCAAACTTTTTGGTAAGCTCTCGGCCTAGTGCACACTTCAGCTGCAGCTCCCAGCCCGAAAGTTCCGCCAACAGCTTTACAATCCGCTCAGGCGACTCAAAGAGAATGATAGAATCACATACCTCGTCCCTAAGAGCTTGGTCTAATTTACGCATCAAGGTCTGCCTTCCCTTCTTTTTAGGAAGATACCCGATAAAAAGCGGACGCTGCAACAGGTTACCGCTAATACTCATGAGGGTCGAGGGTGCTGAGGCTCCAGGTAGTGGAACTACCGTCCAACCCGCCGCCAAGGCCTGCTGAACGAGCCAATTTCCGGGGTCAGAAACGCCGGGAGTTCCGGCATCAGAAAGATAGGCAATCGAGGTCTCGTCGGGGTACGATTCGAGCACGTAACTAACCTTTTTTCGTTGGTTTTCGCTGCCACCTTCAGGCAGTGCCAGACACTCTACTTTTGCGTTGATACTATTCAACAATACCCTACTTACTCTGGTATCTTCGGCAAATACCGTCCGGACCTCCTCTCTTAAGATACGTGCCGCACGATAGGTAATGTCTTCCAAATTGCCGATTGGTCCGGCCACTACGTAGAGCGTTCTCACGGGTAAAACTTAGTGTACAAAGCCAGCCAAGAGTCCAGCGAAAGCTCCTGAGCACGGGCCGAACGCAGTAATCCAAGCGATTCTAAGACATCGCCCATCTCCTCATGGCCGCATCCGCGGATGCCGGCTAACACATTCTTAAGCTGCTTGCGGCGACCCAAGAACGAAACCTTAATAAACCTCAAGAAATCCCGCTGCAGCTCAGGCATCACCAACGGAGTTTCTCGAACCTTAATATGCACCACTACAGAATCTACCGCAGGAGGCGGTACAAAGGCGCTAGGCGGCACCTTACACACAATAGAGACCTCGCACTGCAGCTCAATCAAAATACTGATAAAACTGCGCGCACTATCGCCTGCCTTAGCAGCCAAGCGCTCACCCATTTCTTTTTGGATCAGCATGGTCAGTGATATCGGACGTGGCACATCGGTCTCCAAAAACAGTTTAAGTAGCGGGCTACTAATCTGGTATGGGATATTTGCTACTACCTTGTATACACCAAGCTGTGCCAGTACCTCGGGTGCCTTTATCAGCACATCCCCCGGTACTACCCGAAGGGCAGGAAGGTCCTCACGCAAAACACGGACCATCATTGGGTCAATTTCAAAAGCAGTAACCTCTACACCCTTATCAAGCAAAGCTTCGCTTAACACGCCGAGGCCTGGGCCAACCTCTACCACCTGCTCGCCAGGCACCAAACCTGCGGCGGCAATTGCTTTTTCGATCACCGAAAAATCAGCCAAGAAGTGTTGGCCGAGCTCAGTGTTGGCTCGTGCGCCTGCGCGGCGGAGACGTGCCCCGATTTCTTCAAGAGAACGTGGCTGCATGCGCGTGCACACTAGCGGAAAAAACTCTAAAAAACCAGTAAGACCAGGAGCATTCACTCCTGGTCCACTTTTTTGCGTAAGCCTTAAGCAATCAGTCCCAGTATTGCCTGCTTCAGGACTTCTATCCCAATATCGAACCCCTCCGCCCCTTTCGCGATAACCAGAGCCTTTTCGGGTATCTCGCGATCATTGATAGGGCTGGAGGTAAAAATGACCAGCCTTACGCCTTTATCGGCATACTCATCGAGAGTTGCCTGCACTAAGGCGCTATCTTCAAAGTACAGACCGGTCACGACCAGTACGTTGGAATACTCGCGTGCTCCACCCTCTGCAACAGGCAAGCCAACCTTGGTTACCACCTGCATAAAACCTTCTTCCGCCGATGCAGTCGAGAAGAGCCTCGCCACAGATCCATTCTCACCAACTGGAAGCGCACCCAGCATAGCTGCAGTACGCCCCCTCCAGTTGGGGTCCTTCATTGCCAGAACAATCAAATCAAACTTTCTATCCGCCATAGTATCACCACCCTTTTCTTTTGGTGGGAGGACTATAGCAAGAACAGGCAATAAATCTACCTACTTACACGCATTCTTCGCGTCATACGGGCAGATATCGCGCACTTCATCCACCCCGTCGCCATCGGCATCAAACCATCCTAGTTCCTTTTGAGTAAGCGGCGAAATAACTAAGTCGGCTGTTTTTACTCGTCCAATTTGTGGGGTAGCAGTAAGGCCGCAAGACATATCGGTAGATTCGGTATACAAACACGTACCATTCCCTGTTGCATCCCATTCAGTACCGCTATACCCCTGACTAGAGCGCACGGTATAGAGCTTACTTAAAATATCTGGCGCAGTAATATGCAGACCCTCTCGTACATGGTCACGAATATATTGCTGACCTCGTGCACTATCTACGCCTCCGCTAATACTCCCCACTTGAATCAGCTTTGATCGAACAAAATGGAAGATTTGTTCCTGGTTTCCATCCGCATCTGGCTGATAATAGATAGGATAATCCATCGTGTAATCAACCACCTCAGGCCCGTTCGCACGCTGATCATGCAAATAGACAATAACCGATTGATCCTTAGGCAAGGTTGGGTAGGCAGCCATGATCTGCTTAACCAAGCAATCACTAGTAACCTGGTAATGTGCACCACTAAAGCCGTTGCCATCAGTTGGCTTGGCGCAGGTCTTGTCCAGCATCAGTTGGCGAGAAGTATCAAATCTAAAGGTAAGATCCTGGCCAAGTCGCTTTGCCTCGCTGGTAATTTTAGCGGCAATCTGGCCCAGTGAATCTGGTTGATTCGGATCAGTTAGCGGCTGCATTGCCCAATCGGGAATAGCAACATCGGTGGTAACGTTAATAACCGAAACTACTTTTGTACCAGTAAGCTTATTTCGCGTGGTTGAACCCCCATAATTTACCCGAACGGGCTGCTTTGATGCTACTAGCTTAGCTGGTGGCGTTACTGCGCAATCAAAATCCCAACAGACATCATAAAAAGTATCGTATAACCAACCCTTAGAGGTTTGCGAGTAAGCGAAGGCACTGAGTTGAGTAGCAGTAGGTGCCAGTGATGAAACCGACTTCACATCAGCAGGTAGGATATTGGATTTGATCCAGCCAGCGAAGCGGACCGATGGGTACTCGGCAAAACTAGTAGTCTTTTTGTTCGTAAGGCTGTAGAGCGAAAGCTTAAAGAGACTATCGGGCTCGGAGGATTCTTTTCCTTCGTCAGTACCAAGAAGTATCTGATCAGCCTCGGCGCTGAGTGCATACGTGTAAGCACCGTCAAGCGCAATAACCGTCTCTTCCTTGCCATTGCTCAAACTATATATGCCAGTGTAAGGCCCGCTGTAGTCTGCACGTTTATTGTAAAACAGCGTATCGCTATCCTTTGCGCGAATGAGACCAGTAATAATCTCCTTGCCCTTGAGAATCTCGGTATACCCGGTTCCGTCTGGCAAGATTGAGGCAATGCCGTAGATAGATTCCTCAGAAAGACCATAGGTAAAGTAGATCTTTTTACCATCAAGCGACCAGGTGGCGGAATCGATCGACATAATCTTCTTGATCATGTCGTCGGAAAGAATTTGCTTGCCAGCATCCTTCTTGAGTGAATCGCTAATCCACATACCAGTACTGGTTGCCATCCCATTTCCGGTGGCTTGCAAGTACTTTCCTGGGATGGTGGGGTTCTCGATCTGCATACCACTATCCGAAGTAATCACGTCACTTCCGTCTGACTTCATAGTTTCCCAGGCAGAATACTCATACCCGCCAATGATGTAGGAAATACGTGTATCGTTGGCAAACCAACGAGGCGAGCTATAGTACGCCACTTTGGCCTGATGCACGCCATCGCTTAGTACGCCCTCCTTAACCTTCTTTACGGTAGAGCTACCCAGCTTTCCTAAATAGAGGCTGTAATCGAGACCAAAAACCACTTCCCCACTGGCAGAAACCGAAGCAGTAAGATTACTGATCGGCTCAGTCTTTACTGCCACGGGCGCTGCGTAGATCTCCTTGGTTTCAAGCGTTACTGGATTGAAAGCCGCTAGACGAACACTTCCGTCTTTATAGTAGCTAGTGAGTGCCAGATTAGTTGCCTGAATCTTTTGCCCTGCGACCATCGAGGGGTGATTACTTAGCCCTGAAGTCCGATAGTAGAGCGCCCCACCAATACAAAGAATAAAAGCTAACGCTAAACTAGTAAGCCGATACGCTTTTGGGATAACAGGAAGTTTGGCCATACTTGAAAAAGAGCTAGATCGGATGATCTAGCCTTCTGCGCCTACCTCGTAGAGTTGCTCGAGGTCTTCTATCATTTCCTCTACCGCGGCAAATTGACGAGCGGTTTCGTCACGGCGATCCTTTACCCACTTATACAGATCTTGGGGATGAGTGACACGGAATAACGGACGAGCGCCGTCCTGGGTCATCACAAATAAGCCTTTTTCAGTAAGGGTTTTGGCCAGGTGATAGGCCGTGCCGCGATCTACCTTGGCCTTACGTGCAAGCACCTGCATGCTGGCCGGCCCAATGCGAAGACTGGTGAGATACAGCCGAGATTCTTTCTCGGTGAGGCCGAGGGACTCAATAGTGGTAACAAACATGCGAGGAAATTACTTGTCCTCACCCTACCCTAAATTGTTGATATGGTCAAACAATTAGACCCCTCAAATATCGCCTTTAGGAGCCCTTATTCGATAGCTTCCAGACGTACCGAAATTACTCCAGTACCGGTAGAAGCAAGTTGAGAGAAGGCCGGAGTACTTAAATCGATCACACGACCGGCAATAAATGGCCCCCTATCGGTGATGGTAACAATCACCGATTTACCGTTAGCCACATTTACCACCTTTACCTTAGTGCCCTTGGCTAGGGTCTTATGGGCAGCGGTAAGATTGCCTGTCTGCGACAGGCTAGATGCCGGAGCATCATACCAACTAGCCTGACCTGTTCCTTCGGCAACTAGTACTGGCGGAGGCACCTTAGTACCAACAAGCGTCACCTTGGTTACTGGCGGAGTGGTAATTACATTAGAGACCTCGGTCTTACTCACCTGCTTGCCGTTCTCCCGCACAATCTTATAGGTGATGGTTCGGACCCCGGCTTTACCCTCAACCGAAACCTTCGACTTTCCGATAAATAAGGTGTCGGTTTTTTCTTCGCGAGAAGCAAACGGCTCCGCCTTGGTAATGCTGGTGGTGGCGCTTTCTACCCTAGTAATGGCGATAGCGGTGCCCCCGGCAGGAATCGGCGTATCCAGGGCTGGAGTTATCCTGTCGCTCGAGCCAAGCTCGGTTTCAGTTTCGGTTAGGACCTCGCCCACCGTAGCAGACCACGTAGCGAGCGTAGCTTCGGCCTTGGTGCCATCAGCCAGCACAACGCGAGGGGCACGATAAATAAGTACTTCCGAGCCAATACCGAGCGATGGCGGCGGGAAGACACGAACTTGATCGATACTATTCAATAACGTCCCCTCTTTTTGCAGGGCATCAGCCAGGCGGGTGCTATCGAGCCCTACAAACTGACGATCTGGGGTAACGCCCTTAGCCATGGCTGGGAGCGTAGTAGTAGCCCCAAGAACCGATCCAACTTCTGGCGATAAGGGGGGCTCAGTGGGAGCAGGTGTCTCGGATTCAGCAAAGCTATGCCCCTTCTTACCAACCGCAAAACCACCAATACTCACCACCGTGAGAAGTGCTACAGCAGATAGAATTCGACCACGTGAAACGGTGAACCGCATAGACCAAAGTATACCGCAGACCCGCCTTGTTTACTAGAAACCGCGGGCTATATGCGGACCAACAGCTCTTCCGGAATCTCAGCAATAAAGCGTGAAGAAGGGTTTACCTGCAAGAGTCCGTACACCCTGCGCTCACTAGCGTGCAAAAGATACAGCCTATCCTTAGCGCGGGTCATCGCCACATAGGCAAGGCGGCGTTCTTCTTCTAGTTCTTTTTGATCAGACAGCGCCCGGGTATGCGGGAAAATACCCTCTTCCATCCCCGCCACAAATACCACCGAAAACTCCAGCCCTTTGGCTGCATGCATAGTCATTAAGGTAATTGCGCCCTCCCCTTCTTGACCTAATTTATCGGTATCTTGCACCAAGGCTACTTGCTCTAGAAAGGCTTCGATTGTTTCAAAACCAACCGCCGCATTGGCCAGCTCTCGCACATTCTCCACTCGCGCTTCGGCCTCAATACTCTTTTCTCCCTTCAGCGCTTCAAGAAACCCTGTCTGTTCAAGAACCTGAACAATTAGCTCTCTTGGTTCAGTGGTGAGAATATTGGCCCGTAACTTCTCCAGCATCTCAAAGAATGGTACCGCCTTGACTGGGAGATCGCTCCCCTCTTGCAGCGCAAGCAAAACCTGAGACAGCGTCTTCGGGCCAATCCCTCGAGCCGGATTAGCGATTGCCCGCTCCAAACTTACCCAATCGCTTGGGTTTACCAGTAGGCGCAGGTAGGAAAGCACGTCTTTTACTTCTTTGCGCTCATAAAACCGCACCCCGCCAACCAAACGGTACGGCAGGCCATATTGCAGTAAGGTTTCTTCCAAGAAACGAGATTGGGCATTAGTACGATACAAAATAGCCGCGCTCGCGTAGCCATCACGCAAGAACCCCATTCGCAAGAGCCCACGCACCTCACGCACAATAAACTCAGCCTCATCGCGCTCGTTTAAGCATTGCACCACGCTTACCGGCAGGCCAGATTCGCGCGTACTCCACAGGTTTTTATCGCTTCGCTGTAGGTTTTTAGCAATTACCGATTGGGCCGCATCAAGAATAATCTGGGTAGAGCGATAGTTTTGCTCGAGCTTAATGATGGTGGCGTTGGGGTAATCACGCTCAAAATCGAGGATATTGCGAAAATCTGCCCCTCTCCAGCTATAGACCGATTGCCAGTCATCTCCGATCACAAATAAATTGCCGGTTCCCGCCGCCAACAACTTAGTAAGTAAATACTGTACCCGGTTAGTATCCTGGTACTCATCCACCATTACATAGCGGAACCGCTGCTGGTACTGTTCGAGCACCTCTGGGTGAGACTGAAACATCCGAAGCGTAGTAAGTAGCAAATCGTCAAAATCGAGGGCATTGGCCGAGCGAAGCATCGCCTGGTATCGGTGATACACCTTACTGACCACTGCCTGAAACCCGCCCAGAGCATAGCGCTCAAACTCGGTGGGGGTCAGCATTTCTTGCTTGGCTCCGCTAATGGCGTGGCGAATAGCTCCAGGTTGGAACTGTTTTGGATCAAGGCGAAGCTCTTGCATCACCCGCTTGATAACGGTTAAGCAATCGCCCTCATCAAAAATAGTAAACTTACTCGTTGCTCCAAGCGCTACCGTATCGAGCTCGCGGCGTAAAATACGCACGCACACCGAGTGAAAGGTGCCCAACCAGGGTAGTTGCACCTCGGCCGGCATTTCCATCAACTTGCCGATTCGTTCTCGCATCTCCCCTGCTGCCTTATTAGTAAAGGTGACGCATAAAATCTGGTACGGACTTACCTTTTTCTCTTGCAGTAAATAGGCAAACCGATGAGTAAGCGCCTTAGTTTTGCCACTGCCAGCACCCGCCAAAATAAGCACAGGTCCTTCGGTGGTTTCTACCGAAAGACGCTGCTGCTCGTTTAAATCTTCGAGAAGTGGAATCACTGCTGAGAGGTAGCTCCAGCTGGCAGATTAGGAACCTGACCAGGAAGCGAGTGAGGAGTAAGGCGGATGGTAGCGACCCCAATATACCCAACCACAAACAAAAACAGCACAGCAAAAATGATAATGACTGCCTTAGTGGCCGGCTCGAGCTTAGGAGGGGTTTTGCGCTTCTGCATACAATTATTCTGCCGGAAGATAGTGCTTGAGTCCACTTGCCTCATGACGAAGCATGAGTCCAATGACACTGGCAAAGATAAGACTAGCCAGAACATCGCTTGGGTAGTGTACCCCAGCCGCTACTCGCCCCAAGGCAATCAGTACCGCGCACGCAACCAGCCACCACCCAAGTACTTTTCGCCCGCCCACCAAGAAGCCAACAGCAATGGCCATGGCAATAATGGTGTGACCAGAAGGAAAGCTGTTTCCTGCCGCCGGAATCATCATGTGCAATAGGTTTGGATCAGCCTCAAAAGGCCGAGCCCGCTGGAAGACAAAATCGATCCCCGCCTTAAGTGCCAGTGAGGAGGCCACCGTAAGGCCACAGAGCACAATCGCGCGACGCATTCCCAAGCGTTTGCGCTGGGCCGGTATCCACCAGAGTAAGAGTGGTGCAAACGCTGGCACCAAAATGAGCAGATGGGCACAGATATAGGTAAGGGCTGTTAACCACTGATTTTGCGATACCTGAAACGTCAGCCAGCGAACCGCCTGGAGATCGAGGTCTTGTACCGTTTGCAAGATAGCTAGCATACGGAAATTGTATCATGCCTTTGCTATACTCTCAGCAATGACTCTCTCCACCGCCATCGATACCTTCCTGGAGCACCTTGCCGTCGAGCGACAGCGCTCGCCACGCACCATTATTGCCTATCGGCACTATCTCACTCGCTTTTTACTTTGGCTTAAATCCGATCCCCCTTTAGCCCAGGTTACGGGTGATCAAATCCGCGGCTTTCGCCGCTACCTTACTGAGTACATAGATGAGCACGGAGATCCGCTTGGCTATCGCACCCAAACCTATCACGCCATCGCCATTCGTGCCCTTTTGCGGTTTGCTACCAAGCGGGGCGATGCCTGCCTTCCACCAGATCGGATTGAACTGGCTAAGGCCTCTCCAGCTCAAGTTGGATACCTTGAACATCAAGAACTAGAGAGGATACTAGATGCACCAGACATTAATACGATGGCCGGACTGCGCGACCGCACAATTTTAGAAGTACTTTTCTCTACGGGTTTGCGGGTAAGCGAGCTTGCCGCCCTTAATAAGGTGCATGTAGCCAGTGAAACCGGAGAAATGCGAGTAATCGGAAAAGGCCGCAAGGAGCGCATTGTCTTCCTCTCCACTCGCGCTCGTGAATGGCTGGTGGCCTATTTTGCTCGCCGGCAGGATGAAAACCCCGCCGCCTTTGTAGGCTACCGAGGCAAAGGAACCGGCGATCATCCTTCAGCCCTGGTACAATCCCAGGCTACTCGCCTTACTCCCCGCTCGATGGAGCGCAGTATTGCTAAACGCGCCCTAGAAGCAGGCATTATGAAAACGATTACCCCCCACACCCTTCGCCACAGCTTTGCCACCGATCTACTCCTAAATGGGGCCGATATCCGCAGTGTACAGGTACTCCTCGGACACGCTTCTATTACTACTACTCAGGTATATACGCATATTACCAACCAGCGCCTGCGAGAAGTGCATGAGCGGTTTCATGGGAAGACGCTAGAGGAAGAACTGCCGGCAAACTAAGAAACCGCAGTCTTACGACTACGGTTTCTTTCGATTCAACTGCCCCATAAGCACTGATGCAAATCGCTCTAATCCAGTGTACCGCAGCTCCAGCTTATGAACCTTTTCACGCGCCGGCTTAAGCTCTGGGTTTTCAATCTGACTCACACCACCCGCAAAACCTTCTCTATATGGGTTGGTCTTTTCCCAAGTACGAATCTGCGCTTCGTGTGACATGGCCGAATTCTCCCTACCAATCTTCGCTAAAGCTTTTTTCTGAATAATCTGCTGATCCTGAATTAGCCCATCATGATCAGCCCACTTAAACGCGTGCTTTACTCGGTTTACCACACCAGACAACGAACGGGCCTTATGTTGTTTATGGAGGTCTAATCGCTCGTCTGCCGCAGCTAATTCTTTGTGATAGGCGAGCAAGGCCGGCTCATGATGTTCAAGTACCTCTCCTCTCGCCAATTCCCCTACCTCGACCAACTCCTTCTGACGAGCATCTTCCTCTTCTTCAAGCTCTAATAATGAAACCCGAGCCTGACCCAACCGGAACCCAACCTTAGCCAACTTCTTCTTCGTCTCTACCAGCTCTTTACGTAGCTCCTGCCCTTTTTCTTGATCTACCAAGGGAAGCTCAACCTTAGGACCCGACTCACGAAACCCTGCCTCTACCGTCTGAACATAGGCTGGAGGGACTTCGGCAGACATTAACTTTCCTCCCCATCACCCATTACAAATGGCTCGGGACTGGCAAGATTATCGTAGTCCTGACAGACTTCTTCTTTAATTTGAGCAATTAGCGCCTCGTGCTGCAATGCTTCGGCGGCGATTTGCTCGTATGAGACAACCGGTACAGGTTCTACAACGCGGGTAGAGAAACCAAACATGATGCTTATTTAGATTTTTGTTTGTGTATTGCCCAGATTTTTCTGGAGTACACATCTAGTATACGCCCCAGCTGTGCTTGAGTCAATCAGTAGTACCTGCTATGGTGCACTCGCCATTGGGAATCTATCAACAATCTAAGAAACGAATCGACGCATGCAAACATCGCTTGCGACCTACGAGGTCACGTTTATCCTGGGCGAGAAGGCTTCACAAGAAGCTGCTATCGCAAAGGCAACCGAGCTTACTACCTATGTTGCAGAACATGGTGGTTCCGTCACCCGACAAGAGCTCTGGGGTCGTCGGGAGCTAGCATATGCCATTAAGCGTAACCGCTCTGGTTTTTATGTCACGCTCTGGATCGAGTTCCCTAAACAAGAAATCACTGCCTTCGAGCAACATCTTATGTTCGACGAAGGAGTTATTCGCTCACTGGTTACTAAGGCCTACACTTCTGCACAAGAAGGCAGCCTGTACCCTGTTGTAGAAGAAGAGAAAGAGCGTCGCCCACGTGGCGATAAAGCCACTGCCGAAGAGCAGCTACGCCGCACTACTCGTCCTTCCAAAAAGAAGGAAGATGGTGAGACCGATGCCGAAGGCGAAGAACTTCCAGAAGAAGAGCGTCTTAAGCAGCTTGATGCTGCTGTAGATGGCCTTCTTAAAGAAGACGAAGCCCCTGAGGTAGAAGCCCCAGCCGCAGAGGCCGAGGCTGAACCTGCTGGCGAAGACGCTGAGTAATCGTTGCACCGCGTTTCGACACCTAACTTACGCGCATGATTAATATGAACCGTGCGGAAATTATCGGAAATCTTACCAAAGATCCCGAAATCCGTTACACCCCCAACAACCAGGCCGTAGTCAGTTTCTCAGTAGCGACAAACCGCCGCTACCGCGATACTGCCGGAGCTTGGGTAGATGCCCCACCAGATTACCACGATGTAGTAGTATGGGGTCAGCTCGGTGAGCGCTGTCAGCAAGTGCTTCACCGTGGCGATAAAGTATTTCTTTCCGGCCGAAGTCAAACCCGTTCTTGGGAGGCTCCAGATGGCACCAAGAAATACCGCACCGAACTCGTCGCCGATACCGTTCTTGGGCCTGATCAGGTCAACAAGAACATGACCGGCTCAAGTGAAGGTGGCGAATATGGCGGTGGCGCATCTAGCGCACCTGCCGCTCCTCGTCGAAGTTCTGCTCCTTCTGCCCCTACGGGTGGTGGCCAGTCGAACGCCAACGAGATCAATATTGACGATATTCCTTTCTAATTTTATGGCACAAGCTCGTTCACAGTCCAAGCCAACCACCCGCGTTGCTGGCTACCCAACCCCACGCCGTCGTCGGCCTATGCTCACCAAGAGCGTTAAAGAGATCGATCACAAAAATCTTCCTCTTCTTAAGCGTTACGTTACCGAATTCGGCCAGATCGAATCTCGTCGTCGTAGCGGAAATGCTCCTGCAACTCAGCGCATGGTAAACGTCGCCATCAAACGCGCACGTCACCTGGCCCTTCTTCCTTTCGTTAAGCGCTAAGCGTCTCATGCTGGGCATTAACGATCTTAAGACCGGCACTGCTATCGTCTATAACGACGATCCTCATATCGTACTCAAGTACGAGCACAGCAAGCAGGGCCGGAGCGGAGCGGTACTTCGTACCAAGCTTAAAAACTTGCGTAACGGATCTACCTTCGACGTAACCTTTAAGGGTTCCGATAAGTTCGATTCCGCCGATCTTCAGCGTCGTCAATGCTCCTACCTCTATAAGGATGGCTCAGGGTACGCCTTTATGGATGCTCAGAGCTTTGATCAATTCTCGCTTAGTGACGATGTCATTGGGGAGAAGGGTCTTTTCCTTAAAGAAGGTGGCGAAGTGCAGGTTCTCTTCTTTGAAGAAGGTGCTGTAAGCATCGAGCTCCCCATCAAAATGGAGTTTGAAATTGCTCACACCGAGCCTGGCGTTAAGGGCGATACCGCCACTGGCGGCACCAAGCCTGCCACCCTCGAAACCGGCGCCACTATTACGGTTCCCCTCTTTGTAAAAATTGGTGATATCGTACGGGTGAATACGGTTGAAGGCACGTATGTAGAGCGCGCCAACGCTAAGTAGCCGTTTTTACACGGGAACGCCCCGGAGGTCGAAAGACTTCCGGGGCGTTTTGTTTTTCATGCAGGTAGTCCTTTCAATTGCCGGATAGCAACCTTCATTGGGCGCCTTGCACCGCGTGCTGCGGCTTCAGTCGCGTAGCGACAAAGTAGCATCCTGTTTTCTTCGACATAATTGATTTGGCCCTGGAGATGAAGCCCGCCCAGAGCACAAACCACAATCCCAAGAAAAAGCCAGGGACAGAAAGATCCGGCCAAAAAAAAGATAAACCCCAAAGCCCCCAGGTAGGCTTGCGCCCACACTTTCTGGTCTGCATACCGGCAGACCCAGCAACTACTCATTTCAAACCCTCCTGCCCGCATGTATAGCCGATCTGGTAGAGAATGAAAATCCCCCCTATACTAGAGATACTGGAATCAGCGTAATCATCTTCCATGTTTGGTCTCTTCAAAAAAGCAACTCCTAGCGACGATTCTTCCCTACCGGTTCCTCCACCTACCGATGGCACCGCCATGCCGGCCGATGCCTCTACGCCGCCAACGCCAAGTATGAGCGATGTCACCGCACCCGCAGCCCCCATGACTACCCCAGCGGCCAGCGACGCCGAGCTGGAAACGATCGATCTCAGCAGCTTGATGGACGAAGCTCCGGCTGGTGAAGTTACTCCGGCACCTGTGGCCGAAGTTGCGCCAGAGGTAATCCCAGATATGCCCGTTCCTGTTGAAACTACCGAACAGGCAGTAGAACCAGCTGTCATGCCTGAACTTCCGGCTATTCCAGAAGAGCCAATGATGATTGGCGAAGATGCTCCCGAACCGGTTCCCTCACTAGCCGCTGAGCCGGGCGAGTTCACCATCGAGGCCGAGCACGAGCTAGCCGAAGAAGAAGCCGCACCTGAGGTTGTAGTAGAGATGCCCACTGAAGTTGCTGAAGAAATGCCAGTGGCTATGCCGGCAATGGAGCCAGAGCCCGAAGAAGAAAAGTTCTCCGAAGAAACCAAGGCCAAGGTTAAGAGTATTCTTGAAAAAGATCTTGAAGTTGAGCAGCAAGAAATTGCTCAAGAGGAAATGGAGCTCTCTGAAGCTAAGGCCAGCGCCGCCAAGCAACGCGAAGAGCTTGATAAAAAGCGCGCAGAGCTTGAAGCCTACGAGAAAGAGGCCGCCGACCGCGAAGGCCAGCTCCACACCAAAGAAGAGAAGGTTGCTGCCCGCAAGACCCATCTACAAAACATTCTCAACGATTTGTAAGCAGCTTACGACAAACGCCCTCCGGATACTTCCGGAGGGCGTTTTTCTTTTTACCAATAGAGATCTACCTCCCCCTTACCGGCTAACTGCCAGGCAAGGAGCCAGAGCCTGAGGATGATTACGGCCAAAACTAGCATCATCAACCCGCACGCTTGGTATTCACTCGAAAAAACCACTATCGCTATGCATAGCGGGGTACAACCAGCTACCAGAAGCATTGGACCGAGGTAGTACAGGGTGAATAACCCGTATACCGCCACCACCCTTTCGTACCAATTACCCTTCGCGTACCAAGACTCCGAACTTGCTAGTAGCCACATCGTTGCTCCGGAAAGCTCCTCTTGAAACCGTGTAATGACAACAAAGCCAAGTACAAAGAAGAAGACGCTCGTGACAAGCCAGAGCTCGTCGGCACTGGCGAAGGTGAGAACCGATACCGGTAGCGCAAAAGCCGATCCAGGCACATACGAAAGGGTGACCCCCGTACAAGACCAGATCATACCCAGCGCTAGCACTATTACTCCGAAAGCTAGAAGGAAATAGCCCGCCACGACACCCATGAGCAACAACTGCACACAGACGGCATTGCGCACTAACTCCCACGCTGTTTGCGCACTGCGCACTATCATGACGCTCGCCCTCCCAAGACGAGTACTTCCTATGTATCAGAAATTACCTATTTGTGTAGATCAAAAACCCCGCTTGCGCGGGTGCACAAGCGGGGTTTTTCTATTCGGGGTCATCATCTTCCGTACACGTGATACGGAAGATTAGGCGCCCCTTCATGGGGTTGATGACCATCTCTCCGTTTGCACGGAGGTGAAGGTCCTTAGGTGGCTTCAGCCCTGTGGGACTGATCCACCTCACTACTTCCCCTTTCGGAATCTGGTAACGAGTGGAGCCCTCCGCTCCCAGAAATTGGGAGCCGGTGGGAAGAATGACGAAGAAGAACTTGCCCTCCTCGATCACCAACACCCGGAGGGAACCGCCCCCTTGGAGAAAGTCGGCCCAACGAGTGAGCGTCCAGACGTTACCCCGACCACTGATGATCTCAAAACGATGCGGGCGGTCGCTTACATCGCAGAGCCCTTCGGGGTTGGGTTCGCCAATGTAGATCTTCTTAGCGGCGCTGATCTCGGGGGCGAGCATCACTCCCGTTACTTCCAGCTTCATCCGCTTTTGGGGAGAAGCCTGTTGTGTGAGGGCTACCGTGCGCTGCGGCGGAGCCGCTGGCGCTGGAGTTAAAAGAAACGCCATGGCGGCGCAGAGAAAAGCAGAAAAACACATTGTCTAAGTTCCTTTGCGGGGCTACCGCCGTCTCGGGGCACTTCTCCGGACATTGGGTTATACCAGGTTTAGCGAAAAATGCAATACCAAAGCTAAGAAATAACGCTATTTCAAAAAAACAGCCCCTTTCGGGGCTGTTTCTCTAACCAGCAGACCTACCTTAGTAGTCCATTCCTCCCATATCTGGAGCGGCCTTCTTTTCAGGAAGATCAGCCACCAATACTTCGGTGGTAAGTACCATAGCCGCAACGGACGCTGCATTCTGGATGGCGGAGATCGATACCTTAAGAGGATCGATGATTCCGGCGTCCATCATATCAACATACTTCTCGGTGAGAGCATTAAAGCCAACACCCTTGGCGTTACGGCGAACTTCTTCGAGTACCACAGCACCGTCTTTACCAGCATTGATAGCAATCTGGCGAATTGGCTCCTCTAAAGCTCGGCGAACAATCTGTACCCCAATACCCTCTTCGCCAGTAAGCTTAAGAGAATCGAGTGAGGCGATAACATCGGCGTAGGCAGTTCCACCACCAGGAAGGATTCCTCCATCTTCTTCAGCCACAGCAGCCTTAGTAGCAGCCAAGGCGTCTTCGATGCGGTACTTCTTTTCCTTCATCTCAACCTCGGTAGCAGCGCCAACCTTGATGACACCAACACCACCAGAAAGCTTAGCGAAACGCTCTTGCAGCTTTTCTTTGTCGTACTTGGAATCGGTCTGCTCAATCTGAGCCTTGATCTGGTTGATGCGAGCATCAATTACTTCGCGCTCACCCTTACCACCCACGATAGTGGTTTTGTCCTTAGTAGAAACAACTTTATCGGCACGACCAAGGTGCTCAAGTGTTGTTGTATCAAGCTTAAGACCAAGTTCTTCAGAAACAAGCTGAGCCCCAGTAAGAGCTGCAATATCGCGAAGCATTTCTTTGCGGCGATCACCAAACCCTGGAGCCTTAACTGCTAGCACGTTGAATGAGCCACGAAGCTTGTTAAGAACTAGGGTAGCCAGTGCCTCACCCTCTACATCTTCGGCGATGATAACCAGGTTCTTGCGACCCTGCTGCGCCATAGACTCGAGCAATGGAAGAATCTCTTGAATAGAAGAGATCTTCTTATCAGTAACCAGGATAAGCGCCTCGCTGTAGGCAGACTCCATACGGTTGGTATCAGTAACCATGTACGGGTTAAGGTAGCCGTTATCAAACTGCATACCTTCTACTACCTCACTAGAAAGACCCATAGTAAAGCCTTCTTCAACGGTAATAACACCGCTGCGTCCGACCTTCTCCATTACCTCGGCGATAAGTTCGCCCACCATAGGATCGGCGGCAGAAATGGTAGCTACATGAGCAATATCTTGCTTTCCGTTTACCTTTTTAGCGTTAGCGCGAAGTTGTTCAACAACATGAACAACAGCTTTTTCGATACCGTGACGGATAATCATAGGATTAGCACCGGCAGTAACATTCTTTAGCCCTTCGTTGATCATGGCCTGAGCCAGAACTGTAGCAGTAGTGGTTCCGTCCCCTGCTACATCATTGGTCTTGCTGGCGGCTTGCTTCATTAACTGAGCACCCATGTTCTCGAACTTGTCTTCAAGCTCGATCTCTTTGGCGATCGTAACACCATCGTTGGTGATGTTTGGAGCGCCGTAGGCTTTATCGAGTACGGCGTTGCGGCCCTTAGGCCCGAGAGTAACTTTAACGGCGTCGGCTACGGCATTAATTCCTCGCTTGAGTTTAATGCGTGCTTCTTCGCCGAATGCAATTTGCTTTGGCATGATCGTAAAATTAGCTAATTACGCCGAGAATATCGTCCATATCGAGAATGAAGTAGTCTTCGTTATCGATTTTGATCTCGGTAGGACCGTACTTGCTATACATGATGTGAGCGCCCTTGGTGACCCCGATTTGCTCGAAGGTAATAAGACTCTCCCCCATGTACTTTCCGTGCCCTACGGCCACTACAGTGCCCTCTTGGGGCTTCTGCTGAGCGGAGTCTGGGAGGACGATACCGAACTTTGTGACCTCTTCTTTATCTAGAGGCTTAACCAACACGTGATTGCCTACTGGCTGCAACATATCCGTAGAATTACTTGCTAGATGGATTGTGCTGCGATTGAAGCAAAAAGCCGTCTCGCGCATGTAGTAATGTAAAGAATGCTTTACATCGCGTCAAGTGTTCGGCGAGAAATAAATAAAAGCTCCCTACAAAGTAAGAAGCTTCTATCTTTTCATGACCACTATTACAGGCGACTTACTCTCGGCCGTTGCCAGCGAAACTGAGCTGCGATCTCATTCCAGGCAGATACATCAAACTTGCCAGAATCACCAGTTACCACATAGCCATCCTCCTCGCTAGGAATTCCGGCTAATCGTCGCATACCTGCAAAACCCTTGTCGCAGCATGTGACCAAGGCTGTTTTTGACTTACCCTTTATTCCTACCCTCTTCCTTATGCGCCCGTAAGCTCGATAAAGATTAACATCTCTAGAAAAGCAAAGGTTATTAAACCAACGCCCGTCTATAATGATTATGTCAAACCTCAGCCGGTTAATGGCTTCGAACAGATCGGTAAGGGTCTCAACTCTTTGCACGACCCAAGAACTGGGCATGACATACTTAGTACCCTTAGTCCTAGGGGAACTACCGACATCAAAGATTACAAACCCCGGAACTAATTCCTCTAATCCCAGGCACGTAAGCAAGCCCTCCGGGCCACACAGAAGCATTGTGCCTCTATTTTTGATTCCACTCATCAAACACCAACCTTTCTTTTCGTACTTTCTTTATCAGAAAACACAAAAAAGAGCGATATCCTGCAGTGAAGGTCTTGATAGTACCTAACCTTGTGCATGATATCGCTCTAATGCGATTGTAATTCATCCGATCCGGTCTAACCAAAGGTGGCTAAACTAGAAGTGGCAAAAGACAACCGGTTTTGTTTTTTCTCTGGTGCTGCAGATATTGTATAAGGTACAAAGAATATTTTAAAAATTTCTTTTTGATGTTTTGTCCGAGTGCAGCGACCAGGTTTTTAACGAACCGCGTTGAGGATTGGTGTCTAGTAATTTCCTTTCCTCAACACAACTATTGTACGGCCCGCAGGCTTATTGGTCAATGAGTAAGAAGGTATTAATGAGGCGTATATGCGAGAAAGTGGCTTTGATCATCTACTTTCATTTTATGTTAGCTTCAGCTATTAACGACAAAACAAATCGGGCCCTGAGGGCCCACACCTTAAGAGGAAGAAATCGACATGCAAGTGACCATCATTGGCACGGGTTGCCGTGCACAGAACCATCGTCAAACCTTAGGAAATATCAGTGCTACATTGGGGTTAGCATCTACCGTATACACGTACGGCCAGAACGCCCCTGCGGGTCAGCCACATCTTGAGGTAGCCGTAGCAACATCGGAGGTACTCGTTATCTGCAAGCATGCAGGCAGCGAGGCACGCCTAGCTGCTTACAAGCTCATTCTTGAAATGGGCATGTTACGCGCCATAGTAGTCATTGAGAAGCCAGTACTCGGAAATGAGCTTCCAGCAATTCAACTACTCGCCCAGAAAGGATTCAAACTCCTTTTTGCCAGCCAATGGCGCTGGAGCCCTATCGTCCTGTCGGCAGCAAAAGCCATCAGAATGGTCGGTGGTGCAAAGAAGATAGAAGGCAGGGCCGTTCATAGCGGACCACCAGAAAGCTTTCTTAATCTCAGGAGAAAGGTGATTGCCGATCTGGCGATTCATCCACTTGAGATTCTATCCGGCCTAACTGGCCTTGATCCAGAAGTCCTCAGCTGCGAATCCTCTAATGACCTTACCGCTGTAATTGAGGGCAAGTGCGGAGAAATACCCTTTTCTTTCGAGATTAGCTGGCAGACAAAGACCGAGGATGCTGGATACCTATTATCAATGCACACTGAGACAGTAAATGGTGAGAATATCACCTTAAACAATCAGGCTGCAGCCGGGACGCTCTTAGTTCCTGGTCACATGATGGGGAATTCTGCCTATAGCTACTTACTGCGCGAGGGTGCAGAAAAGACAGCACAGATGAACCAGCTCCCGCTCGGGAGCCAGGAACTCCTCGATGGCCGATGGGCAATGTGGATTCGGATCTTAACCGAAAAGGTCCCCACCTCATCTGAAGAGTTTAGCCTGATCAAGAAGCGAGTTATCTGGATCAATACTTGCTACAAGTTGGCCGGCCTCTAAAAAACAAAACATCCCCGCTGGGCTCAGACCTGGCGGGGATGTTTTAATTCCCGAAACTACTCGTGCGACGCTTCGGCCCCCATATGCTGCAGATCAAGATTCTCGAATCGACTAAATTGTAGACGCGAAAGCACTTTGATATCACCCGTTGGTCCGTTACGATGTTTACGTACTAGAACATCAGTAATATGGTTCTGCTCTTCCTTATTATAGTAGTCGTCACGGTAAAGGAAGATTACCACATCAGCATCTTGCTCGATCGATCCTGATTCACGAAGGTCAGATAGCATCGGTCGCTTATCGGGGCGACTTTCCACTGCACGCGAGAGCTGGGAAAGGGCAATTACCGGCACGTTCAACTCTTTGGCCAGCGCCTTTAGCGAACGTGAGATCTCGGATACCTCTTGCACACGGTTGTCGGCACCAAATCCAGGAGCGGTCATTAGCTGGAGGTAATCGATAATAATCAGATCTAGCCCAGCTTCTGCCTGCAGGCGCCGAGCTTTGGCTCGAACTTCGTTTACGGTCTGCCCTGCCCCATCATCAATAAAGATATTAGCTTCGGCCAAGATTCCATAGGCTTCGTTTAACTTGCGGAAGTCGTCGTCGTTAAGCTTGCCGTTGCGTAGTTTCCAGGAATCGATGCGGCCAATGGAAGAAATGAGCTTGTCCACCAACTGCTCTTTGGACATTTCTAAGGAAAAGAGACCGACCGTGCTTTTGTGGTGAATAGCGGCGTTTTCGGCCAGACACAAAGCGAAGGTACTATTGTGCACGACCAAATCATTGGCCACAAAGTTGTGGGTTTCTGGAATGGTTAGGTCATACACCTCTTGCTCACCTGCATCAGCAACGGAAACAATCGTGTCCCAGAAAAGATCGCTCTTAGAAAGGTTCAATAGATCACTATCCTGAAGAACCTCGGCAAATCTTTTAACGCTGGCGCGAGTAGGAGCACGCTTTCCGACATGGAAGTTATGTGATTCTGGCAGACCCATCGCAATTGCAAGCGAGCGCCAAGACTTGGCTCCTTTCTTAGCAATGATTTGATCCCATATTTCGATTGGAAGGGTATCTTTTGTATAACCACCTACCTTACGAGCAATTGCCGTAGCTCGAACTATAGCTATCTCCTCCTCTTTTCCGAAAATACCAATCTGGTCAGCAAAAGTAATTAGATCTTTTCGGCCGTGGATCTCTAGTTCGAAGGCGCGCTTATGACCACCCCGATATTTAACCTGCTTTTCTCTGATTTTAGCGATAATTCCAAAGCGCAACAGTAGATGTTGAATATCTTGAACTAGATACTTTGAAGCTGAAGCATAGGCAATGCATGGCTGACCATTACTTACATACGCTGTTCCATCACAACTAAAGAGACGATTTAGGAAGAGCGCCACCTGCTCTTTTTCTAGCATAAATACCGTTTCGGGAACTTGCTTATAATGCGCCGTCATGCCCCACAAACCATGTGAGCGCAAAAACTCAGTCACACGATTTTCTCCAGCCTTAGCGGTGGGACGTGGGAATCCAGGTACTTTGGACCGAATTTGCTCAGCAAGAGCGCTACTCGGCATTGTTTTTCCTGCTCGCCATCCATACGCAAGTGAAGTACTAGCGCCAGATAGTGCAAGGGCATTTGTAACCTGAGCAAGTGAACCAGCTAATACCTCATTGAACTGCTCTGACCATCGACCAACTTGCTGCATATACCAAGAACGACTGGTAACCACCGAGAGCGTAGGAGCAGAAAAACTACCGGTCCCCACCTGCTTTACTTCTATACCTTTTCCGAAAGCACGCATCGCCCCAGAAAAATCGCTCATAATACCAATGTTCCCATTAGTAAAACGAGGCGAACTCTGTACCACTGAGCCGTCCGCTACAAAGTAAGCTAACGCTTTTACCTCATGAGGCGCGATACTAAACTTGCCAAAAAATGGTAAAGCTCGCGGTGCGGCAATCCTATCCCCAACCTTGAGTTCAGAAAGCTGTTTCCAGCCCCGTAGTGTAAAGAATGGATGAGTATAGGTAGCGGTAATTTCGTGACCGAGTGCCGTTTTGAGCGTTGCGACAGACTTAATTCCATTTGGGATAAAGTCGCTTGGACGAGATGCTGTAATCGTATAATCGTCTCGCATGGTCGCCACGGTACCTACTCGACCTTCTACCATTTCTTTAATGGTCAGTTGCAACCCAGTTTCTGGGTCAAGAATACGGGTATCACCGGTTAAGCACTTACCCATCGAAGGACGGGCAGCAAGAATCACCAAATCAGACTTCTGTAATCCACCAAGCAAGCCATCCAAATGCTTAAACCCGGTAGGAATACCGCGAATACCGCTTTCATTCTTAGAAAGAGCATCCAGACGCTCAAAACTTTCCGCCAAAATACTGCGAACCGCCGTAAAGTTCTGCTTTAAGAAGCGCTGTGTCACCCCAAACAGGGCCTGCTCGGCCTGATCCAGAATCTCTTGGCTTGGCTCATCTTCGCGGAAGCCTAGATCACCAATTTTGGCAGCAGCATGAATCAACCTACGTAACATCGCTTTTTCTCGCACAATTCCTGCGTAATGGGCCACATTACTTGCGGTTGCTACTGCATTTACCAGGCTAGAAAGCATAGCGGGACCTCCTACTTGCTCTAGTAACCCACGTCGGGCAAGCTCGTCCGCCACCGTAATCAAATCGATAGGAATCCGCTTCTCAGCCAAGATGGTCATCGCCTCGTAAATGTTGGCGTGGTCTGGGCGATAAAAGTCGGTCGGACTTAGGGTATCGATTACTTTAATAATCGCCTCGGCGTCGAGCATGAGAGCGCCAAGTGCGGCAACCTCTGCCTCCAGATTCTGAGGTGGAACCCTCCCAGCAACCTCATAGGAAACATCGCGAACCTGTTGGTTCGTCTCCTCGTAGGGCTTGCGTGCACCCCCTCTACGTCGCGCTTCAGCCATTACCAGTGCAGGATTAAGCCAGCGGCTTCGCGTACTTCGGCCATCGTTTCGCCAGCAATCTCTTTGGCCCGTTTAGACCCATCAACAAGTACCTTCTCCAGGTATGAAGGATCTTTTACCAGCTCTTCGTGACGCTCACGAATCGGCTGCAAGAAGCGGTTAATGCGCATCGCAAGCAAATCCTTACTTCCTTTATAAGAGATCGACCCCGAACGGTAGTCTTTATCCAGCTCGGCCAGCTCTTGCGCAGTCCCCACCAAGCGATGCAAGGCAAAGATATTGCAGGTATCAGGATCCTTAGCTTCTGCCGGGCCGCGCGAGTCAGTAACAATGGTCGCCACTTTTTTAGCTACTTCGACTTCGGTATAAAGCAGGCCAATTACATTGCCGTAGCTCTTACTCATCTTACGGCCATCTGTACCGGGCACAATCGCCGTATCCGCCTGAAGCAGTAATCGCGGCTCGGGAAAGACTGGGCTATAGGTGTGATTAAACTTCTCGGAAAGATCGATCGCGATCTCGACATGCTGTTGTTGATCCTTCCCAACAGGTACTCCAGCAGGTTTGTAGAGCAAGATATCTGCCGCCATCAGAATTGGATAGGTAAAGAGGCCTACATTAGCCTCTTTGCCATTAGCAAGCGCATCCTTGTAGGCATGGGCCCGCTCCATCAAACCTAAGGGACACAGTGCCCCTAGCACCGTAGCGAGCTCTACATGCTCGATAACTGCCGATTGCTGGAAGATGCTTACCTTCTTAGGATCCAGCCCACAGGCTAAGTAGCCCAGAAGGGTAGTCTTAATGCTGGCCTGAAGCGCCTCGGCATCGTGCATCTGATTGAGAGCGTGCATATCAGCAATCATCACCATGCCATCTTGGTGTTGCTGGTGCAGATTTATGAACTGCTGGATGGCACCAAAGTAGTTACCCAGGTGGAGATCTCCAGTGGGTTTGATGCCGGAAAGAAACGGTACGCGCGGAGTAGGATTCATGCCCTCATGGTAGCGGGTTTTTTGGTATGGTGGAAATACTTGAGACTAAGCCATCTGCATGCCCCCACCCCTCCTAACATATACTACTGGACCACAGCACACCTCAAGAAAAGTTTGAGTATTTAGATCAAAAGGACTATCAACCTCGAATCTTAGCTGGCGACTTTAACCTATTTGGGATTGAAAGTACCCGAAATATTGGGATCGCTCCCATAAAAGCTCCGCGGATGAGCTTACCGATTAAGCCTACCCCTCAAAAGACCGCACATTGGATTATATACTGATTCCTAAGGGCTTTAGATTTGAAGGGTTTATGTGCCTCAAGGAGGATTTATCAGATCACAAGAGTCTCTACTCAGAAATACTTATCCAGGAATAACCGTCCAAGGGAAGTAGCCCTTGTCTCTACGGTTAGCCCTCATAACATTAAACTTTCCTAAAACATCTTTACAACTACGTATAATATGTGATATTTAGCTCAGTCTTCTTCAAAAGAGAGGATGAATCTTCAAAAAAAGGAAAAGTTTCAATGATCGTCCAGATCAAGAGCGCACGCCTGCGCCACCTCATCAAGGTGATCTTTATTGCTGCTCTCATGATCTCCTTCGGGACGATCATTGAGGGTGTCGTAAAGGCACGACTACCTGCGTGGGCCGTTGCAGAAATAGCAGCAGCCTTCCCGTTCGCCGAAATTGTATTCTGCGCCAGTATTACTGGCTACTTCTACAGCTTCGCAAAACTGGGAGCGCACGACCGGGGAGCAATCCCCATGTGCTGGCTCCTTCTCTTCGTCAATCGCTTAGCAGCCCTAATCCCCTTCTGCTGGCTCCTTCTCCGCTACCAACAGCACCTCGGCTTAATTGCCACCAGTGCGGTAGTGGTTGATATAGTCGGAACGGTTGCCTTAACTTATTTTGGAGCTGTGCAACTCCGAAAAAAGGTTATCGACATTATGTCGCGCCCGGTTGTTATAACCAGGTGGGCCACCGAGGAAGACCTCGATGGGGTTGCTGTGGTAGACCGTGAGGTATGGGGCAAGGTTTTTGCTACTCCAAAGGAGCAGCTCAGACTTCGCCTACAGAAGGAGAAAACTACCGCCATCGCTCTCAACGAGCAAGGTAAGGTAATCGCCTTCTGCACCATCTTGCGGTTCAACGAGGGCGAGCTGCCAGGCCTAACCTGGAATGAGATAACCGGACACGGCTCTCTTTCCACTCACAATCCGGAGGGAAAGTGGGTATACGGTACGGGACTTGCCTGCACCAAAAAGGAAGGGTCCCAATCAGAGGCAGCGGACAGGCTGTTGGACTTCTTGGGATTTGAGATGATGATCTCATTTACCCACGGAGTAGTGCTGGGAGCTAGAATCCCGGGCTACCACGATTATCACCGAAAAAATCCGGGCATTAGTCCGGAAGAATACGTGAAAATCAAACACCGCGGTGAAGTCCGCGACCCAGAGCTTCGTTTCTACGATGGGTTTGGGCTGTCCAGCCCGAGCAAGCCGGTCATCGTGCCCAACTACATGGATGGGGCTGACGAAAAAAGCGAAGGCTACTCGGCATTAATCTGGTGGAAGCACCCGATTATGCCCTGGGTCTCATTTCCCAAGCTCACTCGGGGCGAGCATTGACCACAAAGAAAGAGGTAAGAAAAAGAAGACCCGTAACGCAAGCGTTACGGGTCTTTTACATTTATTCCCTTTGTGACTATTTATTACATGTATTGTTGTGTATTCTTTTTTCCATGAAAGATATCAGCCTTGAGTACTGCCACATCTACACCGATGAAGAGCCAAATAGCTCGCACCTTGAGTCCCTAAAAAAAGCTCGTCAGATTTTTGAAGACCTCAGTATGGAGGGTAAAACCACTTCCAGGGTAATAATGATTGATGACTATAATCCGATAGAAGCCACACTAGATCAAGAAGAGTTCAAAAAGTTAGTGGATAGGGAAGGAATGCACCCAGATATTTACATATATGAAGCTCAACTTATCCGTGTCGCCCAACATGTACTACGGCGCACCCAAGGAAGAATATGGTCTCAATATTCAAGGTATCTTAGTAAGCACAATAAATATCCTTGCTCTTTTCTTATTGCATGCTGGTATGCATTACGCCTAGGAATTATCGAAGATGAATCCATAGTCCCCAAAGAGCACGTCTGCAAAGAGATAATTTCAATTCTCCCTGAACGATTCGTAGAAGTAGAGATGTTAGCAGACGCAATACTATCGCAACTTGGCGTAAACTCCTCTAAAATAATTACACGTGTATTCTACTAATATCAAAGACTTCTAGAGACCATGGTCATCCTCGTCAACTTACTTGTATCGTTGGCGATTATTTTTCTTGGCTACAGTTCATACAAAGCAAGGAGCAGTGCTCTTGAAAATAAATTATTCCTCTATCTTTGCATCGCTATCGGCACTTGGTCATTTGTAGCTTCTTCTGAAGAACTCACATCCATCCAATACCACGAATTAGCGGTAAAGACCGACTTTGCCCTAGCCCCTCTTATCGGGCTATTCTTCTTTCTCTTTTTAAGGGAGTACCGATCAGGTAGAGGGTCTATACAGATCAAGACTGCGGTACTTACCTCAATACCACCTCTTGCCCTCACAATACTTACTTATAGCGGCCTGGTCGTTAAGTATACTGATACCCTCGTACAGCAGCCTCTTTTCATACTATATGCCCTAACCATGATTGGGTATGTGGGAGCTGGAATAATATCAGCTCAAAAAAATTATCGAACACTAAAAAAGCATGACAAGAAAAAAGTAAGAGTATTCTTTTCTGGACTTACCGTGAGTGCAGTGTTTTCAATACTATTCACTCTCATCCTCCCGCGGTTTAGTGACTACCCCGGTCTTTATCGAATAGGAATTTGGTCAATTTTAATCTTTGTTATTAGTACTGCTTTTTCGATGGCAGTCTATAAGTTATTCGATGTTAGGGTCGTTATTAAGCGAACCCTAGTATTCTCATTCCTACTTTCGGGCATTTTTATTGCCTACGCCGTGATAGCCAATCTCGTAGCAAGGCTAGTAACCAAGGATTTTGCCCCTGCGCAAACACTTTCAATTGATAACCTTACCCAAAACGTAATTGTAGCATTTGCGATTAGCTTAGGATTTGGACCAGTACGTAAGTGGTTTGAAGAAAAGACAGACAAGTTTCTATTCAAGAAAGAATACGAACAGCAAACGGTACTAAAGGCCTTATCAACAAAGCTAAATGAGGTTGTTGACTTGGATGAGGCACTCGAAGCGATAATGCGCCAGCTTACAGATGTATTCCACCTAAACCACGCTGTCACTTTCTTCTTCCAGCCAGGTGAAGAAGGTCATCTTGTAATAAAAAGGATTAAGCACATAGGCCACCACTCTCCTAAAAAACTTTTCCTCGACAACGACGACAGCATTATCCATTACTTCCGAGATAATAACTCAGTGCTCCTTATTGATGGATTCACTCGAGATTTAGAGTCGGAGGAAAGTCTTATAAATAAGAAGTATCGTGCTCCTTTTATAACTGGAGATTATATACGCGACCATGCCGTAAAAGCTTCAATCCTTAAAAAGCTAGTGCGCCTTGATGCTTCTGCGGTTATTCCTCTTAAAATTGAGAATCAACTCGTTGGCCTAATACTTCTAAGCAATAAAAAATCAGACGATCTCTTTTCAAATGAGGATTATGTCTTAATGGAGTTAGTCGCCGAGCAAGCCATCTCCGCCATTCAAAAAGCCAAGCTTTGGGAAGGTGATCAAATGAAGACCGAGTTCGTAAGCATTGCTTCACACGAGCTCCTTACCCCAATCTCGGCCATTGAAGGCTATTTGTCGATGATTCTGGATGAGAACTTAGGCGAGGTGGATGACGAGGCCCGTAAGTACCTAACCAACGTCTACAGCTCTGCTAAGCGCCTCTCTGCGCTTATTAAAGATCTGCTCTCAGTATCGCGCATTGAATCTGGCAAGATGAAGTTTGCTTCACAACAGCTAGATGTCGTTAAGCTCGTGGCCGAAGCGCAGGCGCAACTCTTATTTACGGCTAAAGGCAAAGGACTTACGGTTGATGTTGCCCCCGCCAAGAACATTCCCTTGGTATGGGCCGATCAAGACCGAGCGATGCAGGTTATCGTCAACCTTCTTTCCAATGCCATCAAATACACGCCCGATGGCTCAATTAAGGTCCACGTAGAGCACGAGTCGCGCAGCGGCTTTGTCTCAATCTCGGTTAAAGATACCGGCCTGGGTATGACACACGAGCAAATGTCTCACCTCTTCCAAAAGTTCTACCGCATCGCCACTCCCGATACCACCAACATCCAGGGAACAGGTTTGGGCCTCTATATTACCAAGACTATTGTCGAGAAAATGGGTGGCAAAATTAAGGTCTCCAGCACCGCCGGTAAGGGTAGCACCTTTACGTTTACCCTTCCCATCTTTAAAGTTGAAGATGCAACACCGCTTACCCAAGAAAGTGCTGCCTAGTCATTGTTTTGTCACATTAGGTTATTACTAGGATCACACCATGTCATATCAAGACGTTTCCCCAACCGACGCCCCTACTCCCGTTTCAGCACCTGCCGCAGCCGTACCCGAGGAAGAAGTAGCCATGACCGCCAGCTACGAGGGTGCCACCATCCTTCTCGCTGAAGACGATCTTATCTTGGCCGATCTCTACATGCAGCGCCTAAAGCATGAGGGATTCAACGTAGTACACGCCAACAACGGCGAAGATGTACTTAAGCTTGTAGGAGAGGCCAACCCTCGCCTGATCATCCTGGATGTTATGATGCCTAAGATGAACGGCATGGATGTGCTTAAGAACCTAAAGGAGAACCCTGCCACCAAGAACATTCCGGTTCTTATTGTTACCGCCTTGGTTCAGGAAATTGAGAAGATCAATAAGATGATGACTCAAGCCGATGCCTATATTGTAAAGTCCGAGGTACTTCCTGGTGAGATTATTGCCGAGGTTAAGAAAAGGTTGGGTGCGATTGACGTGCCAGCGGCGGAGTAATTGCGTCATCACTACAAAATCAGTCGCAAAGCCTCCAATGATTTTGTATTGATTTCCTTAGACTAAAGATAAGTAATACTCCCCGATAAGATAAAGAGCCCTTAGTACAGTTACTGAGGGCTCTTTAAATGTCACCGAATAGTCGGCTAAATATAGCTTAACTATAGGTAATTCAGCCAATGCTAAAGAAGTTTGTAAAGCGCATCATCCTAGAGATGCAATGGAAGCAAATTCGACTCTACGGAGATAAGGTCAATAAAAGGCTAAGACTCAATTCTGACGAAGAAGTTGAGCTATTCTTCCAGTAAGTGATTTTCTTTCCCGCGTATCCGAAGCGCAAGCGACGGGCTTAGTAGTGCTCTTAACTGTAAGGAAATCAATAAAAATCATTGGAGGCTTTGCGACTGATTTTTTATTGATGACGCCTCTTAGCGGAACGGATTATCCTTCCCCACATTAGCCGGATCAACCTGGATTAGCTCACCCTGCCGCACATGGGTGTAATTCAGCTTCAGGGCAGGCGGAGTTGGCACTACGGCACTCACCTGCTCTAAAGGATCAACCACTTCACTGCTAATAATCTGGTTGCGTAAAATGGGCGGAATCAGATACACCGAGGCGCCAGCCAGGACTAACATAATCAAACTAAGTAATGGCCACAGCGAAACCATGGGCCGCTTTGGCTTTACCTTCTTCGCCACCGGAGCAGCTACTGGCTGAGTAGGTGCAGCCCCAGGCTCTTCTGATTCTTTCACTTTAGTACGTGGACTCATGGTAGATAAAAAGCACTAGCTAGCAGAGATACCGAAAGCTTACTTTCCGCCCCGTTCACCGGCGCCCCTCCGGCAAGAGAAATCTGATCAATCACAATCGAGCGATTAACCGTAGGGAGGGCGGCAATTAAGCGCTGAGTATCGGCATAACTGGCGCTAACGGTGATAGAAATACTCACCCGCTTAGCTGCCCCCTGGTTAACTGGACTATTAAGTACCGGCCCAGCATTGGGAAGAACCGACAAGGTACTAAACGGAAGGTTGAGCACGCGACCAAGTGCCTCTAGCTGAATCAGTAAATCGTACTGGTTATCCCCCTTAGGAATAAGGAGCTCAGACTGCTCACCAATATCTGCCTGAGCAATTTGTTCACGCTGTTCAACACTTAAGCCCTTAGCTCGTTCATACTGAGCATTAAGCTGGGAGAGGGTAAACTCTGCCTGATACTGCTGCTTAAGGAGAGGTACCGCCAAGAACCAGGTGGTTACTAGAAAAGCTACTACCGCCGAAGAAATGAGAGCAGCATACTGCGCAGATCGGGTGTTCACTTTGCACCTCCTTGTTGGAATCGATACAGCTTTTGATCAATCGTAAAGCCAATGGTAAAGCTTACGCTGCCTTTAGAAATATCGTAGCTATAGCTATCAATGGAAAGATTAGTAAGCTGTTTATTACCCTTAAGCGCTTCTAGGTACTCGGCGAAGCTAACATTAGAAGGAGCATTTCCCGCCGTAGAAACCTGGATAAGCCCAGGTTTCTCTGAAGGAACCAAACTTAACTGACTAAGGGTAATATCCTTATTCACCACCTCGGCCACACCTTGAATTGCCTTATTCCAATCGAGTTCTTGTGAAGCCCACTGGTTAAGGAGAGTAACACGCTGTTGCTGCTCGTGGGAAAGGCTGGCCTTCTCGCGCTCCTTAGTAATCGCCTTTGCCCTGGATTCGTTACGCTCAAGAGCAAAGGTAAGCTGGCTGCTGGCAGAATCAGTCTGAATGGTTGCTGCGGCGTAGGCCGCTCCACCAAGACCTCCGCCAATGATAAGCCCGAGAAAGAGCACCACCATAAACTGACCCGCCTGCTGGCGCTGTTGAATCTTCTTTGGAACAAAGTTCAGCGACTTCATAATAGGTGCCTGGGTACTCATGCCGAGATACTTACACCGTAGAGCGCCGAGCCTACTGCCCCATAAAACCGGCGATCACAGAACGGCGGCAAGGCAATGGTAGGCTTGGCCTCATTTACCTTTAATCCCACTTCTTTTGAGATTTGATCAGCCAATCCGGCCGTCATGGAGCCGCTACCAGAAAGGCGAATTTCTTCGACCATGGTAGTACTTCCGGAACGGTTAGACCAGTATTTAAGCACATGGCTCGCTTCATCGGCCACTAGAGAAACCAGGCGTTCTATCCGGCCATCGCGCTCGGTACCTTCTGGGAGAGGTTTGCCTTCTTCGTCAGCCAAAAGGGCGCTTCCGGTATTCACAATACTGGTAACTCGAACCATTTGATCGTGGTGCAAGGCAACCGTAATTCGGTCGGTAGAAATATCAAGCAAGAGAATCGGCTTTTGCTCGTTAATCCCAATTAAGGTGCGCGCAATAGAGGACGGCTTGGTATCGATGGCAGTAAGCGGAAGATGTAGACCCTTGGCGAGCGCTACGTAACTAGCCACTAAATCTTTTGGCACCGAAACGGCCAGTATTTGCTGCAGGCTAGGGTCTTCGGCAGGGCCAAAGTATTGATAATCTACCTCTACCTCGCGCTGGCCCTCGGGTAAGAACTGCTCAAGACCAAGCGCTACCGCTTTGGCTAAATCCTCTTCTCGCTCGAACAAGGGTAGATCGAGTACTTTTCTGAATACCTTTGTCTCGGGAACGGCAATACAGAGTGCCTGAACACCTTTAATTGGCTTTGGTGCCGCTTGCTTCATGGCAAGTTTAACGGTATCAACAATATTCTTAACATCAACAATTTCCCCCTCTTTATTGAGTGCAGCGGGATCAAAGTTAGCCTGCTTGCACCCATGCAACCGTGCCTTAGCACCCCGGCCGGAACCGCGTACCTCAACCGCGGCCACCTTTACCGAAGTGTGACCAATCTCAACCCCAAGTTGCATACGCGAAAAGAGCCCCATGTATATGTACTATACGTTAAACCGTATCCACGAGGCCATAGATCGGCTGAAGTACTGCCACCAAAATAAAGCCGATTACCACTCCCATAACGATCATGATAAGCGGCTCCAACACGGTAGAAAGATTCTTCGCCATCCCATCTACTTCTTTCTCAAAGAAATCTCCCATGGTGGTGAATACCCCTGAGAGATCTCCCGACTGCTCTCCTACGTTGGCTAACTGCCCAACCATACCAGGGAACAACTTACTCTTTCGAATAGCTACGGAAACCTTATTTCCGTTTTCTACCTCGCGGGCGATTCTATCGATTTCTTCTTCGTAGAGGACATTATTAACTACCCCCTTAAGTGTAGAGAAGGTTTCGAGCACCGGAATACCGGCCGAAGAAAGTGAGCCAAAGGTTTGGCAAAAACGTGCCAGGTAGGCCGCTTTTACAAACTTGCCGAGCACTGGCACCTTAAGCTTAACCGCATCAAAGAATCGGCGGCCCTTTGGAGTGTTACCAATCATCTTGAGCGCAATACTAATTCCCACCACCACCGCGATAATGATGTACCACTGGTGCACAAAGAGATCG
Organism: Candidatus Berkelbacteria bacterium; assembly: GCA_043751595.1. Lineage (GTDB taxonomy): Bacteria > Patescibacteriota > UBA1384 > CAILIB01 > CAILIB01 > JAYUZR01. The sequence goes on from JAYUZR010000034.1 coordinate 36,846, forward strand.
GAAACGGTAATTAAGAAGCGAGTAGTAGCTGGAAGCGATGCTCCAGAATCGGTAAAGAGCGCCGTGAGCTTAGGGACAATAAAGGTGATAACCACCACGATAACCCCCACCATAAGAATGGAAACAATAGCCGGATACATGAGTGCACCCTTTACCTTGGCCCGAAGGTCGTATTCCTTCTGTTGCTGGTGGGTTAAATCGCCAAGTACTTCGGAAAGGTTACCGGTTTGCTCAGCGGAGCGAATCATTTCAATATAGACCCGAGAAAAGGCCTGAGGATGATGACTTAAGGCCGCTGAAAGCGGCTGGCCATCCTGAATAACATGCTGCAGATTATGCAGAATCTTCCTAAAGTTTTTATTGGTTGATTCTTCCTCCTGGCTCTTAAGTGCCTGCACTAGGGTGATACCTGCATGCAGCATGATCGCCAGCTGCTGGGTAAAGATAATCCTATCTTTAAGCGATGGTGGCCGTTGGATCATCTTCTTAATCCTCGCCCCTAGACCAGTTTTTTCTTCATTGTTTTCTTGCTGCTTTTCCGCCTCAAGCTCAAGCAAAAAACCGCCCAATCGACGCAGCTGCTCGCTGGCAGCAGCGCGATCGATAGCCTGAAGCTGGCCCTTTTGCTCGGTACCATCGGGTAATCGAATACGATAGCGGAAGACTAAACTCATTTCATAATTCCTGATTAACCAAAAGCTGCTGAGCTTTAAGCGAAAGCTGGTAAGAGTGAGGAGATGTATCCGAAGATACATCGACGAGGTATTGCAAGCTTGCAGCTAAGCGCAGCAGCTTTTGGCCTGAAAGGGAGTTATGAAGTGAGTTTAAACTCATGTAAGACCTATTCTCGGGTTACTCGCCATACTTCTTCGAGGGTGGTAATACCATCAAGTACCTTGATGATACCGTCCTGCACCATGGTAAGCATGCCGTCGCTCACTGCTTGGCGGGTAATATCGTCTCCAGAAGAGCGTTTTAGAATAAGATTACGAATCTCTTCGGATACACTGAGTACCTCGAATACCCCGCTTCGGCCTTTGTAGCCACTGTTATTACAGCGATCGCAGCCGGCACCCTTATAAAACGTGCGCTTACCCTCTAGGCCCTTCTGATGTTCTGGTGCCATGGTAGCGATAACCGCCTCCACTTCATCCACTTGCTCTTTTGGCATCTCAATTGCCTGGCGACAATCGGGACAAATAGCGCGAGTAAGACGCTGACCAATCACGGTATGAATCGAAGAAGTAATAAGGAAGGGCTCGATATGCATATCGATTAAGCGTGGGAACGAACCGGCTGCATCGTTGGTGTGCAGGGTAGAAAGCACGATGTGTCCGGTAAGGGCGGCGTGCACCGCCATATCGGCTGTTTCTTGGTCGCGAATTTCACCAAGCATGATAATGTCCGGATCTTGACGAACGGCCGCTCGAAGGCCAGCAGCGAAGGTGTAGCCGATATCGGAATGCACCTGACTTTGGTTAATCGCCTCAATGCGGTACTCCACCGGGTCTTCCAGAGTAAGAATATTTACCGTTTCGGCCATCATTCTACCAAGTACTGCGTATAGAGTAGTCGTTTTACCAGAACCAGTAGGCCCGGTTACTAAGATCATGCCGTGGCTCTTTTGCAGATTCTTCTCCAGTGTATCGAATCCTTTACCGGTAAGACCGACTTGTTCGAGGGTACGAATACCGGTGGATTTATCGAGGATACGCATTACCACCTTCTCACCAAAGACCACGGGAATAGTGGAGACGCGGAAGTCTACCTCACGGCGGTCCATTACCATATTCATACGGCCATCCTGTGGCAGGCGCTGCTCATCAATCTTAAGATTGGCCATAATCTTGATGCGCGAAGTAATCGCTCCCTGTACGGTTTTTGGCAGCTCGAGGCGATTGAGCAAAACACCATCAATACGGAAACGAACCTGTACTCGGTGCTCGCCTGGTTCAATGTGGATATCTGAGGCGTGCTCTTTAACTGCTCTACTAAGAAGAGAAGCCACAATACGAGCGGTTGGGGCATTGTTATTATCTTGTTGCTCGACGAGCTCGTTTGCTGCCGCCTTAAGGTCTTTGGCCGAAAGGCCGAGATCAGCTTCGGCCGCACCCAGTACCTGCTGCACCTCACTCTGGAGACCGGTGTACTGATCGTAGGCCAGGCTGAGATCGTCCTTAGTGGTAAGAGCAGGTTGGATCGTAAGATCGGTCTGTTTTTGAATCGCCTGCACTGCCTCGAAGTCTTCAGGGTCAAGCATCGCTACGGTAAGCCGGCCTTCTTCAAGCTCGATGGCCACTGCCTTATACTTGCGAGCCATATCAAGCGGGATCAAGTGCAGAATGTCTTGATCGATCTTTTGGTTACTAAGATCGACGAAGCGGATGAGCGAGGCCTTACCGAGCGGGCGCTCAACCCTTGGCTCCGCAGCTGGCGCACTAGTTTGCGGTGCCTCAGCCGCTACTGCCTGGGGTTCCGATTCTTCTTCATCTTCCTGTTCATCATCATGAACAGTAATAAACTTCTCTGGAAACTCCTGCTGGGCACGGGCTAGCGCGGCAACACTTCCCTCTTCGTCTGGCATAAACGCCGGCTCAATATGGGGAAGGGTAATTTTAATCGTGCCGCTTCCTGGAGGATCTTCGATTCTGCGAGCAGCAAAGCGCTCGGTAAGGAAGGTGCCTAGTGGTGGAACCTGGACACTCTCGCCCACCTCAAGCTCACGACCGATGGTTTCGGTGACAGCATCAAGTAAGTCGTCTACTTGCGACTGCTTCCAACCCAAGGTTTCGGCCAGCTTGCTGACAAGGTCGTGTTGGTTCACCCCT
>JAYUZR010000035.1:0-97121 GCA_043751595.1 Candidatus Berkelbacteria bacterium
CTAGCAATTCTCTTCGCCAAAAAGCCAGCCACCATTACCAGCGTAAAACCACCCAGTAAAGGAATAATCCTCCAGCCGTAGGTATTGTTACCCATTACCCAAATACCAATCGCAATTAAGTATTTGCCAAACGGAGGATGAGCATCAAAGATTACTTGGCGATTCAAAAAGGCCGCTGCCATATGAGGAAAATAGACCTCATCAAACACATATTTATTAGGCCAAGAGAGCCAAATACTACGCAGTACCACACCCAACCCAATACAGGCACCAGCTAAGCCAACCAAGATAACACTGGCCCAATGCCGGGGTAGAAATGAAGTCTTTTTCTCTTGATGCATGCCACTACGCTACCACGCACGGGTTGCAGCTGGCCAGTAATTACTCCATAATTTTGATGATTTGCATAGGGTAAGCAACCGCTCTCGCTCGCTCATCCAGCAAGTAGTCCGTAAGCCATAAGGAGGGCACATGCATCAAAGTTCAAAAGACAGTTCAGTCGTAGATCCAACCGAGTGGATGGAAGAGTTTGAAGGACAACTTGCCATAGATGTCTACCAGACTCCTTCCGAAATTATCATCAAGGCACCCATTGCTGGCGTTCGCCAAGAAGATCTCGATGTAACCATTACCGCTGAAGAAGTCACCATCCGAGGTGAGCGCCACGACGATCTTGCCCAAGAGGTAGAGGGCTACCTTGTGCAGGAATGCTACTGGGGGTCATTCTCCCGCACCTACACCCTTCCTGTCGCTGGTGATTCAGATAAAGCAGCGGCCAAGCTTGTAAACGGCATTCTTACTATCACTATTCCAAAGACTGCTAAAACTCGTACCCGCGTTATTGCTATCGAAGTAGCCTAGTCGGGGCGCTCTACTTGAGCTACCCTAGTGGTATTATGAGCATACGCAAAATTGTTATTCCGGTTGCAGGGTACGGCACTCGTTTCTTGCCTTTTACTAAATCAATTCCTAAGGAGATGCTTCCTATCGTCGATAGGCCAGTCATCCAATACATCGTAGAAGAGGCCGTTGCTGCCGGCATCGAAGAAGTAATTCTTATTACCGGCTACAGCAAGCGTGCCATCGAAGACTACTTCGATTATAACCTCGAGCTGGAATATCTTCTCGAGAAGTCAGGAAAGCATGCCCAAAAGCAAATGATCCGCGACGTCTCCGACCTTGCTCGTTTTGTGTACGTTCGTCAAAAAGAGCAGCTTGGTATTGGTCATGCTATTTTGCAAGCTAAAGAAGTAGTCGGCAACGAACCCTTCGTAGTGATGTGGGGTGATGAGATCTTCCAGGGTCAGCCTTCCAAGCTTCAGCAACTGATTGCGGCTTACAATCAACATGAGGGCACGCCCGTTATTCACACGGTGCAAAAAACCGATAAAGGCGATGGAGACCGCTACGGCTACATTAAGGTGGGCAAGCAAGTGGGAGATGGCACCTTCAAGGTAGATGAGCTCATCGAGAAGCCCGGAGACGATAACCTACCTTCTCCTTACGCCTCACTTGGCTGCTTCATTCTTACACCAGATATCTTCCCCATCCTCGAGCAACAGCCTCCTGGTAAGGGTGGTGAAATCTACCTTTCTGAAGCGATTAATGTTTTGGCTCAGAAACGAGATGTATACGCCCACGAGTGCACTGGTCTAAAATACTTTGACTGTGGTAACAAGCTTGAATACCTCAAGGGAGTAGTAGAAATTGCTCTGGAGCGCGAAGATATCGGAGACGATTTCCGCACCTACCTCAAGAAACTCAAACTCTAAGCTCACCATCATGCGCGCCCGACACCAGCGCCCTTCCCGCTTTACCATCGCCACCTTGGCGGTTTGCTTTGGCTTACTTGCCACGGGTTGCAGTAGCGCAAAAACCACTACAACGGCCAAAAAGATCAATGTGCGTATTTGGCGAGTGGGGCAAGATGTCGATCCGCTTCGTGATGTTATTACCGCTTTTAATAAAGATAACAAAGACGTTCTCGTCACCTACAAGCGTAAAAGCGCTTCTAACTACGAGCAAAACTCGCTTAAATCGATGGCTGGCCGCCAAGGACCAGATGTCTGGAGTATTAGCAGCGACCAGATTGGCGATATGGAAAGCATCCTCAAGCCGCTACCAGCTAACTTCTACTACACCAAGGGTGCAACCAGCGGACCAGTTACGCTAGATACCGTCAAAACCCTCTTCCCAGATGGTGTAACCGAGCAGATCCTTAGTACTGACGGTAAATCAGTCCTCGGCCTTCCCTCAAGCGTCGACAGTCTGCAGCTCTACTACAACTCCGATCTCTTCAAGCTAGCGGCCGATGAATACCGCCGCAGCCTACCAACTGGCTTTAAAGAAGACGAGTACACCCCTGTACGCACTCTCCTAAGTAAGCCACCAACCACCTGGGAGACCCTCCTAGCTCAAGTTCGCTACCTTACCAAGAAGGGACCAAACGATACCCTTGTTCGCTCCTCTATTGCCCTAGGTACCACTGGAAACATCTCTAATTCAGCCGATATTTTGCAGCTCCTTATGATGCAAAATGGGGTGCGGGTGGTAAGTACCGATAGATCTCGTGCCCTCTTCACCCAGACCATCGATAGCCCAACAGGCACTCGCCTGCGCCCTGGCCAAAAAGCACTCGAGTTCTACACTTCCTTCTCCAATCCAAAAAGCCCTATGTATTCCTGGAATACCAGTATGCCAAGTACCCTGGATGCCTTTGGGCAAGGTAGGGTAGCCATGGTGATTGCCTTCACTGATTTTGGCAAACAACTAAAAGCTAAGTACCCCAAGTTCCAGTACGAGGTAACCAGCGTTCCCCAAATCTCTACCACCCAAGACCAGGTTAACCTTATTAGATTCAACCTAGAGTCGGTTACTCAAGTTGCCGAAAGCAGCAATGCTGCCTTTGCCTTCCTTGGCACCTACGCCAGCGAAAAAAACAGCAAAACTCTTTCTAAAGAAGCTAAGCTTACCAGTCCGTATCTTAAGTCGCTCCAGGCAACTTCCAGTAGTAGCGACTACCTTACTAAACAGGTACTAAGCGGCAAGGCGGTCTTCAAAAAGAGTCATGCCGATTTTGATAAAGCCTTCGAAGAAATGATTTCTGACGTTGTTCAGAACGGACTACCTACCGATATTACCCTTGATACTGGAGCCGAGAAGGTCAATCAACTTCTTGCCCCGCAAGATGAATAAAGTATTCTGGATTAGTATTGGATGGCTTCTCAGTTTTGCTCCTATTCAGCGGGCCCTTGCCACTAGTTACACCATCCCGGGCAATGTACCCTCTGGTGCAATCGATACCAGGACAGCAGCAGCCGGTGCGCAGACGCTAGTCCAGAGAATCATCGATACGATGACATTCTTTGTCTTCCCCATCGCTTTTATCGGCATTGTGTATATTGGCTACAATCTTATTATGGGGCCAAATAACCCCGATACTTGGGCAAAATCGAAGAAGCAAATCGGGTACATGGTAATTGGTATCACCCTCATCACCCTTGCCTCAACACTCGTGTATGCCTTCCGTAGTGTAATTTTTGGAGCTCTTTAAATGAACCAGACATTCTCTCGTCTCCTAGTACTAAGTATCGCCCTGGGTGGCTTACTTATGAGTAGCCCAGCATTAGCTGCATCAATTCCCAATCCTTGCGCAGCAGTTATTGCTAAGCCAGGCTCCACGCTAAAAACAAGCGCCCTCCCCCTGCTGCCTAAGGAATTATTTACTCCTAATATCATTCCTTCGCCCGCGCCAACACCTGCCCCAGGCGCACCTCCCGCCGCAGTAACGCCAGCCCCCAAGGTTACGCCCCAGTGCAACCCAACCTACTGGACTCGCCAGGTCTACAACGTAATTGCCCTTCGTATCCTCAACCTCCTCAACTGGACCGCTGGCAGCCTAGCCGTGGTCATTACGGTATACGCTGGAACCCTCTACGTAATGGGATTCATGAACGAAGCTAACGTAAAGAAGGCAAAAAGCCTCCTTATTACCGCCTATACCGGCCTTGCCATCGTCTTTCTCTCCCGCGCTATCCTGTATGGTACCGTTGCCGTTATTACCGGCGACGATGTTAACCCGACAAGTCCATACAACGTGGATCTAACCCTATGATCGCTTCAATCGTCCTACATCTCTTAGGGGTATCCCCCGCTTATGCGGCAGGCGTTATTACTAGTCCGAACGATCCCAACCGAGTAGTTGGCCAGTATAAATACTTTACCGATAAAACTACCCCACAGGGGATCGATACCGTTATTGATGGTATCTACGGCAACGCCCTCACTATCGTTTTCCTATTTCTAGGAGTCGCCGCCATCGCCTATCTTATTTGGGCCGGTATCCGTTACGCCTCTAGCGGAGGCAACCCTGAAGCCGCTAAGCAAGCCCGCCAAAAGATTATCAATGTATTCCTCGGGCTCGTAGTTCTCTTTGGTGTATATACGATCCTTGCGGCAATTATCTCCCTTGGTGGATGGGTAGGAAGGTTCGTCTAGCTCAACAATAGTTTGACAACACCACCGTCCCTTCTTTAGAATTAATATAACCTTATTTCTAAAGGAGGATATGTCAATTAACTTCCGTTCTGCTTACGCACGTCTTGGCGCTGTCGCCGTTGGTGCTAGCCTAGCTACTCTTCCAATGGCTGCTCACGCTGCTGTTGGTGCGCTCACCCCTGCTGGTGGCGATATCAATACATCAAGCACCCTAGATGAGCAGATCAGCTCCATCTCTGGTAGCGTTATTGATACCGTTCTTCTTATCGCTGGCGTCCTAGCTGTTATCTACCTGCTTTACTCTGGTATTCAGTACATCACTTCAGCTGGTAACCCAGAAAAAGCTAAGGGCGCTCGTCAGGGTATCATCAACGCCGTTATCGGTATCGTTGTTATCATTGCTGCGTTCTTCATCGTTCGTCTTGCAGTTGGTAGCGGTAACCAAATCAACAGCCTTAACAACTAGTCCCCTAGTTCTAAGCCTGCAAAGACCCGGCCTTGGCCGGGTCTTTTTTAATTAGCGATCTTTCTTTAATTTTTAGTGATTATTTCTTCCGCGTATCCGAGGCGTACGCCGAGGGCTTAGCGGGAGAAATAAATCACTTACCTTGGATATATCTCCACCACTGCTCCCAGTTAGGCAGGTTGCGCCTTGGATCGCGGGCAGCCTGAGCGGCAGCTAGCGCCTGGTGGGCCGCCTGCTGCTTGCCTACGCTTGATTCTGGCAGTGCATAGACCTTCTCTTCTGGCCGATGTAGTAACGCCACCCTCCGTAACTCCTTTTCTTTAAAGGAGTCGCTTTGGTAATACACCAGCAATGCCTTTAGGCGGTCGCGCTCACTCTCTAGGTTGGTGAGCTTAGTTTCCAAATCAGTAATCTGCTGCCTGCTGGCTACCGCCGATTTAAGTGAATTCGTGGTAACCACACCTAAATAGCACACGGCAGCAATCAGCCAGAGGGCCGTGGTTGAACGCTGTGTCCAGCGAAGAATACGTTGCAGAAGAATACGCAAGAGATGCACCAACCAAGTATAGCAAACTTACTTACTACCAAATAATTGAACAGTAATAAGAGTACGCTCCCCCGATGCATCTACAGACCACACACAAGCGTATCCGACTTCTTTATATTTAGGAGAAAGAATATTGGCACGGTGACCAGGACTCTTCATCCAACCAGTGGTGATGCCTTCAGGAGTTTTGAATCCCTTAGCCAGGTTCTCCCCTGCGCTACGGTATGAATACCCTGCCTCCTCAATAAATGACCAAGGAGTCTTACCATCTAGAGGACGAAAGTGCGCCCAATAACCACGAGTAATCATATCGTGCGCCTTAGCCTGAGCGGCCTGATTTAGTTGCTCATTAATAACAAGCTCAGGAAGGCCGGTCGCTACGCGCTGTGCGTTGGTAAGGATGAGAAGCTCGGCTGGAGAATACGCAATTTGCTCAGCAGAAAGCTCGGTTGCTGAAACGCCATTTGCAGCCAAAGCAGTATCGGCCCCAAGCGGAAGAATGGCGCGAATTACTACTACGAGGATAAAAAGGCTTTTTGCCCAAAAAGTATTCATTTGTGTTGTTTTTGTTTCTCTTTTTGAGATGCACTAAGTATACGACAGAACAGCAGTAATTTCAATCAGTATTGAAGTCTTTAAGATTACGGACACGTCAGTTTTACGCTCCAGCGATTACTATACGATAGTGTATTACCTTTCCCGTATCAGCTGTTCGGTTTGTTTTACCACTACTTTTCCACAGGTGGATAACCTCTCAATAAGTGGGCGGTCAGCCCCGGTGGGGCCAGTGACCACATAGCCCTCTCGTAACTTGAGACACTAAAAAAAGCCCCTCCTTTCGGAAGGGCTTTTGCCTCTGTCGGTGATTATTGTACTGGCGTATCCGGAGCGTCAGCGACGGTCTTAGCCAGTACAATAGATCACCCTCTTAGAAGTAGTTCGGGCGGTGATACATAGCTTCTTCAGCGCGCTTAACAATCTTTACCATGGTGGCCAGAGAGTTAATTGGGTCAATACCAGCAGCTGTTTCTTCGGAAAGCATCACTGCATCGCTACCAGCAAATACTGCGTTCGCCACATCTGAAACTTCAGCGCGGGTTGGGCGAGTATTTTTGGTGATAGAAAGCATCATCTGAGTAGCGGTGATGACTGCCTTCTTAGACCAGCGGCATCGCTCGGTAATCTCGCGCTGCAGTACTGGAATATCTTCCATAGGCATCTCGATACCAAGATCGCCACGGGCAATCATCACGATATCGGAACCATCGATAATCTCCTGAAGGTTAGCAATCGCGCGGCGACGCTCTACCTTAGAAATAAGCTTAATATCGCGACTGCCGATCATGGCACGTACTTCATCAAGCTCTTTTCGACTATCAACAAAGGAAAGTGCAATCGCATCTACTCCTGGGGCCGTATTAAGCAAGAAATCAAGATCACGATAATCTTTTTCGGTTAGCGCAGGAGAGCTCAGGTTGGTATCGGGAACATTAATACTCTTGCGTGACATCAAGATACCACCAGAGGTGATTCGAACAGCGATACGGTGACCCTTCACCCAACTAACAATGCCCTCAATGGCACCATCCATGAAGGTAATATATTCCCCTGCTTTTACATCATTATGCAACGTGGAGTCGTTGATCAAAATCTCATCGGAAGATTCTGGCTCACCAACGTTCATGTAGAACGTATATTCCTTATCGGTATCAAGAGGAATGCCGGCATCTGGCAAAATACCAACGCGGATATTTGGACCCTGAAGATCGGCCTGCATCTTGGTTTCAGCACCATGCTTAGTCTTAATCTCTTGCAGCATGTTGTAACGAGCGGTGTACTCATCGTACTGGCAGTGCGCAAAGTTATTGCGCAGCATATCGGAGCCGTTGAGAATCAGTCCTTCGATAATTTCGGGACTAGCACTAGCAGGACCCACCGTAGTAACAAACTTAGTCCAGGTGCCTGAAAATTGGTTCATGAATTGTTCTTTTCTTAAGAAATAAAGTCGACTGAACAAGCAGGTGCTAGTCAGCCGAGAACGGGTCGTACTATACTCTATTTACAGACCTTACGTAAACCTATCATTTTAATGGTCCAACTCTTACTCGCCAAGCTGATTGGCCTACAAACTGCGTACGCCATCGTATCAGACCAAGCGATCAAACCAGCATCTTCCAGTGTCGGAACTGGGGGCCTTTTTGATCTAGGTAGCGATGCTACTGCCACGGTAAACAGTCTTACCTCCAGCGCCGTGGATACTATCGGCCTAGTGGCAGGTGCTTTAGCTATTATCTACATCCTTTGGTACGGCATTCAGTATATCCTCTCTGGCGGTGTACCCGATAAAACTAAGGTTGCACGGCAAGGAATCATCAACGGCGTTATCGGTATTGTTATCATTACAGCAGCCTATGCCGTAATCCGTTTCGCTGTTGCCATCGGAAATAAGGCTGCATCCGTTATCTAACCATCATGCTCGCTGCACTCCTTCCCCTTTACGCAACACTCCAGACGGCCATTATCGAGCATGCCTACGCTACTGACGGCATCATTCCCACTCCGGCTAATCAGAAGCTTAACACTTCAACTGTTGTAACCAGTAGTGGAAGTGCTTCCGACCAGGTAAACCAACTACTCTTTACCGGAAATGGCGGTACTCCCGGTATCGTTGGACAGGCCCTCACTATCGGCACCGCTGTCGCCGGCGGCATTGCTGTACTCTACGTAATCTGGGCCGGTGTCCAGTACATTATGGCCGGTGGAAGCCCCGATAAAACCAAGGCAGCCCGAGCAAGAATCGTTGGTGCCGTTGTTGGTATTGTGCTCATTATGGCCACCTATGCCATTATCCGCTTCGCCATTGCTGCTGGTCGCCTAGTAGATACCGCCAGTACAAAGGCAAACTAATAACCCAGGACCGCCGTGATCACGGTTAATCAAGTACCAGCGGGCACCTTTAACCTGGTAGACAGACTCAATGCCGCTGGGTCAAATATTGATATCATTCTGTACGCTGTCTTAGGTGGCGTAGCAGTTATCTTTGTTACCCTCGCAGGAGTTCGCTACATTACCTCAGGTGGAAGTGCCGATAAAGCAAAAGTTGCCCGGCAAGGAATTATTAATGCCGTGATCGGTGTCGTGATTGGCATGTCTGCCTTTGCCATTATTCGACTTGCTCGCCTCTCCACCACTGTTGGAGCAGACGTTGCCACTGGTAAGTTTGTGGTTACCACCCCTGCCCCCAAGCCCACTAAAGCGCCAAGCGGATCGAACCCCCGTTCAGACGCTACGCCAAGTTATTCTGGTGTTGGAACCTACTACCAAGAGGCTCAACGAGTACTCGCGCTATACTCCCTAGTACCTGCCTATACCGACAGCGCCGGCAAGCATCCGGCTAAGATGTGCTACCTAGGAGACCCAACCCGCTGCTTAGCAGCAAACGCAGATGATGCCGGAGTAACCAATGGCGCAGCCTTTAACGACCTTGACGAGTGTATCCACTTTGCGGAAACAAGGAATGATATCTACTCCTGCGTTGATACCGCCGCTAACGGAGGAAATACTAACCACGAAGAATGGATCTGCCGAGCATGGGAAGTCGACGCCTTTAATCATTTTCTCGCGACTAACGGTGACATGGATTACCCCGCCTGCCCCTTCAAGGATTAATACCTGTCCGTTTCGTTGGTTTCAGGCTACGATCTTGCTATGACGATTCGATCATACATCGCGATTGCGGTTGCAAATGTAAGCCGAGCAGGTCTATTACTACTAGGTAGAAATGCCACTACTCTCCCCGGCCTACTAGCAGAGAAAATAGCGCCCAATTTGTATCCATACCTTTTAGAACAAATACCTAAGGGAGTGGTATTTATTACCGGAACAAATGGAAAAACCACCACCACAGCCATGGCTCGGCATCTCCTTGCTGAGCAATTTACCATTATTAGCAATGTAGGTGGATCTAATCTTATCCGGGGGCACTTAACCGCCCTAGTAGCTAATTATTCGATTATACAGGGGTTCAAGGATAACACTCTCGCCCTACTAGAAACCGACGAGCTATTTGTGGCCGAGGCTATTAATTTAGGGGCACGCCCTACCGCCATTGCAGTACTTAATCTTTTTAGAGACCAGCTGGATAGATTTGGGGAGATCGATAGTATTACCCGCAAATGGGAAAAGGCCCTAGCCAAATCTCCAGGTACTCGCCTATTGATAAATAGTAACGACCCTAGGCTAGCCGCCCTTGGTAAGAAGTATTCGGAAAGAACAGAATACTTTGGACTCGATGCTCCTGCCCTACTTTTACCCAAGCCATCTTCCATGGCAGATACTGGAGACTTGTCCGTAGAGTATTCAGGATACTATGTATCGCACATGGGCAATTACAAAGGTGAGCCAGAAAAAACTACCGCCTTAACGTCTGCCAATTGGGGAGAGGAGCACTGGAAGATAACTTTGCAGGTGGATACTGAAACCATTCAGGCTAGTCTTCAGACACCCGGCCGGTATAATCTCTTTAATGCAGTTGCAGCCTTAGCTATCGCTAAAGAGTTGATGGTCGATACCTATAGCGTAGCCAACAGATTAGAATCATTCACTCCAGCCTTTTCACGTTTCGAAAAGGTATACATCGATGGTAAACCTATATGGTTAGTACTTGTTAAAAACCCTGTCGCCCTTAGTGAGACCTTGGCCACTATCCAGGAAATGGTGGGTGGCTCTACCTACAACATTATTCTCGGCAGCAACGATAATATTGCCGACGGCAAGGATGTATCGTGGTATTTTGACGCTGATATTTCTAGCCTTTCTGGCAACCCGCCGGCTAATTGCATGTGCTTTGGCACACGAGCACGGGATATGCGCCTCAGACTAAGCTACGGACTAGAGCAAGAAGTATCCCTGATCAACCTGGACGAAGTAGCAAAAGCTATTGGCGGCTTGAGTGGCGAGACTTTTATTCTTACCACCTATACTGCCACACTAGAACTAAGAGAAACGCTTACCTCTCAAGGGCATATAAAGAAGTGGAGTACCCATGCATAAGCTACCCCCCCTTACTATTGTCCACCTCTACCCGGAGCTTATGAACACCTATGGGGACACTGGGAATATTGCCGCGCTCGAACGGTACGCCAAGCTAGCAGGTAGCGACGTAACGGTTATCGGGTATGCACCTGGTGATGCTGTCCCGAGCTCTGGGGATATCTACTTCTTTGGTGGTGGGCAAGATGCTGCACAGGGCGTGGTAGGCTCAGACCTTGAGCGCTTACAACCGGTAGTTGATCGCATTCGAGAGAAGCAAATCCCCCTACTAGCCATCTGCGGAGGCTACCAGCTGCTTGGATCTGCCTACCTCCCATTTGATGCCGATCCGATTAAAGGCCTTTCCCTGTTCCCGGTAACTACTCGTGCGTCAAACGATAGGATGATCGGAAACTGCATTCTTACCGCTAATCCGGCCCTAGCATTAGAAGATCCATCGACCATCGTTGGCTTCGAGAACCACAGCGGAAAGACCGAGTACATCGACCATCGTATAAATCCATTAGGCACCGTGGTGGTGGGTAGCGGCAATAACGGTGCGGACAAGACCGAGGGGTGTGTAGTAGACAACGCCATTGGCTGCTACTTACATGGGCCCCTCCTCCCTAAAAACCCCCATATTACAAAATGGCTCCTTGGGCACTGGCTTAGGCAGGCAGGAGAAGATGCTACATTGTTAAATACCGTAAACAATAGTATTGCCCTAGAGGCCCACCGCTACATTGTAGAGCGGTATGCTCCAACGCTTGCGGCTTGATCGGCAAGCATATAACCTCCCCTAGGCTGTTCACTAAGAAGCATTACCGCCTCGTCGATAAATTGGCCGAGGCCCTGACCTTGCTCTCTAACCATTACCGCCGGCGATAGGACGTTACTTTCGTGTAGTGCCTCCACTGCCGCGCCCGAAGCAAAGAGAGCAATCCCCGCCTGATGAAAGGACCAGATTAGACTACGTGCTCTTGCGCTTTGTTTAATAGCATCAACTCCCATTTTCCCATCTGGGACAACGAGTGCATCGAAATCGGTAACGGTGATGGAATCGATCGGTAGATCGATAAGGACATCTCTCCCCCTGGCTGCGCCATCGGTAGTTTCAACCGTTAAGTACTGATGAGGACTGGTTGTATATGTCATGGCGCCTTCGCATTCAAATTGAGTACTAAGTGACTCAAGCTCAGGCTGGTTAGTGCCATCAGCCACTAAAATGAGCAGTTTCTTTCCGAGTAGTTTCATTGGGTTCTTTCTTAGTGAGATGATAAACGAATAGCCCGAGAGTAAGGGTTGAGGTGGTTGCAAAAACAAGGAAGCCAATCCGTGATTGTTGGATATACGCCCCCGCCCCTACCCCCGGGATACAAACCACAACTTTTCCTAGTACCGCGCCGGGTGTAAGAATCCAGGGATCGCCATTGGGATTGTGATCGCCTTTACTTACGATGGCCTGCGCTGGAAATACTCCGGAGATTGCCGATATACGGTGAGTTACTATCTGGCGCTGAGGAGTAGGTGCAATAAAGGTGATAACATCACCCACCTTAAGCTGGCTCTGAATTACTGCTTGCCTTGCTAAAACCAGTGAAGTAACGGGACACCTTGGTGCCATACTATTACTAACGAGAGCATACGTTCTGAAGCCAGCCACCCTTAATAAGGTGCCGAGAAAAAGAAACACCATAAAGACAGCCCCGACGAAAAGATTGCGGCGAAACATAGTAGCTACGAAGTACTTTGAACTCCGGTAAACAGCAGGCTGTACTGAGCACTCGCCGATTGCTGACTATACTGCGGAACGAGACGGGTGCGCATCTTGAAGCGCTGCGCCTTATTAGCTAGTACAACTGGACCCATACTTAGGGGCTGAGTAATAAGATCGCTCAGCGTAGAGCGTACCGAGGGGCCCTGTGTTACGCCATCGGAATCGACAGGGATAAACTCTACTTCTACATCGTCCATCAACTCTTGAGAGCTAGCCCCTGGCGGCGTAACAACCTGGGCCACAAGAGAAAGAGGAACACCATCTGCTCCTACGTTTTTAAGTAGGAAAAAGTGCTCGTCTGTGGCGCCAGGATTAAGCTGCATAGCAAAACCAGCCCGAGCATCGGCATAGACCGTTGAGCTTCCGTTTTGAGAATTGCTAATCTGGAGATCTGCCGTACCGGTAAGAATGGCGTTATCGGTGAGGGTGGCAGTATCACTAAAAAGTGCAAAGCTACGATCGCTAAGAATACCAACCCAAATAAGTAGAACGATAGCCACAGCAAGTGGCCGCTGTATTTTTGACCAAGTGACCATAGGTGGGCGTTAGGAATAAATACCGCAGCCCCAATGCCGGCTATTGGCGCTGCAGAGAAACCTTAGCTACCAATCCTGACAAACCTATGACAACTTTATGACAGAATCATGTACGGAGAATAAATCCAGTCTGTAAGCCTACTTTTCGAGACTCTTCTTCAAGTTCAACGCTGAGTAATGAAATAGGAGTCCCCTCTGGAAGCTGGTCTTGAAGTACTCTTTTCACGCTCCCCGGATATAGTTGAGTAGCATAAAAGTTTAGAAGGATCTTTGGCACCTTACCCTTAGCGCTGACAGCAACTACTGCACGCAATAATTCACTTAAACCTTGTTCCAGACGCCAGATCTCACCCTTAGTGCCTCGTCCAAATACTGGAGGATCGAGCAAAATAATATCGTAGGTAGAGCCGCGACGCTCTTCACGAGCCAAAAACTTCATTGCATCTTCTACAATCCAGCGAACAGGTAGGTCTTTACCGGATAACTCACTATTGCGACGAGCTGCAGCAATGGCAGGCTTAGAAGCATCCACATGAACAACTTCAGCACCAGCCTGTGCAGCTACAATACTTGCCGCTCCGGTATACCCAAATAAATTAAGTACACGAGGCTTCTTTACCCCCTGACTAATCAGCGTAGTCAACTCATCACGAAGCCAGCACCAGTTTTCGTATTGCTCAGGGAAGTAGCCGAGATGCCGAAAAGGAGTAGGGCGTGCATGCACCACCAGCTTTACCTCTGGGTACGAAACATTCCAGCCTTCAAGAAGCGCTTGGTCTTCTAAGATCCAGGGCTGTTCTTTATCGCCAAGATACCTGGCTTGTGCACCCTGCCACTGCGCCTTGTAAGAATCGGTAATTGGCCAAAGTACGTTAGGATCGGGTCTTCGTACTGTTATAGTGCCGACACGCTCAAGACGCTCTCCGTTTCCGGTATCGAGTAATGTATATGAAGGAGAGCCGTGAATAAGTTGTACGTCGCAGGCGCCTGACATAAGAGGAGTATAATCTAAAAAGAACTGGTGTACCCAAGGTGGATCCCAGAATACGGGCGGACTATACCATCTTCGGGCCAAACAGGCTATGCAACTAATTAACAGCTTTGAATAGTGCGCTATCTGAGATTTCCGCTAAACTAAGCGAACCTACCAAGTAAATAACTCTGAGTATGCGTACGATTGGCGTTCTCAATAGTGGTGGCGATGCCGCCGGACTCAATACGGTAATTGCTGCTCTCGTAACCACTGGTGCGCCACTTGGGTATCGCTTCCTCGGATTCGAAAAGGGCTGGGAGGGCATTCTTGATCCCGTCATGTATCAAGAACTCACTCCTCAAAGCGTAAAAAGAATTGCTCACCTAGGTGGCACCATCCTTCGTACTGCTAATAAGGGTCGTTTTGCTGGTAAATCTGGTGGACCAAACCAGGTTAACAGCATCCCTGAAGAAATCCTCGATATGGCCGTCCGCAATCTTAAGGCACTCGATGTCGAAGGCCTCATTGTTATCGGTGGCGATGGCACCTTAAGTGCTGCTATGCAGCTTTCAGAGCATGGCGTTCGTATTATCGGTGTTCCAAAAACTATCGATAACGATCTCCCTTCCACCGATCAAACCTTTGGCTTTAGCACTGCTGTACAGGTTGCTGTAGATGCCATCGATCGCCTACACACCACAGCCGAAAGCCACGAGCGTGTCATTTTTGTAGAATGCATGGGTCGCTTTGCTGGCTGGATTGCACTCTACGCAGCCCTGGCTGGTGGGGCTGATTGCGTCATTGTTCCGGAAGTCTCTTGTAGTAGCGAAGAAATCCTAACGTTCCTGCGTAAGCGCCGAAATGAAGGATACCATCATAGTATCGTAGTCGTTGCCGAAGGCGTTGCCCTAGAAGACGGCGAACACGTTGGCCGCGATACAGGCACTCCAGAACTTACCCTCGGTGGTATTTCTGAGCAAATAATGCAAACCATAAATAAAATGGCTCCTGGAGAGTTTGAGATGCGCAATACCGTGCTTGGCCACACCCAGCGCGGAGGCACCCCCAACGCAGAAGACCGTATTCTTGCCAAAAAGTATGCCGTTGCCGCTATGCATGCGTATCACAACGGAGAAAGCGGCCAGATGGTTGCGCTTCGCGGAAAAGATATTATTCTGCAGCCCATTTCCGATGCTGGCGGGCCTCTCCGCGGGGTTACCCCAGATTGCATCGAATACCAAACTGCACGGGCACTCGGCATTGTTATTAGGTAGTAGTCACCAAAAAAAAGACCACCCGAGGGTGGTCCTTTTCGTTTACCAAGCTTAGTTTGAAGTAGGAATACCAAATACTGTCTGAGCTCCCATATACTGAGGAAGCTTACCATCCCATTTCTCAATTGCCTTTAGCTGTGCCTCCACCTTACGAAGCTCAATTAGCTCTGGGGAAACATTTTCACGTTGAATCCTTAGACCTTCGGCTTCTGCACGAGCCTTGGTAAGCGCCTGCTCGGACTCAATCTTTACCTTAGTTAATTCTTGCTCTGCACGAAGTGCTTCTTGCTGAACCACCTGCTTGGACTCAATTGCCTTGTTAAACTCGGCTGAAAAGCGGAAATCGACCAATGATAGATCATCCACCTCGATACCGAATGTCTTTAATCGATCCTGTAAGCGGCCCTGGGCCAACTGCTTAACTTCGGCCCGCTTAGTGATTAAATCTTGCGCATTAAACTGAGCGGTAGTTGATTTAAAAGATTCTTGAATCGCTTGATCAATTACTCGATCTTTATAGTCTCGGCCAACGGTCTGATAAATCTCGGAGATTCTTCCCCGTTCCAGACGATAATTTACTGCAAGGGTAGCGTTCACCTCTTGTAAATCGCTACTAGCAGCACCAGCAACAACCTGATCCTTTTGAATCCGTGTATCAAAAATAACTACCGACTGAAAAGGCTTAGGGAAAATAATCGCCAACCCGGGCTGCAGCTCCCTGCCAGTTACGCGGCCAAACTGAGTAACTACTCCAATTTTTCCAGCGTCGATACTAACAAAGCCGGTTAAGAGCCAAAGAATAGCAGCTACCGGAAGGCCTATGGCGAGAATACGTTTATCCATAACCAAGTATTACGAATGAAAGCATGAAGATAGTACCAGATTTTCCATGATGTATAAGGTCGATGTTGCTAGAACGAAAGCCGAGCAACTTCTTTAGAACTACTCAGATCCTTACTTTTCGACTTATACAAAACCAATTCATCTACAACAATCTCTCCAAAAACCTTTTTGCCATAGGAATTAAGATAGGTCAGCACCTCGGGCTTTGGCATCTCAGAATATCGCCCCAGAGTTGCCCAGGCCATATGACCACGGTATCCGTTCGGCGGACTACCGAGGTTTGTTGCCCCAAAAAGTGCCTGACGTAGGGTAAAAAGTGAATCGTTATCTGGAAAGGCACATACGGCAAAAGCAGTATTCATCGCCGTTAACCCGTGCAAAGTAAATGAAAGCTCTTTACCCGCCATCACTTCCTTGACGGTTTGCATGATCAGCTCCGGTTTATAGGTTACTGAGCAGTGAAAAACTGTAAGGTGCAAAAGATCGACAGGATTTAAGAGGAGGCTAGGGTCTATTTTCCTTAAGTCATCAAGAATAGGTTGCAGCTGCGCAACGATCTCGGCCGGGAGAAGTGCAACCAAGGTAAGATGGGCCGGAGCCTCTACAGAGCTCAGTAGTTCACAGCTTGTGGGCGTCACCGCAGCAGAAAGCCTTGCAATTTCTTCAGTTAGTTCAGTGGTAGTCATAGCCGCAGCATATCAGATACTTTCATGTTGCTCGATTCCATCTACCAAGAAATGCTGCAGACATTCCTTACCGCCAAATAGGTGTCATGCAAGAGCCGATAGTATTTGTTGCTGATCCAGCAGCTGGAAGTGTAACCGATGAATCCACCGAACCCCCAACTTTGGGTCCAGAAGCTGAGGTGCCATTTACCACCCAAGTAAAAGCATCACTATTTCCAGCCTCAGGAATAAGTGTTGCCGCAAAAGTATACAAACCTGAACCAGAAAGTCCGTAATATGAGTTACCGCCAGCATCAACAAGTGAGCTAGTCGTACAATCCACTGCATAATAGTAGACCGTGGAACCTAAGGCAGTACCTGCATACTTGGAAGCAGGACGATCTATGCCATAGTTTGCTAGAAAAAACTTAGTGAGGGGATCGCCAGGACCACCATAAGGTGGTTGGGAAGTTATTCTGAAAGCGTACGTACCCGTTATTCCAATCAAGACGGCGGTTGCGTCAGCAAAGTCAGGCGAGGGCACAAATCCATCGTGGTCAATTTTAAACTGCTCAATATTCTTCCCCGATTGGGAGACTAGTAATCGTATTTGGGCATTTTTTGCTCGATTCTTTAACCCCCACAGTTGAGCAGTAACCAATGTTGCAAGCAAACCAACAATAGCAATCACTACAAGTAGCTCGATAAGGGTAAAAGCTCTTCGGCGAAGGAGTGTACGAAAAATCATTTTCTGTGTTCCAAGTATAGCTTAGCATGAGGCTACTAAGTAGTTCTTTCCTCAAAGCAGCGCTATACTTGTTTACACATGTCATCAAGCGTTCATCATCCCCTGCAATATAAGAAACCCTGGCGAGAGTCCTCAGTCTATCTCTCTTTTGTCTCTGTACTACTAGCCGCTGCAGCCAACGGTGCAGGGAGCGTATTTATTGGGAAAGTCTTCCCAGATAGGCCGCACCTTCCCGATCTTGCCTTCAAGTATCTCCCTTATATTCCACAGGTCCAAAACCTCACTGACTACGCCAATTTTGGTAGTGGGCTCGTAGTTTTTATCTATCTCTTTTTTTCAACAAGATGCTGCCTGCCGCATGACGCGAGGGTTCTACATCCTCGCCTACGCTTATGCACTTCGGGCAATCCTCATTATCTTAACCCCCTTCGGCAGTTCACTCGACGACCCTACAAAGCAGTACGGCGCCACCAATATCCAGCAAAATGGCTCCTTCCCTTCTGGCCATACCATCATGGTAGTAGTTGCTTTTATCTTGCTCGATAAGCGCGATAACCTTTGGGTCCGAGCGCTACTTGGATTATCAGTAATCGTAGAAGTAGTTTGCCTCCTTATTTCACACGGGCACTATTCTCTCGATATCGCGGGTTCGTTTATGGCCGCCTATATTGCGTGCTATGAGGTTGATCGGTTGATGAAGAAAAGGGCTCGGTAGGGCTTTTTGACATGTCCAATTGCGCGTACGCTGAGGATGTGCGCACCTCACTTAGTCCGAAAACCATGATCATTCCCCTACTCAGCCTCATTATTCTTTTTCTGATTGGCTACGGGATTCGAGTAGGCATTCTTTACCGAAATACCGGCACACTTACTACTACCAGTGAGACTTTTCCACGGGATTACTATGTTGGGGATAAAACCAAACCACCCCTCACCTATCTCGCCCTGGGAGATAGTACCGTACAGGGCGTAGGTGCCTCATCACCCGAAAAAACACTCGTTGGCCAGATTGCCCAACGGCTATCAGAGAAAGGGAAGTACGTACATGTTATTAATGCAGGCATTACTGGGGCCCGTATGCACGATGTAAAAATAAACCAATTACAGGCCTTAGTAGATAATAAGCCTGATGTAATCAGCTTGGTTGCCGGCGCAAACGATGCCATCCACCATACACCAGAAGCAGATTTTTCTACCTCTCTCACCAAGGTGATGGATAGCCTAATCGCTAGTTCGGCCGCAAGAATTATCATCGCCACCTCTCCAGATGTAGGACTGATGCCTGCCCTACCTCACTTTTACGCACAGGGCGCTAAGCGCTATGCCGAGAAGCAGAACATGGTCCTTGCCCTAAAAATTACAGATTCCAGAATAGCTATTGCCGACCTTTTTACTGAAGGTAAATTGGACCCGAAAGCTGACGCCTCGCTATACGCAAGTGATCAGTTCCATCCTTCTGATAAGGGATATGCAGTGTGGGGGAAACTTCTAGCAAAAGCTAGCGAGCAAAAGGCTCAGCACTAACCATAAATCTCAAGCCAACCTACTCCCATACCCACTCCGCACTATCCCAACTTGAAGTAGATACCTCAACACAATTGCCATCAGCCTTACTGGCCGCCCTCTTGAAAGATTCTACCCATCCCTTTCGAGCAGATGACCTTGAGATACAAGGCTCTTCCAAGTTAATACTAGTAATAATTGGGATTTTCATAAGTTGTAATTACTTATACACACCCTGCCGGTGGCCAACATCGAGAACTTCTACCACAAGTTGTTTCTGCACTATCTGATAAATAATTCTATACGGCCAAACCCGCAGTGAATACTTTCCCTCAAGCTCGCCCTTAAGTGCTTTACCCGCGTAGGGGGAGTGGGCCAGCGATGCTAGTGCCTCCAAAACTCGAGCACGGTAGTTTAGTGGAATCTTGGCAAGCTCCTTGGCGGCAGTGCGGGATACTATAACTGAGAAATCAGACCCCAAAGCCATTGGAAACAAACTGATCAAGCGAGATGGTATCTCCGTTTGCAATATCCTTTTCCGCAGCCCGTATTCTTTTCATCGCGTGAGCATCACTCAAAATCTCCATCGTCTCCTGTAGAGATTCAAGTTCTTCAGCATTAATAAGCACCGCCTTCGGCTTTCCGTTAACCGTTAAAGTGTAGCGCGCACCAGTTTTTTCGACACTTTCAATTACCTCAGCAAACTTTTGCCGAGCCTCAGTGGTAGAAATAGTAGTTCGCACATCCATGCCAAGAACTTACACTATGTACATAATTATGTAAATAAAAACATCCTAGTTATTTACAAAAAAGGGAATATGTATATAATGCATACATGCATTCACTCCAATACACAATACGAAATATTCCCCCTGCCGTAGATCAGGTTATTCGCAAGCGCGCCAAGCAAACAGGAGCCTCATTTAACCAAACCGTTGTCGATCTTCTTACCCTCCAAGCTTTGGGTACTACTACACCAAAAACGGAGGAGTCTTTTGATTGGCTCTTCGATCAAGCCAAATCAGACCCTGGATTTGATCAAGCCATCTTAGAGCTATCTCAAGTAGATAAAGACCTGTGGAACTAGCTTCTAGCTACATCCTCGACACAAGCGCCTATTCTGCCTTCTTTAAGGGTGATCGACGCCTGCGTCCGTGGTTTACACACACCCATAAGATCTTCCTACCCTTAGTGGTTATCGGAGAATTGCGTGCAGGCTTTGCAAATGGGAATAGGACTAGCGAGAATGAAACTCTTTTGGGCAGGTTTTTAGACACCGCCAATGTAGACACCCTCCCACTTAGTCTTTCCACAACCAAGTTCTTCGCCGATACCTTTTTACAAGTAAAAAAGTCTGGGAAAGCATTAGGTACAAATGACCTTTGGATTGCGGCTCTCGCCAAGGAACATAGCCTGCCGATTCTTACGCTTGATGCTGATTTTCAAAGAATTAAAGGGGTAGAATTACTCGCTATCCCCCAAACGTAAACGCATTCAAGCTAACACCAGCTGACACCTCTAACGTAAGCTCATAATTCTGGGTAAACGAAGGCTGGGCCACTAATCGATAGAGGCGAGATTCGTTAAAAGTAACCATCCCATCTTTCACATCACTCCCTGCCTTATCAGCCGGAATTGGCTTTCCATCCAGCAATACCCGCACGGCAACCGGAGAAGAGGCAGCGCCAACCACATACGCCTCTTTGGAAGAAATCCTGAACCTAAGCTTACTATTGGTTACAGAGGCAATCTTCTCACTATCTACCTTCCAAGTGCCTTCAAGTGCCCACTGATCTGGGTAGAGTTTATCCGGAAAAGCAAAGGTATTTTCATCCTTAGCTCCCAGTGGTGGAGTTCCAGCAAAGTCGCTGGCGCGCTTTAAGCCCAAATACGTTTCGGGAGTCTGGTTAGCGCTAATGGGCGTGGTAGCATCTTCCTCAACCGTAGTATCAGAAAGGGTAGCACCAGCTTCCACCAACAATCCGCGAATGGCCTGCTCACTTTCCTTGTATTCACCCTCTCCATAGTGCACACGGCGGATCATACCTTTAGCATCAATAAGATATCCTGCTGGCCAGTACTGATTCTTAAACGCACTCCAGGTTGCAAAGTCATTATCAAGCGCAACAGGGTAGGTAATCCCCTGGTCTTTTACCCCCTTCTCTACGTTGGCCGCCACCTTCTCAAGGGCAAACTCTGGTGCGTGCACACCAATAATAACCAAGCCTTTATCTGAGTATGCTTTATATAATCCCTCTAGATGTGGATTGTTTCGGATGCAGTTAATGCAGGTGTAGGTCCAGAAATCGACAAGCACTACCTTACCGCGTAACTCTTGTAGGGTAAGGGGCTTACTATTAATCCAGTTGGTAAGACCAATAAGCTCGGGAGCCGCCTGCGGAGTAATGTTATACACCTTTCCCTTAGCAATAGGGGGCTGAGTACTGGGAATAAGCTTGGCCGAAAGAGCATCAAAATTGAAAGGGGTATGGACCGAAACCCAGGTCTGCACCTTTTTATCGTAGCCAGTCACAATAAGAAGTCCGACAATAATAAAGATAACGGCCAAGGTGCGCTGGAACCAACCACCTGGGTTAGCCGCAAACTTTAACCTGGAAATTAAGGCCCGACCATAGTGACTAATGAGCAGCAAGATGCTGCTCAAGCCAATAATATAGGCCGCCATATAGGCCAGCGCCTCGCCAAAACTTACCGGAAGTACGGTTGCCAGGATATAGACATAGAGCGGGCTGCAGCTAGAAAAAACTGGACCCAGTGCCGCACCCATAATAATGGGACCAAGAAGCGATTGCTTACTATCAGCTCCCTTGTTAAGCGCCTCCTGAGCCTTAGTTTCAATCCCTAATCGGTACATTAAGGTGCTGTAAGCAAGGGGGAAGAAGGTAACAATACCCAGGGCGATGATCAGACCACCAGAAATACTAGTTAACACAACCGGTGGAACCGCAATAAATAAGGTAGTTGCCTTAAGTAAAAGGGTGAATAAAGCGAGAGAAACAGCCAGCGAAGCAATGATCACCAACGGTCGTCGCTTATCACTGGCAGAACCCGTCACCGATCCCCCAATAATTACCGGGAGTAGGGGAAGGACACAGGGAGCAAGTACGGTGAGGATACCGGCCAAGAATGAACCTAAAAGAAGTAGCATAATGATTTCCTAATCTAGTGAATCCTATTTCTCTGCCACCGGGGAGGGAGTAGAGAAATAGGCTGGAACCGAAGCTCCAGCCCAGTATATGCCTACTGAGGCATAAGTACGCTCTCGATAACGTGAGTTACTCCGTTGCTGGAGATAACATCAGATGTCTCGATCGCTGCAGTCTGACCAGTAACATCCTTGATCATCAGCATGCCGTTTTCCATAACAGGCATCAGCTTAGCACCTTGAACAGTGGTAAGAGATTCACCCTTGGTAGCCATCACGCGAAGTGCTGCCGTGGTGTAGGTACCAGGAACTACGTGGTAGGTAAGAATGCCGGTAAGAGTAGCCTTGTTTTCTGGCTTCTGAACCGCCTCTACGGTTGCGGTAGGAAGCTTAGCAAACGCTGCGTTGTTAGGAGCAAAGACAGTAAAAGGACCAGCGCTCTTGAGCGTATCAACAAGGCCAGCAAGCTTAACAAGACTTACTACGGTAGTAACGTTGCTCGCGTTTACTGCGTTATCAACGATATCCTTGGTCATTACCATCTTAGCACCACCAACGGTTACGCCGTCGGTATCAGACATCATTTTAGAAGAATCTTCCATCATAGCTGTTTCGTTAGTAGGTGAGTTAGTTTGAGCGCGACTTACGCCGTACCCTACCGCCAAACCGATGATCAGACTGATCACCACTCCTACAATTGTCATAGTCATGGCGCTGTTTGAGCGTTCGTATTCCTGCATAGAATGTCTTTCGTTATTAGTTGGTAAGGTAATTAGTTTACTATGCAAAGTAAACGTAAAATGATAGTAATGATACTATTACAGCATGTCAACAACTGAGCCATCGTCGTTTTCGCTTTCCGAAATAACCACCTACCAAGCCGGGGTGGCTCAATCTGCGGTGCACCGCCTCCTACAGAAGGTATGTGACGATTACCTACAGCGCTATGGGATTAGCAAAATGCACTGGCTGATTATCGGCACCGTGCTCGATGCTGGCGAAGAAGGAATGCGCCTCACCGAGCTTGCTGAGAAGATGCAGACGGGTATGCCCTACCTCACCACAACCATTAATTTGCTGGAATCTAAAGGAATGCTTAATCGGGTAGTCAGTGAGCACGATGCCCGCGCCAAGGCAGTTACCGTAAGCAAGAGCTTTGCTAAAAAATGCCCCGAGATTGAACTGGAGCTGAGAAAGCGCCTACGCGAAACGGTATACGCCAAGGTATCTACCCAAGATTTTACTACCTACATGCGCGTACTCTACTCGCTGCGCGAGGTAGATTAATCGCTTAGTTTTTGGGTAATGAGTAGGCCGTTATCCAGCGGCAGTAGTTTTGAGCGGACTCGCTTATCCAACAGAGAACCTGGAGGGTTATCGCCTAGTACTTTATCTAGGTAGGGCTGCATCAGGTGGCCGTAATCAAGTACATTATCGGCGATAATAAAGCCCCCTACTTTAAGGCGCGGCAGGATTAGATCAAAGTAGTGCGTATAATTTTCTTTATCGGCGTCCATAAATACAAGGTCGTAGGTGCCTGAATCTTGCTGAAGAATATCAAGGGCATTCCCCTCTCTCTGAGTAATCGAGGTAATTTCCGCTTCAGCGAATACCTTCTGTGAAATGGAAATCTTTTTGGCCAAGCGCTCGATTGTCATAATCTGACCACCCGTATACGCAGCACCCATGGCAAGATGAAGACCCGAGTATCCAGCCGAGGTACCAATCTCGAGAATTGAGGTACTGCCAGTTGCCATCACAAAATACCGTAAAAACTCAGCCGTCGTTTTAGGTACCGACCATAACTTTGCCTGGTCCATTCTTCCCGCCTTACTGCCTGGTGTGTACGCCCAGCCATCTTCGGAAAAGGCTAGCGATTCGGCTACTTTTTGGATTTGAGAGATATCCACTTCTTCACCAGAGGACTGAATAGGTACTTGGCCAAAACCCTTAAGCACTTCGCCTACCAAATTTTCAGCATCATTTAGATTCCACTGAGTAAGAAAAAATTGCTGATACAAGGCAACCAGTCCAGCATCTTTTTCTTCTACCAAAAATGGCTCTGGAGTCATCCCGATCTGGACAATTCGGTCATTTAAGATAATGAGGCCGACTGGCATCGTAAGCTCGCGGTACTTTAGCTTGGTATTAGTAATCTGTGCAAAGGTGCGGCTAGCCATACTCTGTACACCCGCAGAAAAGATGAGGCGATCGTCCACCCCTTGCTGAACGAAGCTAGCATGAAAGTCTTGAAAAGCCTTCTTTAGCCAACCAAGCTGATACTCGGTGAAGTAGGAAATGGTGTAACAAAAATCGGTAGGCGCCAAGGTGCCCAAGTACGCTACAATTTCTTCCTGACCCGTAACCTTCATGCTAACTAATTATTCCTGATACTGGCTCTGCACCTGTTTTAAGATCTCGCTTGGATCTTCTGTGCCGAAGGTGCTGGTAAAAGTGGTGTACACGTATTGTGAGACAAAATAAAGGAGCGTAAGCGAAAAGGCGCCGGCAATAATTCCTGTTTTATCCCACTGTTTCTGGGTTTTCATAAAAGCCTCCTCACTTTCCCAAGTCTTTTTATGCCATGCGCGGCGGCGGGCAAAGAAGGCGAGTGGAATAAGCAGGGGAATAGTGTACACAAACACGCTGGCCAGAGCGCTAAAAATCATGAAGGGCCAGTCTTTCATGGCCGCGTAATACACTGGACCATATACCAGGGCTGCCCAAGAAAACCCGCCGGGTTCAGCACCAGAAGTTTGTGCACCAGCTACCGCCCTAATTTGTGCCAAGACTTCTGGTGGGAGCTCGGAAGCTATCGGCCCTGCCTGGGTTGGGACTGCTTCTGGGACAAGATGAAGTTTTGCCCGAAGCTCTGGAGGAATGGTAGCGAGCTCTTCTGGAGAAAGAGTTACGGGTTGCGGATTGGGAGAAAGCGGTTCAGGTTGCACGGGATAAGTGTAGCAGAGAAAGTCTACACCTCTTCAATAAGGACTCTTACAAAGCTTGCCGCTTTAGCCACAAGTTTGCTCGGGGCTTTTTCAATAAACACCATTTTGCGAGCTCCGCTATCAACACTACGTACGTGAATAGGAAGTAACACTCCCTGCGTCTGACAGCCTTCTAGAGTAATTTCGTAGGGAAGGTTTTTTACCTTAGAAGTAATCGGACAAATAACCGCAAGCCCGGTATGGCGAGTAAAGACCTTGGGTGATAGCACCAGCGCCGGCCTTCTTCCGGATTGCTCATGCCCCACGCGAGGGTCGAGCAGTAGCCAGACAATATCTCCCCTCTCAGGAATGTAGAGCTCATTCATAGTTTTCGGCGCCAAGATCGAGCCCCCAATCCAGTTCGCCGGCAACAAGTTCAGGCGTAACGCCCGCTAACATATCGCCAAGAGAAGGCACATCCTCCTTGAGTGGACTAAGGATAACCGAGCCCCCCTTTACCGTAATCTCGAGGCGCTGATTAAGCTGCAGGTGAGCCGCAAGGAGCACTTGCTTGGGTAGGCGAATACCGGCGCTATTACCCCAAGATTGTAGGGTTTGGATGATGGTCATATGTATACATATATATACTTTTAATTGAGTGTCAAGTATGAAGAAGGCGCCCACCCTCGCAAGCACTATGGATTAGCTAGGAATACAAAAAGTCACCTCCGCCGAAATTCGGCAGAGGTGATGATATGAGTAGCGTAGGCACACTTACCTTGAGTACCTTACAACTTTTAGAAAAAGGGGCTCTCCGGTGATTGCCGACGTACCAACCTGACCACTGAAAAGGTCTTCCGCCTGCCAGCTTGCCATACTAGCCTTAACCAAGGGAGTATGATCAAACAATTCAATCCCTTTCAGCGAAACCTGCTCGATGTAGTCCGTATCGAACAGGTCAAGGCTAATGACAGCTTCATTCGCCCCTGAAGACTGAACAATAGCCAACACTTCCGCTACGCTCTCTGGTTGCATTTGGGCAAAAACACTTGAGAAGATAATCATGCAGGGTCCCGGACCGATAATCTTCAGCGCCTCAGCAAGTCCTTCGGGACCAGGTGTTGCCACAACCTGTTCATAAAGAGGTAATGTGATTTCGCGCGCTAGCGACAAGGGCTCGACACCGATTCCTCGCGGAATACGCAAGGAGTGTTGAGATAGCCTACGGGGCAGACTACCGATGAGACACCCGTAATCGATGAAGGGTAGCTGCAGCTCTCCTACTAAGCCGCAAACAGCATCCAGGTCTCTCCTCGGCATACGAAGGTAGCGCCGTAGCGCCTCCTCCGAATAGAAGTCGTTCAGACTTCCTAGTTGTTTTGTACTTTCCGACATACTACCTCCCTTTTCTTTTTCTTAGATCAGGGCGCCCAAGAAGTATCAACTACCTAGTAAGATGCTTGTTATTTACTTTTTGATTAACTGATTAAGTTATGGTATTTACATCTTATGACGACAAACCTCGACAAATCTTCTTTAGCTGCCTTATCGCTATTTGAACTCCGCCCAACGGAAGAAAAGGTTTACCTAACGTGCCTTATACATGGCTCACTTAGTGCGCAAGCTATCGCTAAAATAAGCGGACTCAAGCGAACAACTGTTTATGGCTTGTGTGACTACTTGCAACAAAAAGGGCTCCTTAAATTCTACCAACAGCGCAGTCACCGACTATTCTACGCAGAGCATCCTTCTGTTCTTGTTAAGAAAGCCCAAGAAAATGCAAGGGAAGCAGCTACCAAGGCTGCGGACTTGGAGCGCAACTTACCTGTTCTTAGTATGCTGTATCAGCGGGGAGATCATCAGCCATATGTCCAAGTCTTCACAGGACAAGAGCAGATTCGCCAAGCTGTTGAAGGAGTACTAGAGCAAAGCCCCGACGAGGTACTTTTTGTTGCAACACCCTCTATACTTGAAGATGTTTTGGGGAAAAGCCATCTCGAACGGTATTTAGACAGAAGGGTAAAGCTGAAGATTGCAACACGCGGCATTTATACAAGGGATCAATTACCAAATGAGACCTATCTAGGAACAACTCAAAACCTTAGGGAAGTTAGAATTGCGCTGCCTGACTTTACAGCACCGACCTATACGGGAATTTATAATAATACGGTATTGCTTATATCTAATCAGGTAGAGGCTACCGCTGTGCGCATTACCTCTAAAGCCTATGCCGACACAGTGAGGAGTTGGTTTGAAGTCTTATGGAAGAGTCTTGAGCAATAGAACAACTTCGCACTGCGGCGCGCTCAACTTATATTGAGCAGAACGAACCAATGGTTTCGAGCTCAGGCGGGCATAAACAAAAAAGAAGAGAAGAGCAGCAGCTCTTCTCTTCTTTTTGGCTCCCCCGGCTGGGCTCGAACCAGCGACATCCTCGTTAACAGCGAGGCGCTCTACCACTGAGCTACAGGGGACTAAACGAGTGGAAAGCGAGAGCTTGCTCTCAGCTTTATCGCGAGCGACGTCCCCTGTATTGCGAAGCAATACACCAGGAGCCTCTACGCGTACTCTAGTTTCTCCGAACGGAGTGAACCCTGTATCGCGAAGCGATACAGGAGACACAAGACTATCGCGAGTGACGTCCCCTGTCTTGCGAAGCAAGACTAGGAGTCACAACACCTCCTAACAAACACCCTCGAACCTTAGCAAAGCTTCGCCAACAGATCAAGACCTACTAATTCTGAAGGAAATGCTCCAGAACCACTCTTCGCTCAATTGAAGCTAGAAGCTCAGCTGTTTGCACCTGATTACTCTGGGAGCAAACCACACCCATCGCGCCAGCAGAAATTGCAGCCTGTACCAAGGCAGGATCAGGGTCAACTCCTTCAAATAAAATATAGGCCGGGACACCATATGCATCCGCCAAACTAATGGCCTCAGAAACTTGTCCAGCCAAAAGTACCGGATAATGGACATACTTAGTCATCCCTCCGTGCTCTCTATCTATACCAAGCATCAGCTCTGCCAAGGCAGGAAGATCCAGGTACACGCCATCAATCCCGTGCTCAAGCATTGTCTCCAGCTCATGCAGGGCCGCTGGCGTTTCAATCCGTACCCAAATCGGAAGTTCCGCGTAGGCGCGTAGTCGTGTATGCAAAGCAATCGCTTCTTTAGCATGGCGGATCATTGGCAGAACGGCTGCCACCCGGCCATCTCCCAACTGTTTTACCATCTCCTTTAGGATAGCAACCTCGGCCTCAAGCAACTCCGGTTCATGTAATAACCGATGCGCTCCCCTATTACCCATCGTCGGATTAATCTCGTGGCGCATCGCGCCGCGGGTGTGCAACAGCTTGTGACTATGCAAATCGTGCAACTGATACTGCACCTGAGGCACCCCAGCCGCTAGCTCTACCATTTGATTAGCAACTAGCTGCTGATATTCCTCGGCCCGCTTTCCGGCCAATAACCGCTCAGGGTGATCACGCAAAACAGCCGCAACAGATTCTGGGCGAAGCAAGATTTGAGAAGGTGCTACAGCAGCAGGCGCATACAACAGTGCATCATCAACCAAGACCGCCACATTGGAGATGGGATGAGAGGCTGCCGTACCCGTTGAGCCGGTTTGCAAAAGCTGAGGATGCACTCCGTGAAGCACCTGTCCTTGCAGAGCATCCAAGGTAACCATCTCAGACTGCTTAAAATCAGCTAGACCGGTCACACCACCTAAAAGTGGTATATGATGGCGCTTTGCGCTTACACGCACCTGCTGCGAAGCGTGAGCAGAAACAATGCCGGCACACATCGGTAGCTTACCCATGCGAGTAGATAGGTGCTGAACAAAGACAATATGCTCGGGACGAACCTTGCGCCAATCATGCGGACGATGCACATGAAAGACTGGGCCTATTGCAAATCCCATGTGCAGTACCTCGCCTGGAGTACCCTGAAGCATGGCCGGCACCAAAGCATGCTCATAAGCATCTACACCAACCAGCTGCATGCCGGTATCAGTCCAGATCCATCTTGCAACTACCTCATCACTAAATTGCTGCTGAATTGCACGGCCGGCGCGCGCAAGCATTACTGCTTGCTCATCGGTGATAGTAGAGAAGCTACTGGTGAGTTTTTTAGGAGAATGATGTACACCCGATTGATCAGCTGCCACCCAATGACGCTCAAGTTTACGATCTAGCAAAATCAGGCGCTTAGCGTCGAACCGATAGGTATCATCTTGGGCAAACCCCTGCATACCAGGGCGGGCGGTAACCGTAAGTACGGTGGCATCATGAGTACGGGTATCCATCTGGATAACCTCGCCACTCATGGCAGCCTTGGGGTAGTACTGCACCAAGATTGGGGCAGGGTGCGGTGCAATCTGATTATCTTTAACTAGTCTTGCGTATACCCGAGTATCTGTAAGCTGCAGACTAAGTAAATCGAGGATAAAGGGGAGAAGCGGCTGATCTTTTCCTAGCACAATACTAAGCTCATCCCCTGCACAGGAAAGCTTAAGTGGAAGATCGGTAACCAACATTTGCTCTCGCAGATCGGTGACCATGGCCTCTAGCGCAGTAATGGTCCTATTAGCAGGTTTAGCCTCGCGCAAGCGCATCCGCAGCTCAGCCGCAAGCAATGGAATCTGCTCAGGTGAGCGGTGATGCAGGTGTGTGCCTACATCCTTAAGCGCACGCTTAACGCCAGCATCTTCCCAGATACTAGCCGCAACCAGAGTGGATAAAGCAAAACCAGGCAAAAGCGGAACACCACTACGATGCGCCCTCGCCAAGCGTGCTACCGCGGCGCCAAAAAGTGGGGCATCAGTTTCTTCATCAATCAGAGAGACCCACTTGGCGGTACGGCTGAAATCCATATGTACGCAGTATACGGCCGATTGCTCCGGGAGAGAAACCCCTCCGAAGCAAGGCGCCTTCTGCCCGCCTCCAGGCAACTTCGTGCGGGAGTGAGCTATAGCGAGCAGTAATCTGCTCAGCCGCAAGAATAAGCCGCTGCTCATCGCTTTCGGATTCTCCTAGGGCTTCACTTGCAACCGGTGCAGCAATCCCCTTTTTACGAAGCTCCAAGGTAACCACTCGGCGGGATTTTGCCTTATTACGCAAGCCGCTCGCTACCACCGTAGCCACTTGTTTGTCGTCCAAAAGTTTTACCTGCTGCAACTTTTCCATAGTCTGGTTAATAAGATCACTGGAAGCACCCCTTCTGGCTAGGCGACTACGCATCTCGTATTCGCTAAACTGCCGCATAGCAAGCAGCCGCACACAGTAGGTGTATGCGGCTGCGAGTTCTGCAATGGGCTTACTTGGTTGCCTCATCTACTACTGGAACTGGGAGGGGCTCTTCTTCGGTTTCTTCTACCTCGGCCTTGGCTGAACCAGGCTTAATACCCACTTTGGCCCGAATAGCTTTTTCGATGGTATCGGAAAGGGCAGGATGCGCCTTAAGGTATTCTCGAGCACCCTCTTTACCTTGACCAAGTTTTTCTTCGCCGAGGTAATACCAGGCACCAGACTTGCGGACGATATCCATAGAGACACCGGTCTCGATAAGATCGCCTTCGCGCGAGATACCTTCTCCGTAAATAAGATCGAAAAGAGCAGTACGGAAAGGTGGAGCAATCTTGTTCTTTACCACCTTTACGCCGGTAACTACGCCAACCACGGTATCCCCTTCTTTAATTTGCTCTTTGCGGCGGATTTCGAGGCGAAGCGATGCGTAGAACTTGAGAGCGTTTCCACCGCTGGTAGTCTCTGGGTTACCAAACATAACACCGATCTTCATACGGATTTGGTTGATGAAGATGACGGTAGTTTTGGATTTAGAGATGGCACCAGTAAGCTTGCGCAAAGCTTGTGACATAAGGCGAGCCTGTACACCAACCATAGCGTCTCCCATTTCTCCTTCGATTTCTGCACGGGGAACCAAGGCGGCGACGGAATCGATTACGATAATATCGACAGCATTAGAGCGCACCAAGGTTTCGCAGATTTCCAGTGCTTGCTCTCCGGTATCTGGCTGAGAAACAAGAAGATCTTGCAGCTGAACACCGAGGGTTTTAGCGTACTCGGGATCGAACGCGTGCTCAGCATCAATGAATGCGGCGAGACCACCGGTGCGCTGAACGGCGCCAAGGATGTAACTGGAGAGACTGGTCTTACCAGATGACTCTGGCCCGTAGATTTCGATGATGCGACCGCGAGGAATACCGCCACCAAGAGCGACATCGAGTGAGGCGATACCAGTGGGGATGATTTCTACATTGGCGATGGCGTTGCCGGCGCCCATTGTCATGATGGCGCCCTTGCCAAATTGTTTCTCGATAGAAGCAATAGCGATATCGAGGGCTTGTTTTTTACCGGCTGCGGGATCTGTGTGTGCTGCTGCCATAAGAGTAATTAAGGAGTGACGGACTGGCTTCCACAAGTAGTGTAGCCTAGCCCAAGAAACCGAACAACCCCCGCACATCGATCTTGCCAATCTATTCAAGAATCACTAGTATTTGCATAGATTTGCTGGTAGACCATCGGTCATGCATCCTTCTTCAAAAAAACTCGCCCTCTCCCTGGTCTCTCTTGTGGGTACCCTAGCTATTACGGTGCCTCATCCTGCTTTTGCCGTTTCACTCCTCGATCAAGATTTTTTGCCCTTTAGTTCTCGCTGGCAGGCTCCCCTTATTACTACCCGAACAAAAACAAGTGCATCCGCTGGAATTACCAGAGAAGAAAGCTTCAGCGATAAGCTGCGCGCCGATGCCGCTAATGCCGCTGCTAATCGAGAATCTGAAACTAGCTTTGCCGCCCGCTTGCGCGAACAAGCCTCCCAAATGGCAACCGCCCGTGCCACTCCAACCCCTGCGGCTACGGTAAAGCCAACGAGCACCCCAAGACCTACCAGCACACCAGTTGCCACCGCCACTCCACGTCCAAGCGCCACTCCAACCCCGGGTGGAACTACACAGTGTGTCACCGATTTCGTCGCTCAAGCCGAAGGTAATCAGTTTGTAACCACAAGTGATCGTCTTTTTAGGCAGCAGGCTCCCTGGAATACGCCAAAAGACGCTGGATCCCGCCTTCGCACTGCGCTTGATGCACAGCGATTTGGTACTGGTGGTAAAATTCGCGATATCTACACTAGTGGAGGTGATCAGCGCACAATGCAAGCCGATCTTGAAGAATACTTTGCCAATCTCATTCCAGGCCTCGAACAGCAGCTAGCTGGCCAGGCTAATGATCAGGCGACTAGGCTAGCTGGTCAGATTGACCAAACACTTGCCTTTTACCCCACCGAGCAAGCCAACTCAGTTGGTAGCGTAAACGCAACTCGCACCTCCTACAGTTGGAGTGATTCTGGAACCTATGCCCGCTCGTTTAATCTGCAAAAAAGAGGTTCACTCGGGCTTAATTTTGTCACTATCGCTCGAGCTGATATCAGAATTACCGCCAAGAGCACGGTGTCCCATAACGGCATCTCGTACCAGGCCAATTACAACAATTGCAACGGCAAGAATACCGCCTCGTTCAATTACAATTCTTCAGTGGTAGTGCGCCCAGAGATTATCGTTGAATACTCGATTGAGCCACGCGGCGACAGTACACGGTACCTTTCCGGAAGCTTTACCGTGGTAGATCCTCAGATTGCCAGCGCAAACGAGCAGGTTACCGGCGGAGCACAGCGCTAAGCCTGATTAGAAGGCAACAAAAGACCGCCTCGTTGGGCGGTTTTTTAGTAGCTTACTTCTAGTGATTAAGGAACTCGTACGGCAAATGTTTCGTTATTCTTGCGGCCATTGGGTGCAGTAACCGATACCACCACAGCATTAATTCCGGGGTATAAGGAAGGGGAAGCCTCAAAGGCACCGTCTTCTTTAACCTGAACCGCTGCTCCATTTACTACTACATGTGAACCTGGAACAGTTGAACCTTTAAAGGCAAAAGATTCCCCTGCGGCCACCGCAAGCAACTCTCCTTGCTCTCCGCGCTGTTGATTGGCAAACTCTAAATTGAGAGCAGGGACGGAAGAAAAGGCTGATACCTGGGAAGCCACCGTAAAGGCAGCGCCCACCAAGGTGCAGCACACTAAAATAGCGGCTGCCATACTCGGGGTAACTAGCAATCGCTGAATCCTAATCGAGTTTTTCGGTGAAAAAGAAACCTGAGAGCCCTTACTTGAGAAATCGTAGGTGGAGCGGGCTTTATCGTACTGACACATAAGCTCGTCCACCGGCAACTCCAAAAAGAGGGCGTATTGCTCAAGGTAGCCGCGGCCGTACACCGCCGAAGGCAATTCAGACCAAGCATCGGCCTCTAGTGCGGTAAGAAAACGGCCACGAATATGGGTAGATTCTTCTACTTCGGCAATCGTAAGTTTCTTGCGGATGCGAGCACGCTTAAGCTTGTCCCCTATAGACATATCAGCTGAACGCACTTTACGTACTCTAAATCCTGCTGCCACGCTCTATATATTACTCATCTTCACCATAGTCGACAACGTCATCTCCATGCGCTGAGCCGCCATACACCTCACGAGGCTTAGAACCCTTTGCAGGACCCACTAATCCCCTGTCTTCCATAATTTGAATCAAGCGAGCGGCGCGGGCATACCCTACACTTAGGCGAGTCTGCAGCATGGTGGTAGAAGCCTTCCCAGCCTGACGAACCACTTCGTAGGCCTCACCAAAGAGCTCATCATCAATCTCTCCCCCATCACGGCTACTACCTAGGCGAGATTCAACTCGCGTCTCTAATACTGAGGAATCGTAGCGATCACCTGCCTCTTGCTGCTTAATATGAGCAACCACCGCGGTAATTTCTTTCTCTGAACACCAGACACCCTGCACGCGCTTAGGCTTGCCCGTATCGGTGCCGATATACAGCATATCTCCTTGCCCAAGTAACTTCTCTGCGCCGGCCATATCCAGAATAGTACGTGAATCAATCTGACTCGCTACCGCAAAGGCAATACGAGTTGGGATATTTGCCTTAATAAGGCCGGTGATTACATCAACCGAAGGACGCTGAGTAGCAAGAATAAGGTGAATACCGGTAGCACGGGCTTTTTGTGCAATGCGGACAATCAAGTTTTCCACTTCTTTTCCAGCCACCATCATCATGTCTGCCAACTCGTCGATTACCACTACGATAAACGGTAACTTTCCTTCACCAAGATCTGGCTCTTGATTGTATTGTTCAATATTACGCTTGCCGAGTGAGCCAAAGAGCTTGTAGCGGCGCTCCATCTCTTTTACACACCAACTAAGGGCAGCAACCGTTTCTTTAGGATCAGTAATAACCGGCGTAAGGAGGTGAGGAAGGCCATTATAGCCGACCAATTCTACATGCTTAGGATCCACCAAAATTAGGCGGCACTCGTCTGGCGAGTTGTTCATCAACAGGGCCAGAATAATCGAGTTAATCGCCACCGATTTACCAGAACCGGTCGCACCGGCGATAAGCGCATGCGGCATGCGAGCAATATCAATAATTGATGGCTCACCATCTGCCCCACGACCAAGTACGATACCTAGTTGCGTACGCGTCTGACGGAAGGTTTTAGATTCTAAGATATCGCGCAGGCCAACCACCGCCTTTTTCTCGTTTGGAATCTCTACCCCAACCAAGCCCTTACCAGGGATAGGCGCCTCTACACGAAGCGATTGTGCGGCTAAGGCCAAGGCAAGATCATCCTGGCGAGCGGTAATTTGATTAAGCTTGACTCCTTCGGCGGGCTTTAGGGTGTACTGAGTAACGGTTGGACCCACATTTACCTCCGCCATACTTACCTCAATACTGAAATCTCGAAGTGTTTTCTGGATAGTCTCCATCTTTTTCTGGATATTGCCCGCCTGTGGCTTCATATCAACTTTTTCAAGCAAGGCTGTAGAAGGATAATTCCAGTTTGAATTACGCAGTGGAACCCGAACCGCATCTACCTGAGGCTTCTGACGAGCAGCTTCTGTCGGTTCAGGTTGATTACTCATCTTACCCCTTAGCTTAGCCAGCGGACTTACCTTAATTTCTCCAAGTACGCGTACGCGACTACTCAACTGTTCATCCTCCTCATCGTCCTCCCTATCTTCTTTACCTTCAGAAACTTCACCACCGTTTAAGAATGGGATAAGGGCACGATTAGCAACCAGAAGCAGTGAACAAAGGAAGAGTACTACCAAGAGCATCTTACCTGGAACCTCTCCAATTGCCTGAGTAATAGTAGAGGCCAGAGTAAAGCCAAGGTATCCGCCGCCATTACCTGCCACAGCTGCAGCCTCGGCTTGATCACCCAAAAATGAATGCACTACCGCCGCTAACGTAACCAGTGCAAGTACTAATCCAAGCAGACTTGTACTACCAATAGAGAGCCTTTCGGGTAGGCGCTTGCGCAACACCATCCAAATAAGCACAACAGCAACCACTGGTGTAAAAATACCGATGGACTGCCTGAAGAAGATAAAGAGCCCGTGACCAAGACTACCAGCTGCGTCAAAAACAGCAGCCAGCAAAAAGAAGATGACTAGATACCCAAGGAGCCTAGTAATTTGAGATAAAGCACCGCGATTTACACCCTGCTTACGTACGCGGGCACCGCTAGAGGCCCCTCCGGAGCGTTTTTTCTTAGCCATAGAAAAGGAAAACAATTGATACTAATATACGATATCACAGGCACTACCCTGGCTGATAGCAATCTTTCTGCTACCATGCGGCAATGTCACTCTCTATTGGAATCGTCGGCCTACCCAACGTCGGCAAATCAACCCTATTTAATGCACTGGTAAAAAATGCTCAGGCTGCGGCCAGCAATTACCCGTTCTGCACCATCGAACCTAATGTAGGTATTGTTCCCGTACCCGATCCTCGCCTCGAGAAGCTAGCGAGTATTGTTACAACCGAGCAAATTATCCCTGCCACGGTCGAGTTTGTGGATATTGCCGGCATTATCCGTGGCGCGTCCAAGGGAGAGGGTTTAGGAAATCAGTTCCTGGCCACTATTCGGGAGTGCAGTGCTCTGATTATGCTGAGTCGCTTTTTTGAAGGTGATGTTATTCATGTTTCTGGCAAAGTTGATCCGGTTGATGATTTAGAAACCGTACAACTTGAGCTCGCCCTGGCCGATCTTCAAACCGTAGAAAAAGCCCTTGATCGGTATCGTCGTGCAGCGCGTGGAGCAGGAGTCGAGGCCGCCGAGCTAGTTACCGTTACTGAAACACTCTACGCCACACTAGAGAAGGGAATCCCAGTTCGCACCCTCAACCTTACTTCCGATGCAGCCAAGATTGTTCTTCGAGAACTTCAACTCCTTACTGCAAAGCCGATTATTATCGTGGCTAACGTAGCCGAAGACTCAATTACCACCTCTGCCGAAAGCCTCTTTGTTGAATATAGGCTCGATCGCTTTGTTTCCAGTAGCGATTTTGTTCTGCCCTTATGTGCACAGGTAGAAGCTGAACTCGCCCAGGTGGAGGGTGCCGACCAGCTAGACCTTCTTGGCGCCTACGGCATGCAAGAACCTGGCCTGAACCGTCTTATTCGTGGCGCCTACGCACTCTTAGGGCTCCAGACATACTTTACCTGTGGACCAAAAGAAATCCGCGCTTGGACGATCCAGCGTGGTTTAAACGCACAACTTGCAGCAGGGGTGATTCATACCGATTTTATCAAGCACTTTATTCGGGCTGAAACGATTGCCTACAACGATTATGTCAGCCTTGGTGGGGAGCAGGGAGCAAAAGAGGGCGGTAAGCTTCGTCTAGAAGGAAAAGAATACATCGTCCAGGATGGGGATGTACTCCATTTTAGAGTTTCGGTTTAAGGGCGTCACGCCTGGAGATTAAAAAAAGAAGCCCTAACCGGGCTTCTTTTTATAAAAGATCTAATCAGACCTCATTAGGCCATGATACCAGCTACACCAAGGGTAGAAAGGTGACCAGCAGTTACCGCAAGCATTAGCGCAAGACTCAAGGTTACAGACTCGAAAGCGGTAAGGTTTTCGAAATCGATATGCTTGGTACTAATGAGCGTAATAGGACGCTTCATTACGTGTACTTGTGCAGCAGCCTCGGTAGTTGAAGAAGTATTCTTCATATAAATCCCTTTCAGTTCTAAGCGATATTATTTTTATATTTGTTTTGCTTGAACGAGACAATTATACGTGCCCGCTCTATTTATTTCAAGTACCAAGAAGCTTATCGGCCAGCTTAAGATTCATGAGGAAGCTAGTTTGTGCCTCTAGGAAGTAGATTCCTACGAGAATTATCCCAAGAATAGCTAAGATGAGAAGAACCCCTGCCACTTCTTTTGAGACCGAGGTAGGGTGGAGAACGATCTCTACCTTCTTAGCACTGCGTACAGTGGAAGGGATGTGAGAACCAGAAAGTGCAGAAAGTTTTCGGGAGGGCGCTTGCATGCTGTTACACTAGCCAAAGCCCCTTCTTAGCACAAGTGAGGCAAATGCCCATTTACAGATTCACTAAACTTCGCTACTTTACGAATCGCAGCTGTACCACAGTTTGCATGTGCGGGTATCGTATAATGGTCATTATGCCACCTTGCCAAGGTGGAGAAACGGGTTCGATTCCCGTTACCCGCTCCATTTGTTTTTAAGCCGGCTACCCGGCGTGGTAGCCAAGTGGTAAGGCAGGGGTCTGCAAAACCCCCACTCACGGGTTCGATTCCCGTCCACGCCTCCACCTAGTACACTTTTATGCTTCCACTCCAAATCGTACACGCCATTATTGCCCTTCTCCTTGCTGGTAGTATTTTGCTGCAGCAGCGCTCAAGTGGTCTTGGTGATGCCTTCGGAGGAGACACATCTGTGTATACCAGCCGCCGCGGAGCAGAGCGCATTCTGTTCTATCTTACCATTGTGTTTGGGGTTTCATTCGTTCTCCTTTCACTTCTCCAATTGTTCCTTGCCAAGCGCTAGATTCACGCCGGGATGGTGAAATGGTAGACACGCTAGATTCAGGTTCTAGTGATCGCAAGATCGTGGAGGTTCGAGTCCTCTTCCCGGCACCATTTTCTTTGCGGAGAAAGCAGTCGAAAAGGAAACAACATTCCTTAAGCAACTTTGTTGCTGCTCCAATGCTTTCTCCGCAAAGAAAATAGGCTAAATGCAAGGAAAACAAGCCGGGGTAGCTCAGTGGTAGAGCAGGGGCCTGAAGAGCCTCGTGTCGACAGTTCGATTCTGTCCCTCGGCACCATTTTCTTCTGGGAAAAGTTTTGGTATAGTCCGAGCCAGATTCGTTAAGAATCGTTCGGGCTCTTAGCTCAGTTGGTAGAGCGCTTCGTTTACACCGAAGATGTCAGAGGTTCGAGTCCTCTAGGGCCCACCATTATAAAAAGCTTCCGCAAGGAGGCTTTTTATAATGGTCTGCTTTTAGCTGGATGAGAACCGTAGGTTCGCTCTGCTCAATTCCACTTGAGCGCTTTGGCGCGAAGAGCAGCTAAGGCAACAACGATATTGTTGCCGCCGTCCTCTAGGACAACTGATCGGAGTGTTAGGCAACTACCCTGTAATCGCCTCGTCCACCCTTTACTGCACTCCTCCTTGCTATAGACTACATGTAACTCGTTGGCCGAATAATCGTCATGAAATCAATTCCCAGAAAGTCATTATTTTTATACATAGCCTGTGTAGTAATTCTACTCACAGCTGGTGGGTATGCTTTTTTCAGCTCTAATAAAAAGACAAATAATCCAATAATAGAATTAGTGAAGCCTGCGGCCCAATTAACAACACAAACTACCAGCTCCGCACCCCCTACAACCACACCGCAACCTGTAAAGCCTGAGGTTATTTCAACCGCCGCTCCAGCGAACCACATGCTAACAATGAAGGAATATTCTAATGCTAATCTTGGATTTGCCATTTCGTATTCCGACTTCTTCCTTGCAGAGTTAAATAGGGACGCTTCATCAGTAACCACCACCCTTTCCTTGACGAATCCGGATGGTACACAGAATGGCTCAGCCCTAATTGAAGTCTCTCCCACTGAAATGAATCTTGACCAATACATTTCTGATCTTACCAGCAGTAAACTAATCAGCGATCAACATAAGACCACCATTGCCGGCATCCCAGCTTACGAGGGGGTCTCGAATGGCTTAGTCTCTCGGTACGGCCTGTTTTTTATTGCTAATGAAAAAGCTTACCGACTCACCTTTTATACGGGCAACGACTTCGATACCGTTGAAAAGATGAAATCAAACCTATCGGGAAGTCAGAAGGAAGTTATCGCCACATTCGCGCTAATAAAGTAACCAGCCGGATCACCTCTAGATTTGTCCCCGCCTCCCTTCTCACAGTACAATACAGGCGTGAAGACATCTCTCTATTTTTGGTTTGTCACTATGACAAGCTGGTTCTGGCACAGAGCCGGCGATTCAATAGGTGCCTTCGATTCCACCCTTGCCCTCGGTCCTACGCTTCGAAACATCACCAAGCCGCTCTTTCAAGACTTTACCCTACAAGGAAGAATGGTTGGGTTGCTTTTACGAATCTGTCGTATTTTATTGGCCCTTCTTTTGTACAGCGTTATCAGCATCTTTTGGCTCATTCTCTACACGGCTTGGATTGGCATTCCAATTATTGCCACTTTCGCATTGGTTAGCGTCTTCCGATCATGAGCGCAACATTACAATGGTGCGCCACTTGCAACGGCACGGGAGTAGAGGCAAAAACCGGTATGGTTCATTCCTGCCCTGTTTGCAACGGAACAGGAGGGACCGTCTTTATTTTGAACAAGCGCTTTGTCATCGATCCTCCGCTTTTGCATACCCGACACAGTGCGAGCAACGAGAGCTTTAAGCGAACACTCACTACGGGCCTAGCTGCATTCTTCTTTGTACTCATGGTAGCCGGACTGGTTGCCTGGGTAATCACTCAAGAAAAGTACGCAGCTGTCATCTTTAGCCTAGGCAGCTATGCATCACTCTTTTGGGCAGGTGGCCACTTGGCAAATATCCGTCCGCCCCACCTTAGCTTGCAGGCATTAGGTTCCACCGATAAGCCGGCTAGTTTTATTCGGTACTGCGATGACAGAGTAATTACCATTCTTGAGGGTGCAGCACAGCAAGCACTCTCAGAAAACTCTGCCGAGATTACCCCGTTCCACATGCTGGAAGCACTTCTAGAAGATAGTAGAATCCAGAACGTACTCCTTCGTGGAGAGTGCGATCTTAACGCCTTTACTCAATATATTGCCAGCCTCAAAACTAAAGCAGAGGCGCCTGTGCAGGTTACTCATTTTTCTTCTGCATCCAAAGAGGTACTAGCCAACTCTCTGGCCATCGCCCTAGAAAACGAGCTTCCTCATGTAGATGGCGAAGATATATTGCTAGCAATTGTTAATTACTATCCCGAACTTGCACAGCTTGTTAAACAGTTCTCAATTACACCAGAGCAACTCTACGATTTAGCCCGCTGGATGGGGTGGGAAGATGCCCAGCGCGATTGGTGGGTACAATGGGGCAAGGGAGGACGCGGAAAGCCTAAGGGTAAGATGAATAAGGCCTGGAGTGCGCTTCCCACACCGACTCTTGATCACTTCGGGAACGATCTAACCAGCCATATCCCAAGAGAAAACCTTGCCCTCTTAAAGGCGCGCGATAAAGAACTCCTAGAAACCCTTGGTATTTTGGGGCGAAGTGGCCGCAATAGCATGCTAATTAGAAGTGAAGATGCTTTGGGTTCTCGCGCTATCATTTCTGCCATCGCTCTCAGAATGCTCGA
Organism: Candidatus Berkelbacteria bacterium; assembly: GCA_043751595.1. Classification (GTDB taxonomy): domain Bacteria; phylum Patescibacteriota; class UBA1384; order CAILIB01; family CAILIB01; genus JAYUZR01. The sequence continues at coordinate 40,695 of JAYUZR010000035.1, forward strand.
AGAAAATGTTCCGGAGCCCCTTTTGGATAAGCGACTAGTCGAGGTGGATATCGCCGCCCTTCTAACTAGTAGCGCACACCCAGAACAACTACTTCAATCTCTATTAGTTGAGATTTCTAATGCCGGCAATGTTGTCTTGGTACTTCCGAGTATTCAGCTACTAGCGCCAAGTAGTAAGCAAAGCCTAGATGCCTCTGCCGTCCTTGTTTCAGCCATTACTCAAGGAAATATTCAGGTACTGAGTACCTGCAATCATGGTGACTACCGCCGCTACATTGAAGGAAATCCCAACCTTAAAGATGCGCTCTCAGTTGTTACCCTAGCCGAACTTACCCCAGCCGAAGCCCTTCCAGTGCTAGAGCTTGAGGTTCCTCGCCTTGAAAGCAAGTACAACGTTGGCATAACCTATCCAGCCCTTATGCGTGCCGTCACGCTGGCTAGTCGCCTTATCAGCGATCCACCCCTTCCGCGCAGTGCCCTAGACCTATTAGAGGAGCTTGCTAGTGCACAGTCTCAGAAGGGCGGCGGGGTTATCGACCAATCTTCTATCGATGCCCTGGTTCAGCAAAAAACTGGAGTGCCCGTTGGTATGGTTGATGGCCAGGAAAAAGACCGTCTCCTGCATATTGAAGAGGAGTTGAGTAATCGAGTAATCGGCCAGAGCCTGGCTACCCACCTTGTTGCTCAAGCCATTCAACGTTCGCGAGCTGGTCTCCACCAGAGCAACCGTCCGGTGAGTAGCTTCTTATTTGTTGGACCTACTGGTGTAGGCAAAACCGAAACCGCTAAAGCCCTAGCTGCCATCTATTTTGGGTCGGAAGAACGAATGGTGCGCATAGATATGAGTGAGTACCAGGAGCCGCAATCGGTGTATCGCCTAATTGGAGCACCCGCCCAGAGCAGCGATGCCCTTACCGAGGGTGGCATGCTTACCACCCCTATTCGAGAACACCCCTTTAGTCTCATTCTGCTCGATGAGTTTGAAAAGGCCCACCCCGATGTTCTTAACCTGTTCCTACAACTCTTAGATGATGGCCGCCTAACCGATAACGCCGGAAGGACCGTTAAGTACAGTAATACGATTGTGATCGCCACCTCCAATGCTGGAGTAAAAGAAATGGTAGAACTTAGCCTACGCGGGTTATCACCCGAAGAGTTTGAAAAGGAAAGTATGGCCGTGCTTAAGAACTATTATAAGCCCGAGCTTATCAACCGTTTTGATGCCGTAATTCCGTTCTCAGCACTACGAAGGGAGGAGGTACTCACCATCACCCAGAATCAGCTTAAGCACCTTATCAATTCTACTCGCGATCAAGGGTATGAAATTAGCTTTAGCGAGGATGCTGTCCAGTATATTGCTGATCGCGGATATAACCCTGAGTTTGGTGCGCGCCCGATTCGCCGGGCGGTTCAAGATATTGCCGAGAGCCGCGTAGCCTCACTCCTCCTTAGTGACCAACTTCCCAAGGATCGACCGCTGGAAATTACAGCAGACATGTTACGATAACACTATGAGAATTACTCACACGATAGCAACGAGAAAAAGGGCGTTCACCCTCATCGAGCTCATGGTAGCCGTGCTTATCATTGCCTTAATTAGTGCGTTCGCCACCACCAACTTCTTGGCCGCACAGCGCAACGCTCGTGATAACGCTCGTAAAGCAACAGTAAATGCTATAGCAACAGCTGTAGAAAGCTACTATGCCGCCAAGCGCACCTTCCCAGGGCGGACCGATGCAGCTGCTGATGTAGGTGGAGCGCCAACCAATATTACTCAATACAACGACGCCGCCCGCGGATGCCAGTTTATTCTTGATTACGGCGTCACTGGCGAATATCCTTACCTTTACAGCTACGTACCTTACACTCAAGGACAGGATTGTGATAACCCGCCTACGCCAGTACCACCTCTGGCTGGGCCAAGTGGCAGCCTTACCGTATATGGTAATAGCTTATACCTGCCTACCAGAAGCTGGATTCCAGGCCTAGGTGATTACCTAAGCCCTACTCCGATTGAGCGTCGCTTTTCAGATGTTACCGGTAGTGGAATCGAACCCTACGCCAATCCTCCGGCAGCAGATCTTCTTGGCACCACCTACCTGCGCACCCTCCAGTATCGCCGCCTTGATGGGGGCTATATGGTGTCTGCCAAGCTTGAAAATAGTGCCATCGACCAAGATGCAATTCCTACTGGAACCAACGATGCACAGCCTTATTTACCAAAGCGGTTCAGAAGCGCTGCTACAGGTGGAACCGGCACCGGAATTACCAACACCAATGTCTATATCATTCGTAAATAAGTATAGGCGCCTAAGCGCCTTTACTATTATCGAGCTGTTAGTGGTACTGATTATTATCGGCATCATTCTTTCGCTCAGTGGAATCCAATATAGCGTTAGCCGAAAGCATGCTCGCGACGCTCTTCGCGTTTCTCATCTTCAACAGTACGCTGCAGTACTTGAACAATCCGCCCTCCTAAGCCAGGGGCGCTATCCCAAGTCTGGTGGGGCGGGAGATATTTCCTGCGCCGATCAAATTGTCTTTCCTTCTGGAATCACGCTTTCTCAGTTTACAAACGGCATCGCCCCAAAAGACCCGTTCCCGTTTTCTACCACCATCTCTTGCAATGCAGATGCACAGGGTGGCTACAGGTACCACACCCAGTACCAACTTTCTGCCGCCAGCCAGGCCGTAGTAACTAAGCATACTTATATTCTTGAGACTCTTCTCGAGCTTGAGCGTGATACTGACACCAACATCCTACAAACCCCTGCCGAGCTAGGTGGCAACCTACCTGCCGTAGACGCTACAAGTGGCCGCTCACGCTACTTTTTGGCTGGAATCTACTGCAGCACCATGCCCTGCTACAAGTAGCCAGATCAAGCCTTGCTTAGGCCTAACAAATTGGGTATAGCAGAGTGTATGACTACTACCGAGCTCACCCCCAAGCAGCAGCTCTCAGAGCTAATCCGTACAAGTAAGAGTATTCTCTTAATCACCCACGAACACCCCGATGGTGACGCACTCGGATCGCTCCTTGCCTTGCATCATGCGCTCACTAAAATGGGCAAGAAGGTTACTTCTGCAGTAGACGGCGACATTGCCGATTACTATCAGTTCCTTCCTGGAATCAATCAAATCGAGCGCGAGTTTAGTAGCAACAAAGACCTTCTCATCATGGTTGATGAGTCACAGGCCAAGGTTGGCAATGTTTCGCTTAAGCGCCTAGGCGAGAATAAGCTAATGATCGTCGTCACGCCAAAGGATGGCATTCTTGTTCCAGAGAACTTCTTAATAGAGGACGGCTCCTTCGATTTTGATGCCATTATTGCCGTAGATTGCTCCAGCAAAGAGCGACTAGGCGCCTTAGCAGACCGCTGCGCCGATCTCTTCTACGAGGTTCCCTTAGTTAATATCGATCACCACCCCGGTAATACCAACTTCGGCAAGATCAATCTGGTAGATATTGCTGCTTCATCAACTGCCGAGTTACTCGTGGCCATTCTCGAGATGGTCGGGCGCGATCAAGGCCTTATCACCGAACAAGTTGCTACCTGCCTTCTAGCTGGAATTATCTCCGATACCAGCAGCTTCCAAAACTCCAACACCACACCGAAGTCTCTTACTGTTGCTGCACAACTAGTAGCTGCTGGCGGAAAGCAGCAAGAAATTGTCCGAGAGCTCTTTAAGAACCGCTCTCTTGCCATGCTTCGTCTTTGGGGCCGCGCCCTTTCGTACATCAAAGAAGATGCCCCCCACCGCTTTGCCTGGTCCACCCTTAGTAAGGCAGATTTTGTCGCTTCTCAGGCCACGCCAGATATGGCTCGCAGCCTGATTGATGAACTCCTCAAAACCGCTCAGGGTGTAGATTTTGTCCTACTTCTCACCGAAGAAGATGGTTCAGTAGTAGGAAATCTCCGCAGTGTTAAACCCACCGCCGATGTTCGCCAACTAGCCGTTAGCTTTGGTGGCGCAGGCCATGCTCAAGCAGCCGGATTTACCCTTGAAGATGCAAAGATTCAAGAGAAAGAACAAGAAATCATTTCTCAGATTCGCCAACTTCTTACCGACGGCCTTTCGGCAGTCTAGCAATTGGTTGAATCTCGGCGGAAATTAAGATATAGTCACCACGTTTTACAGCGCCCTAGCGCATTTCATCTACCTCGTATGTCAACAGTCCAGGTTACCCAATTCCAAACCCACCCTAACGACACCGGTTCTGTACAGGTACAGATCGCGCGTCTTAGCCAAACTATCACCGAGCTCACCGAGCACCTTAAGCTTCACCGCAAAGATCACAGCTCACGCGCTGGTCTTCTTAAAATGGTTGGCCGCCGCCGCCGTCTACTTAATTACCTATCGAACAACAGCCAGAGTTCCTACGCGGATCTCATCAAAGAGCTAGGGCTTCGTAAGTAATGGCGCTTCAGCGCTATACCAGTCTACTAGGAGAGACCAAGCTCACATTCGAGTTTGGTCGCTTTGCTGAACAGGCCCACGCAGCTGTCACCGTACAGGCTGGTGAGACCGTAGTACTGGCCACCGTTGTGGTTGCTAAACAAGAGCGCGAAGGTATCGATTACTTCCCTCTTATGGTTGATTACGAGGAGCGTCTCTACGCTGCTGGTAAGATTTCTGGCTCTCGCTTTATTAAGCGCGAAGGCCGTCCATCTGAAGAAGCCATTCTTACCGCCCGCCTCGTCGATCGTCCGCTCCGTCCCCTCTTCGATAAAAAGTTTCGCCGCGATGTTCAGGTAATTATTACCGTTCTTTCGGTAGATACCGAGTACGACCCAGATGTTTTGGCGATTATCGCCGCTTCTGCCGCTCTAAGCAAAGCTGGCAAGGCTCCTTTTGCCGGACCAGTTGCCGCTTGCCGCATTGGTATGATCGACGGAAAACTCGTGGTACACCCTACCCGCCTTCAGATGGAAGCATCCGATCTCGATTTGGTTGTAGCTGGTACTGCTGACCGCATCATGATGGTTGAAGCTGGCGCTAACGAAGTTCCTGAAGATGTAATGCTTGAGGCACTTAAACTCGCACAGAGCTCGATGCAAGATGTGATCAAGACTCAAAAAGAGTTCTTCGTCCCCTATTCTTCTGAAGAAGCTATCAAGGCTGGGCCAACTGCCGAAGATACTATTATCGAGCAATACGGATCAGCCATTAAGGCCGCTTACGCTACTGGCGCAGATCGTCGCGAAAAGCTTGATGCCCTTCTGGCCACTATCTTGGTTGAGCTTGATGGCAAGTTTAAGCAAAGTGAGATTAAGACTGTTTTCGGCAAGTTGTTCGATAAAGAAGTACGCACCGCTATTCTCGATCGCAAAGAACGCCCAGATGGTCGCGCCATTACCGAGGTTCGCCCAATCACTATTGAGGTCGGCCTCCTGCCCCGCACTCACGGATCTGGTTTGTTCACTCGCGGACAGACACAGGCTCTTACCATTGCCACCCTTGGCGCACCTGGTGATGAGCAGATGATTGACACTATGGAGACCGAAGGTACCAAGCGCTACATGCACCACTACAACTTCCCTCCGTTTTCAACCGGAGAGACCTCCCCTGTTCGTGGCGCATCCCGCCGCGAGATTGGGCACGGAGCCCTCGCTGAACGCGCCCTGGTGCCCGTTTTGCCGGATAAGGATACTTTCCCCTACACCATTCGTTTAGTGTCCGAGATTCTGTCCTCAAACGGTTCTTCGTCGATGGCTGCAACCTGCGGCTCTACCCTCGCCCTTATGGACGCTGGTGTGCCCATTAAAAAGCCAGTTGCCGGTGTTGCTATGGGATTGGTTACCAACCACGACTCTAGTGTGTTCGAGGTCTTAACCGATCTACAGGGACAAGAAGACTTCTCTGGCGATATGGACTTCAAGATTGCTGGAACAAGAGATGGTATTACTGCTATCCAGATGGATACCAAGATTGCCGGTCTTAGCTGGCCCATTATTGAGCAGACGCTTACTCAGGCCTACACCGGGCGTATGCACATTATGGATAAGATGCTCGAAGCTCTTCCTGAGCCTCGTGCCGATATCTCTGCCTATGCACCGCGCATTGTGGCGATCAAGATTGCTCCCGAGAAAATTGGTGAGCTTATCGGACCTGGTGGGAAAAACATCAATAGAATTATTGATGCAGCTGGTGGAAAGTCTGTTACCTCAATTGATATTGAAGAGGACGGAACGGTTCTTATTTCTTCAACCGACGCTGAGTTAGCCCAACACGCTATCTCTGAGATTCAGGCCATTGGCCGCGTAATCGAGGTTGGTGAGGTGTTCGATGGCTACGTTGCCGGTATCGTGCGTGATCGTAACGATCCTACTAAGGAAATTGGAGCAATCGTTGAGTTCTTGCCTGGCAAGGATGGTATGGTCCATATTTCTCAAGTTAGCAACGAGCGTATCGCCAATATTTCATCTTTGTTGAATGTTGGTGACACCGTACGCGTTAAGGTGATTGCCATTGATCCAGAGAAGGGACGCTTCTCCCTCTCGATCAAAGATGTGACCGACTAGGCGAGTAGTCGCTTGTACTAAAAAAGAACGGGAAACCGTTCTTTTTTAGTGGTCGGCTTGATGGGACTTGAACCCATGACCGGCGCCTTATAAGAGCGCTGCTCTAACCAGCTGAGCTACAAGCCGAGAGAAGGAGGGAATAAACAAGTTTACTTGTTTATTCGTGACTGAACGAGGCGTGTATCCGGCAAGGCCGGATACCAGGAGACACAAGACACCCAAAAACCTGTCTCACTATGCCAGAATCTCTCCTACTTTCCAGGCCCATCTACCCGATAGAACAATGCTTCATCCTCCTGCTGCCTCCCACACTTAACAGCATCAATCGCTGCGATAACTTGCGCAATGGATGAATCCCCCACAAGCTCACCCTTAAGCTTCTTCATTTTTTTCTGAAGTTGATCAGTTGATACCGTCTTAGTTTGATCATCTTCATATACATACTTCAAAGCATAATGACCTTTGTAGGTATTTAGCTTTTTGCGATGCACCTGAAGCTCACCATTGGTGCATCTACATGTATTATGCAGTCTTAAGCAGCTGCAACTAGATTCTAAGCCAATAACCCAAGGTGAATCCGTACTAAGTCTTTCGTGTAAAGCATGTTGAAAAGATGTACCAACACTGGATAACTGGCTAAGCAGAAGAGTTTCGTGGGAACCTGCAGACCGAACACTTTTAACCAGAGTAGTAACTGCACCGAATTGGGAAAGCTCTATTGTAGGCTGATCAGCCAATGCCTGCACCAGTTGTTTAAGTACTGATCTTTGTGGGAAGGGGAGATCTATGATTAGGATAGGCTGCTTAGCCAAGTATGCAATCTGCAGCGCGCGAAACAACCCGACTGGAACTTCAATCAACTCACCACTGGAACTTATGACTGGATCGCTAGGCTTCTCTAAATAACCTAAAGCTTCGGACAAGGCTGATACTTGCTTTCCAAGTTTTAGTGAGCCCCTAACCTTAGGTAGTACAACTTTTTTTGAGGTGGTTAGTTGACCCAGCGCTTGCTCAAAAGCCGGCTCTAGGTAGACTGAGCCGTTCAAATGCAGTGAGCCAAGCAAGGCGGGGGAACTAGATGGTAGTTTTTTATTCTGAACCAGATACCACAGGGCAACCGCAATGGGCAGCTCCAAAGAAGTAGTATGTTCAAGCGAGTACTCAGAATACACACTTACGGTAACTCGAACCAAAGGAAGGGCTAATCCTAAGGTGCGCAGCGTGGCCCGCACCTTTTCTCGTATATTCCTGCCTTGCCCGGGGCTTATCCCAATCACATTAAACACTGGCATTCCGGGATTAATAACCACCTCAATTGATACCGGAACCAGCCCCTGAGAGGCCAGCGCATAACTACTTAGTTGAATATACTTTTGCATAGGCAGGTTATACAGTTGCTGCCTTTTCACTTTCCAGGCTATGCAAGGATTCTGGCCGTTTGCATAGCCCTCGACACCCTCATCCCAATCTGGTAAGGTCTCTCTCGACTGGCGAGCCGCGATGGCGGAATGGTATACGCACTAGGTTGAGGGCCTAGCCCAGCAATGGGGTGAGGGTTCGAGTCCCTCTCGCGGCACCAGTATTTTAGTTACACCATGACACTTAGCAATTATTGGTCGTTTCAAAATCTGTTTGCGTACCGACCACTTCTTCAGTGGCCGTTGCAGTGGTGGTATGTTGGCATGCTGGCACTTCTCCTCGTTGTGCTCGTAGTTAGCTTTATCATCCGCAAAAAGATTGGCCAAGAAGTTGCTTCGCTCCTTATCAATTTTTGTCTTACCAATCTCTTCTGGGGAGGTATTCTCTACTTCTTCAGAGTCCAGCGTATTCCACTCTTCGGAATGGATATCTGGCGCCTCTTGCAAGAACTAAGCATGGCTATCTACCTTGGTGTTGCACTTCCTGCTACCATCAGAGCAGCTCGAATTAACAAACAAGAGCAGAAGCAGGTTGCAGCTAAAGAAAAGTACCTACCCAAGCCAAAGAAAGCCTAAGTCGGTCTGCATACATTGATCACTCGCCTACTCGAGTCATTGCGTATGCCGATCGCCCTCAGGGCGGCGCAGAAGAAAGGGTTATTTATAACCTATGGCCCAATCAGCCAAAACAACTGATGTCTCTATGGCATCCCTCCTCAAGGAACTAGGAGGTAAAGCAGTACCATTCGTTCCCGGTGCAGTCGTCGAAGGCACCGTTATGTCATCCTCCGCAAACCGAGTCTGGGTAGATATCGGTGGCGTTGCTGTTGGTGTTATTCCTGAGCGTGAGCTTTCGGTCCTTTCGTCCGATCTCAAGCCAGGTGATCCCATCACCGCTTCAGTCCTCGTACTAGAAGACAACCGTGGAAACATGGTTCTTTCTCTACGCCGTGCTGATCGCGAGCGCATCGTCAACGAGCTTACCTCTCGCGCTAAGGATGGTGAATCTATGCAGGTTAAGGTTTCCGATGTTAACAAGGGCGGCCTCTTGATCGAACTTGGTGACTTCACTGGATTCCTACCTGTATCTCAGCTTGCTACCGAACACTATCCACGTGTTGAAAACGGTAACACGGATGAAATCTATGCTCGCCTCAAAGAGTTGCATGGCCAAATGCTTACGGTTAAGGTTCTTACCTTCGATCAACAGCAGGGCAAGCTTATCTTCTCCGAGAAGGCAGCTGGAGACGCTATTCAGGAAGCTAAGCTTACCAAGATCAAAGAAGGCGATATCCTTGAAGGAAACATCACTGGTATTGTCGATTTCGGTATCTTTGTTCGCCTTGGCGATCCAGAGAACTCCCTTGAGGGATTGGTTCACATCTCCGAAATTGCTTGGGGACGTGTCACCGATATCTCATCTCTCTACAATGTGGCAGACACCGTTAAGGTATTGGTAGTTTCTACCGCCGATAACCGCGTATCGCTCTCCATCAAGCGTTTGCAGCCAGATCCTTGGCAGCAAGCCGCTCAGAAGTACTCAGTAGACGATACTGTTTCTGGTCAGGTAACTCGCATCACTCCATTCGGAGTATTCGTTCGCCTCGACGCTGAGATCGATGGATTGGTTCACATTTCCGAGATCTCAAGTGAGCGCATTACCGATCCAGGTAGCGTACTGCACATCGGCGAAACCTTTGAGTTCAAGATCATCTCGATCGATCCTCAACAGCACCGCCTTGGTCTTTCTTACAAGCGCCTACACGAACCAGAAGCACCTAAGGGTGAAGATGGCGAAGCTAAGCCAAAGAAGAAAGCTAAGCGCAAGCTAGCCGAGACGGCAGAAGTTACTGAAGTGGCAGAACCTGCCGCTGAAACTCCTGAAGAAGTTGTAGCTGCCTAGTATGCAGATTACACGCACCCCTGATGGGTCCGTACGCCTTGAGAGTAAGCCAACTTGGCTTACTCTCGGCGTTTCTGTCACCCTTCACGACCAAGATCTTCATGGGCCTGGTGAATACGATATCACCGGCATTCAGTGCCAGCAGTTGTACCTTGGCAAAGGAAAGATCAGCATCATTCGTCTCGAAGATCTGATTATTTCTTACGTTGAAGGTTACGACACCGCTATCGCTAAGGCCGAGGGAGTATCCAACACCCATCTCCTCGTTGTTCGTACCGATGCTCTTACCAGTATCGATCAGCTACGTGCCCTTATTAAGGAGCTCGACCCTGGATACGTACTCTTAACTGGTAGTAACCACAAAGAGTTTGAAGAGGCGGCTGGTCTTTCTCTTCAGACTGGTTCTACCCTTAAGGTAACCAATGCTAGCCTTCCTCAAGAAGGCTGCCTTCTGGCTACTCTCGCGTAGGCGATTATGCAGCTTCCATTACGCCTGCTCACCCCTGGTGAGCAGGTTGTGTTAATTTCCCACATCAACCCCGATGGCGACGCAGTAGGTTCTTTGCTCGCCCTTGCTTTGGTCCTTAAAAACCTAGGGTGGAAGGAAGTTATCCCGGTACTGAGTGATGGCGTGCCAAGTAGCTTTAACTACCTCCCGCTTAGTAAGGCGGTTATCCGAGAAGTCCCGCTCCACGCTGATTACTGCATACTTCTTGATGCCAACGAAACAAGTCGATCTGGCCAGCATGATGCTCTGCAGCAGTACCTGGCTACCGACCGTCTTATCGTGATTGATCATCACCCGCCTACGCAGCTTATCAATCGAGCAGTTGATCACCTTCACCAGGTAGATATTTCCTCAACCTGCGAAATACTGTACACCGCCTTTCGCGCATCTAAGATTAAGATTACTGCAGAGATTGCCACCTGCCTCCTCACTGGCATCTTTACTGATACTGGTGGATACCATCACAGCAACACTCGCAATGAGACCCTTGAAGCCTGTGGCTTTTTGATGCGCTGTGGGGGGCGACTTGATCAAGTAGTAAGTAACTTAGTACAAGGTAAAACCTTAAGTAGTTTACGCCTCCTCGGGATTGCCCTTGAGCGAGTCACTATTACCTCCAAGGGGCGCTGTGCAGTAACCGCGCTTACTCAAGCAGACATCGAGGGTACCCAGGCTACAGCTGCTGATATTAGCGGTATCGTGGGCCATCTCGCCATGCTGCCAGGGGTTAAGTGCGCACTCCTCATTAGTGAGTTTACACCGGGGATTGTACGCGGCTCCCTACGTACCACAGAAGGCTCTACAGCCGACGTTGAGCGTCTAGCTAAGTTACTAGGAGGTGGAGGCCATAAGAAGGCGGCTGGATTCTCTGTGTATGGCCATATTGAAGTAAGGGGGCAAACCTGGAAGGTGGTTGCCTAACCTAAGGCAAATCGCTAGTATTCCAGTCGGTATCGGTTTATGTGCCACGGTGGTGGAACGGTTATACACGGCGGACTTAAAATCCGCTGAGCCTAGCTCTTGCGGGTTCGAATCCCGCCCGTGGTACCAGCCAAGTCCTTTGGGACTTGGCTTTTTTAGTATCAACGTATTTGTTGGAAGACTTCACCCGCGGTATACTATTCGTGTGCAATTCCAGGTCCCCCAGAACATCACGATGGAAGATAAAATCATCGGGCCACTCAGCCCGATCCAGTTTGGTATCGTCACCATTGGGGGCTTAGCCGCTTTTGTTATCTTTAGTTCAGATGGCCTGCCCAGTCCCATTAACAAAATAATCGGATTTTTTCTGGCCATGATCACCCTAGCCCTAGCAATGGGTAAGTTTAACGATCAACCACTCTACTCGTTCACTAAGTACATTATCCTTTTTGTTACCTCACCCAAGACCAGGGTTTGGAAAAAGAATGGGGGAATGGAGCCCGTTCTTGTTAAGCCTACACAGCGCTCTGGAGCAGCTGATCAAGCCAAGGTGATCAAGCACGTACGCAAAAACGATATTGCCCAACTTGCCACTATTCTTGATAGCCGCGGTACGGTAGGGAAGAGCCCCACCATCGCAACCAGTAGAGGGACGACAAAATCATGAGCGCAGCTGGAGCCTCCACCCAAGACCACCTACCTGTCGCAGGTATCCAGGATGGGGTAGTAATCATGAACGACACTTCAGTACGCGCCATCTTACGGGTGCAACCGATTAACTTTGAACTAAAGTCAGAGGCCGAGCAAAACGCCATCATCTACAGCTACCAATCCTTCCTCAACTCACTCGATTTCCCGGTTGAGATTGTTATTAATTCTAAGAAGCTCGATCTTGAGCGCTACCTACGCAAACTGGAAGAGCAAAAGAAAAATCTTTCAAGCGATCTTCTTAGAATCCAGATCGAAGATTACGTAAACTTTGTCAGGCGCCTTATCACGATTGCCAACATTATGGCTAAGCGCTTCTACGTAGTAGTAAGTTACGCTGCAGTTACAGGCGCCAAGGCATCGAGTGGATTCTCTCTTAGTACGGTACTAGGTATTGGTGGCGGAAATACTCAGGCAACTCTCTATCAAGACCAGTTTGATCGCTACAAGGCAGAGCTAGGCAATAGGGCTAACATTGTTTCTGCCGGGCTTACTCGCGTAGGTTTAAGGGTTGAACCCCTTACCACTCAAGAGATTATCGAGCTCCTCTATGGTGCTTATAACCCCGACATTGCCCAAGAAGAGCGGCTTACTGATGTGTCTGCCCTTAGTGCTGGTATCGTATCATCCGAGAACGTTGCACCACCCTTGGAACAAGCTGCAGAAGTTCCTCCAGTAGCCGTGCCAGAGGCTGCCCCTGCTCAACCAACCGCCAATCCACCACAACAGCCACCAGCTGTATAGCCGACTATGCGCCTACTCTCCTTTCTTCACCCCGATTCCAGCGATTCTAACGCGCAGGCTGCCGAGCAGGCGGCTATGGCTACGTATCAGCAGGGACTCACTACCACGCGTGATATTATTGCCCCCTCTGATTTCATTGTAACTTCCAACTATCTTCAGCTTGGAAGCTACTATGTGCGCACCCTGTTTGTGTACACCTACCCAAGGTTCTTAAACACCAACTGGCTCTCCCCAATCATCAACTACGATCTTACGATGGATATTGGGATGTATATTCATCCTCAGAATGTCCAGGAGGTAATGGGATCACTACGCCGTAAGCTTTCTCAGCTAGAATCTACCCGCCAGATCAACGAAGAAAAGGGACAAGTTCGTGATCCAGAAATTGATCTCGCCATCAGCAACATTGATCAACTCCGCGATAGCCTGGCCCAGGGGACTAATCGCCTATTCCAATACGGCCTCTACTTCACTATTTACGCAAAAAGCGTAGACGAGTTATCAACCTTATCAAAGCAGATCTCATCTACCCTTGGTGGAATGCTTATCTATACCAAAGAGGCACTTGTACAGATGGAACAGGGTTTTACCGCCACTCTCCCACTGGCTAAAGACGAGCTTAACATTCAGAGAAACCTGGACACTGGCTCACTCTCTACCACCTTCCCATTCACAACAGCCGAGCTGACCTCCGACGAAGGAATCTTGTACGGCATTAACCGCCACAACGACTCATTAATTCTGTTCGATCGGTTCAATCTTAATAACGCAAACTCGGTAGTATTCGCTACGTCTGGTGCAGGAAAATCCTACTTTATTAAGCTAGAGATTCTGCGTTACATGATGCTTGGCACCGATGTAATCGTTATCGACCCAGAGAACGAATACAAAGCCTTAGTAGACGCAGTAGGTGGAAGCTACCTAGAAATTAGCCTTAATGCACCCAAGCGCATTAATCCTTTCGATCTTCCGACCACGGTGCATCCAGAAGATGCAAACGAAGATGTCCTTAGAAGCAATATCACCAGCCTCCACGGCCTGATCAGACTAATGGCTGGGGGATTAACCCCGGAAGAAGATTCAGTCCTGGATAAAGCCCTGTACGAGGTATACGCCCTTAAAGATATTACCTCCGATCCTTCTACCTATAAGAATCCACCGCCACTTCTTACTGATCTTATTTCCGTACTGGGTAATCTGCGTGGTGCCGATGGCCTTGTTCTTCGCCTAGGTAAGTTTGTCGATGGAAGTTATGCCGGTCTCTTTAACCAACCGACCAACTTTAGCCTGAGCGGCGGACTTGTTGTATTCTCGGTTCGTGATCTAGAAGAAGCACTTCGCCCTATCGCCATCTTCACCATTCTTAACTACATCTGGAATGTAGTGCGCTCCGATCTTAAGCGACGCATCATGGTAGTAGATGAGGCCTGGTGGATGATGCAATACGAAGACTCTGCCCGCTTCTTGTACGGACTAGCTAAGCGCGCCCGTAAGTACTTCTTGGGTCTTACTATTATTTCTCAGGACGTTGAAGACTTCCTCTCAAATAAATACGGAAAGGCGGTAGTGTCTAACTCGGCCATGCAGATCCTCCTAAAGCAATCTACTTCTTCGATTGAATCAATTGCGGCGGTGTTTAATCTGACCGAGCAAGAAAAGTATTTGCTGATTAACGCTGGAGTGGGCGAAGGCCTTTTCTTTGCCGGGCTGAACCATGTAGCCATTAAGGTTACCGCCTCGTATACCGAAGATCAGATTATGACTACTGATCCGAAGCAATTACTCGCAATGCGTGGCTCGCTTTAGCGTAGTCGCCTAGTCAACTATGCAAGAAAACGATCCGCTCAACTTGCAAGAGCCGATCAACCCTGATCAGCAGGGTTTTGATACTGAAGATTATCTCTCTCAACAAAACCAAACCGTCTCAGACGGTGAGTTAAATGAGGGACTCGGCCAAGAATATATTCAACCGGCCTCTGGTATAGGTACGCAGCCCCATAAGCCTGGTAATGTGAGTGTAAATCCAGCTAATCAACCCAGGCGCTTTGGCTTATTTGGGGCACGCAAGACAAGTGATAAGGCGGATGCTCAAAAGCCGGATTCCAAGAGTAAAGATGAAAAAGTAGAGGGTCCCAAGACCGATCTTCCGGGAGCTAAGTCTGCAACGCAAGATAAAAAGAAAGAAGAAAAAGAAGGTGGGAGCGCAGTAGGAGCAGCCGGGCGTACTGCCGCAGAGATGAAAAAGATTGCTGCAACCTCCGGTGGTAACGGATGGGTGGCTGCAGGGCAATACCTAAATAAGCTTCGCACCAGCTCCCAGTTTAGAAAGGATCAGCTTAAGACAATGGGTACGGTGCGCAAAGTGCAGCTTGTGCTCCTTTGCCTTGCCTTAGTTATTCCACTTTTTGTTGGGATGCTCTTCTTTGGTCTAGGCGGTGTAAGCGGGGACAATGTAGGGAGATTGGCGGATACCACTGGAACGGTTGGAACTGCTTCTGGGGATGGGACTTTTAATGCAGGTGGAATATTTACTTGTGAACTACGAAGCTTCCTGGATACTATCGCCTCTCACGAAACAGGTGAGACAATGACACGCGAGCATTATGGCTGGTCTCAAAATGGCCACAAACAATTTGATGCCCTGGATCCCAAATGGGATACCGCGTTTCCACCAGGAGAATCTAGTGGAAGAAACATCGGCAGATATCAGATTGATCCTGATCCAGGAAAAGATGGAGATATCCAAGATGCCCAAGCGGGCCTAGATAAAGCCAAGATCCCCTTTAAAATCACTGGGTACAGTGCTAAGCAACAGGATTATGTAGCATTGGGTAGGTGGTACTTTGGTACGTACAGAAAAACAAGAGGAGGAGTCAATATGCGCACTAATTATGGCCAATATGCGTCGCCTGAGTATCCTCAAAAACTACTTGAAAATGGCGAGGAGGGATTCAAAACTGCGGTCGTTATCGCATCTACAGACTTCGCTAGCACACCTGTAGTTATTCCCGCTATCCATGCCGATCCGGGGCAGTCCCATGTAACATTTGAGGCATACTTTGCCTTCTATCAAAAGCGCCTTCAGTACTGCGGAACCCAGTCGCAAGGGGGAGCCGTCTCCAAGCCAGGTACCACCATACTTGCAGATGTTGCCGGAGCACACAGAATCCCGAATGTCCCGGGCGTTCAGCAGGCAGACAAGAGTAAGAGTACCCGCCCAGATAAAACCGCAGGTGGTGGCCAGTGCGGAACAGCATCAACCCTAATGGTAACGCTATTCTATAAGCCAAGCTTCACCGATGGAGCCAAATTAGATACTGGCAATACAGCAGGCAGCAGCAGACTGAGCGTTAAGCCATATCAGTTTATCCCTAACCTTATTAACTATTTAAATGAAAAGTCAGGGGTTACCTGGACAATGATTGAGCAAAAACAAAAAACCAAAGCAGAGCTTCTCTCGATTATGACAAAGTCGATCGATGGCGGTGATCCCATGATCGTATACACCGGAGCGATTATTTACCCTATGGCACACATCTATGTTGTAATGGGCTATGACGCAACAAGTTTTTATGTAAATAATCCGCACCCTGGTGGGGTAGATATGGCCACAAATAAAGCTCACAATGGTGCTGCGCCAACTATCGATACCGTACTGAGTGCAGGTGCCAAAGACGCAAACCCCGTAGAATACGCAAAGTACAACTACCGTAATGCAGAGCATGGTAGCCATAATAATAATTTCCTTATTGTCCGCTCTAAGTACGTAAAGTAATGCCCTCTCCAACCCCTTGTCCTAACCCAGGAGTCCTTACCAACTGCTCTCAGAGCACGCTACAGGGGTATGCTCAGGCTATTATCAACGATAATATCGGATACATTTTTACGATTGCTTTAATCATGATCATCTACTCAGGGGTTGAGTATATGTACTCCGGTTTCTCTCCTGATAAACAAAAATCTGCCAAGCAGCGCATCATTGGTATTATTACCGGACTTGTATTCTTCCTCTTGCTTCAGGTAATCCTCAATCAGATTACCGATATTAAGGGCCTTCCCACCGTTAGAAGTCATTAATTATGGCCGAATTACCTGAGCAGGCACCAGTTCCGGCTATCCCACCTCCCCATCCTTTTAGCACACCACCATCGTTTGCTCAGGCGCCTAGGCAGGGTATCCGAGGAAGGCTTGATTCTATTCTCGAGCGTGTCCCGCGCCAGACCTGGCTTGGCCTTGGGGTACTAGCCGGGGTTCTCATTATTGGGGCCATTATCCTTCTCGCTTATGCAGCAAACAGGGGAGGAATCTTAGTAAAATCAGCCGCAGATCAGCCGCTTACTATCCAACTAAACGGCGCCACTACCAAACCTACCAAGCAAGGTACTGATTACTTCTTGCGCACGTATACCGGCCGATACAATGTAGTAGTTAAGCGAGATGGCTACGAGCCATATTCCCAA
This sequence comes from Candidatus Berkelbacteria bacterium, assembly GCA_043751595.1. Classification (GTDB taxonomy): domain Bacteria; phylum Patescibacteriota; class UBA1384; order CAILIB01; family CAILIB01; genus JAYUZR01. Next base: position 57,881 of record JAYUZR010000035.1, read on the forward strand.
GATATTACCGTGGGTAGCAAACAGACAGTAGTTATTCGCCCCATCTTTAGCCTTTTGCCACCCGAAGGAAGTGCCGACCCAATAGTTTCGGTAGACCACGTACGGGCAGATCCCGCCAACAATAAGCTCTTCTTTGTGGGAGATAGGAAAAGTGGTCTCTACGAACTACCTCTGGCAACCCGCATTCCTCGCAAAATTAGTACCAAGGCAATGCCTGGTATCTATGATATTGAGTGGTCTAAAGATCCTAATGTAGCCATTATTCTTGCTAACCAGGGGACATTCCTGCAAGAGATTCCAACCTTCGATTTTCAGAATCAGCTTACCGCCCAGATCTCTGGACCAGAGGTAGAAAGCGCTGCTTGGGATCCTAATGACCAGAGTAGATTAGCGGTAAGTATTACTCGCACCAATGGCGAACACTCACTTATTTTTACCGATAAAAAGCTAGTAAAGCTGGACCGCAAGGCCGATCTTACCGGCATCGAGAATCCGCACCTTACCTGGAGCGCCGATTCGCGGGTAATCCTTTTGGTTAGTCGCAGCAAGGACCCTAACCAGAACAATATCTGGAAGTACACCACAGCAGATGGAACCCTGAGCCAAGTAACCACCGATGGTGCGTGGGGTGGGGTAGAGATTTCTCCCAATGGCGATAAAGTGATCGCCGAACAGGATGGCAAACTTTACGCGCTTTCACTTAGTGACGGTAGTAAAACCGATATAAAGATTGTTGGTAACACCCGCCTTATTGCTTGGCGCGATAACGATAGTTTCTTTGTGCCAGACGTGGGCCGCAACAGGTTACTTTTAGCAAATCTTGATGGCACCAGAATCGAACTTTCCTTCAGCTTTACCAACCCGCACGAGATTCAAGGTCTATTGTACTTCCCAGAGCAGAAAATGATTGTTTTCTATACTTCCAGGGCCTTATACACCCTGTCGGTGGGTGTATAATAAATCCATGGCTGACTCCAGAAATACCACCATCCTCCTGACTGGAGCCATTGCTACCGTTTTTTTGATGAGCTTCCTGGCATCAGCAAGTATTGCTGGCACCAGAATCGGCTCCAGTAGCTCGCAGAGTGACGGCCCCAACCAGTTGGGTGCCACCAACACCAGCGCAGCTGTCCCTACCGATCCCCGCATCGCCAGCCTTACTCAGGCAATCACTCGCTTGGCAGACCCTAAAGCAACAGCTGCCGATAAAGCCTCTTCACTTACCTCAACCTCCAATAGCCTACTCGAGTTAAAAAAAGGTCTTGCTACTAATACAAAACTGACTCAAGAAAAAAAGACTGAGTACGGCACTAAAATTGATGAAGCCCTCACCCTGGTAAACCAGGCAAGTGCAGCTGCCAAGGCTGGTAATGGGGGAGCACAGTCTGCTGAGATCATGAAAAAGCTTCTCGCCAAGCTTGATGAACTCCCCGATAAAGACCGCAAGGCAATTTATGGAATTGAAACTGGTGGTGCCGCTGCGGCAGTAGCCTTTGCTATTGCGGCCGTAAATGCCAACGGCAATGGAGCCGCTGGTGGTATTTACCCTTACTCACACACTCGCCCTATCAACCCAACAGCATCCAACCCAGCCCAACGCGGCTTCGATTGCTCTGGCTTTGTGGGTTGGGTATTAAGCTCAGTCGGAGTTATCACCCTCACCAATGGCCAGGTAGATACTCAGTTACTCTACGATAAAGCGGAGGCTGGCAAAGAGATAACTTCAGTACGTAAGGGCAAGCTCAGCTATTCTGATGCTCAGAATATGTACAAGTCTGGAGAGCTTAAACCTGGTGATATTCTCTTGAGTGGAATGTATAAGGGGCAGCGGGTTGAAGGAGTTTCTCACGTTGTACTCTTTTTGGGTGAAGTTGATGGAAAATTAATGGTGGCTGAATCTCAAGACCGAGACGGCAAACACGGCGTTCACTTTACTACCCTAGAAACACGCCTAAGTGGCGGAAGAGCTGGTGTAAGCCTACTAGCTAGACCCAACTATGCTGGATAACCTGCGTAGTCGCCTAGTCGGGTTATCGTTAGCTGCACTTCTTATTCAGCCAATTTTCCCATTGGTGGCGCAGGCAGCAGATGAGCAGACCGCAGCACAAACCATTCGTACCTGTTCAGAGCAAGTTGCAGACTACTACGAACGTGGCATTGATCCCGAGGGACTAGGGGAAGCTGTAGATACTGTGGCCTTTGAAGCTAATGATCCAGATAATCCACCAACCCCCGAGGAGTTGGCCGAGTACGAAGACTTCCAGAACATTACCGAGTTTGATAACGGTGAGGGAGTTAACGTCTTCAACCAAATTATCGACCTAAACGTTGTAAAAAATACCCCTGGTGCCCTCCCTGAAACCATCTCCCTCATCACCAGCGACGAATACGTAGCCAGCGTCATTGCCCTCTATGGTGACAATATTACTCACTACAAAACCAGTTTCTACGATCTTATTGTGGTCTGTAAGGCATCGAGCGCGGTAATTGATGAAAGAATCTTCGACCCTTACGTTCCGATCACTCCAGACTTCTTAAGCCTGAGCGAGGCCATCCAGCTTTCTTCTGCCAAGATTGCCTTTGCCCGAGCAGAGGATAAATACTACCTCCTAGGAGAACACTGCGAAGGTGGCCTTATTAGTACGCCAGCTAGCCAGTGGACCGCCGACACCAACCCCTGCCCAGGTTTTAAGCCAGAGGACGATATTATCCGAACCGGAAAATCACTAGGTAGATGGGATGCGCCCAAGGTCGATCCGCGTGTTCTCTATACCCTTCTCTACTTAGTTACTCCAACCGAAGAAGGTGGCGCTGGTCGTGAGTACATTAAAGTAGCTCGCTTAGTAGACCCCATTTCAAGCAATATTCTTACCAACGCCGTTGCCAGCCCTTCGCCAGAAGCTAGTCCTTCTCCATCTCCTTCCGCCAGCCCTTCGCCATCCGCCTCGCCCAGCGACGAGCTAAAGTTTTCTAAAAGTAGTCAAGATGATACCGCCAAACAACCCGATCTTACTGGGTATCAAATTAATCCGGACGATGAACCTCACTTACCTACCAAGGTAGCCAGCGCGGTTTCTATTAGTGAGATTGATAAAATCCGCTCGACTATTAAGATCACCAAGTATATTGGTATTTTTAGAAAGAAGTCGCGCGAGTATAACTACTACGCCCCATACCCAGTAAAGGTAGCCTGGCAAACTGAGGCTGGCTCGGCTGCTCAATCTATCCCAACCTTTGCCCAACCCCAGCTCAACCTTTTGGCTAATGGCCGCTTCTTGGCGAACCAAGGCATCGTTGAGATGCTCAACCAGAACGGACTTGGCGATCTTAAGCTTGATGCCAATAGTGTAGAAATTAATTCCTTTGAGGACGTTGGTCGCTTGGTGGGAACGTCGCTAATCGAGCAATTACTAGGCACCCCTAATAACTCACTCAAGGGCTGGGATCTTACCTCTACCCTCGAGCAAATTGGTCGTGCTTACGCTGAGCAGCAAATCGGCCTTACCGCCGGGTCATTAGCAGAGGGTGACGATTTCCAGTCACTGGTTCGAAATATTGGCCGTAGAACGATCGAGAAAAACTTAAACCTACCAGAACGCTCCTTGGCCGATGCCGGTGGGGATTCTTCGGTGTTACTTGAGAACCTTGGTAAGCGCTGGCTAGAGACCGAAGTACTTAAAATTAGCCCCGGATCCCTCGACGGTACTTCCGAGTTTCCAACCACCAAGGTCTCAGACCTCTTAGCCAGGGTGGGCGAGGGAAGAATAGAGGCGGTTATGAAGCTCCCGCGCCAGAGTATGCGCAAGAAGATCTACAGCGATAGTGATCCACAAAAAAGCTTACGCGATAGCAGTGTTAAGGCTCGCCTTACCTTCCCAGATGTTAAAGGGAGTCCTAAAGACGAAGATTATCTAACCGCCGATTATCTTAACTCGCTCCTAAGCCTTTCCTACGTTGAATACAACGGTAGCGGGGCAAATATGTACGGCTTCACCAAAAATGACCTGCGTGACGCGGTTATTAACTTCTTTAAGGCTGGCAGCAACCAGAATGCCGTTGATACTTTTAAGCAGATTGTAGGAAGTAGAGTACTCGAGACATCGCTTGGAAGCTTCCAGTTGGGTGGAACGAGCACTCCAGTAACGAAGGAAAAGAAGCGTACGGTTGATATTACCAATTTAGGGCTTTTCACTTATGCAAAGGAGAAGGATGATAAGGGTAATCCTATCGCTTACGATTCCAACACCAAGTTCTATCCGTATTCTTGGTATCAAAAAATCCCATTTGGCGATCACGATACATTGGGCCAAGGAACACTTTGCGGCGCACTAGGGGAAGAGCCTTCAAACGATAGACTTCAGTTTGAAACCCCTGGAGGTGACAAATATACCGTGAAGTGTAATGAGCGAGATGAAGTAGCAAGTGATACCGCAGATACCAGCTTCTTTAAAGATTTGCAGGAGTATCTTCTTTCGCCAGATCTTGTTACTCAAACCGAGTTTAGACCAGATGAAAGCATTCATAAGGCACCAGTATATGCCGACTACCTTAAGGCAACTCCCGATAACGAATCCTTCGCCAAGCGCAGGTACAACCACGACTACGTTGCCTACATTAATGACCCAAGGCTCAATGTTGCCGTACCTCGCAACGGAGTAACTGGCGCAGATAGAGCAAGTCTTAGCGCCAAGCCAGTTGCCAGCGCAAGCGATCTCAAGCCAGACGATGCCGCTGGCCTCGCGGCACTTTCTGCTATCGCACCAATTTCTAGTGCACGAGCCTTTATTAATCAGACTCCTGAGTTAGCTAATAGCGCGCCACTCCAGGCAACGCTTAATATGATTAGCGCACTCTATAGTACGCAGCAGTCGGTTGTGGTTAATGGGAAAACCGTTCCTCTCTTTGATCTCACCCCCGTAATGAATCAAGCAGGGGAAGAGCTACAGTATTCGCTTGCACTTCGCCTTAACGCCCTTCGTGCCCACCCAAGCTATAACGGAAACAAAGAGCAGTACCTTAGGGAGTATAATGATATTTCTATACCTACCGCCACTTCCAGCAACCCGTATAAGGGCTGGGATTTCCTATTAAGCGATCTTAAGGGCCAAGTAGCCTGCTTCCAGCGAAGTGGAGTTTGGCAGTATTCAGATGCCGCCCAAGGATTTGGCTGCGTTGCTGGTACAACTAAAAAGGTTATTAGCGCCGATGCCTCAACCGCATCCAACCAGGTAATCACCTACATCGATCGCCTTCGCGAGCAGGTTACCAGTCTTTCCGATGCCCTAAGTTTTATGCTGGGAACTGGCGGCAACTGCCAGGGTGATGATGCCTCGAGTGAAGAGCTTTGTGGTCAGAGTGGAGCCAGTCAGGCAGTGGAGATTTACGGCTCCCTATACGAAACCGATGATAATGGAAGGATCGATACCGCTAAAATTGCTTACTCCAAAGACCCACTGCGTGATTTGTTTATGCCTGTCATCAAAAAGCAGAATGGCAAAGCTAAAGGAGTAGACCGTGGAGCTGTAGTACAAATTAACGGGGCTGTTACCAACGGAAGTATCAACACTGCACTCGTGGCGAGCACCCAAAAATCGTACTGGAAACAAATTGGCCTCCAGGTAGCGAGTAAGCAATTTACCAATGGTAATAGCCAGCGCCAGACCATGGCCACCACCCTACAAACAGGGTTTGGCGACTTTACCGCTGCCCTCAAGAACCTCGGTGCCTTCTCGATGGATGATAGCAAGTTGAAGGCAGCCGGCATGACTATTGAAGACTTTGCTCGTATCTTCCAGCTTGGATTAGAGGACGATGTCTTTGAGCGATACGGCCGAGAAGAATTGCTGCGGGCCTTATGGACCAAGACCGGCGCCACGGCAAGTATTAAAAAATCGACTGAGTATCAGAGCTTCATGAAAGAGCTGAACGACGTTGCGCAAGATGTCGGCTTCTATCGAACCCGAATTGTCCGACTGACTGCGAATGATGGCGTCGTGGCGCAACTATCAGATACCCTCAACACCTTAAGCACCAAACTTAAGGCCGATGGCAAAATGACTGATGCCGAGTTTGATGCAATGAAGGCCGAGTACAACCAATCTCAGGCTGTTGCCGCTATTCAGCGAAGTGTCGATCCATCCCAGCGAGGTGCCCTCTCGCAACTAGAAGCAACTGCTAAGGGTTTGCAAACCGCTGGTCGCGATCACGAGCGTCCACTTCGTCGCATCTATCAACAGCTCCTCACTATTAAGACTCGCTTCCCAACTGTGGGCACCGAGCCAAGCTATGGTGGATTGATGACAAAAGCAGAAGATCTTGCCGAAGAGGGGGTCCAGCTTGTTCAGGAAATTGCCGCCGGCAAGCAACTACCTCGTCCGGTATACGACGGAACCCTAAGTGGTGGAATTGATAAAAAAGCTGGTGGCCTAGCCGAGAAGAGTTATTCCAATAACCAGTGCTTCCCTCAGGGCAACCTGATTCAAGTATTAATGCGGGATAAGAAGCTTCTTGATACCACCAGCATTGATCAAACCGGATCTTTCAAGGCGCAACTTGCCAGCTTTGCCATCTACACCGGAGCCTGCCGGCTCGATACCGCCCTTGGCATGCCAAAGGGGAGTGTCTTTGGTTGGTATAGTCTGGGCAAAAAAGCCTTCCCACCCAAGAAAGATCTTGCCGCCAAGCCACCAATTGATCCAAACCCAACGCTCACCAACCCAGATGGAAGCCCAGCTCCTGGTGTACCTAGTTGGAAGGCTGGTGAAATGGGAACAGAAAATCTTGCCCTTGCAGCTGGTATTGGTGATGCCATCGCCAACAACGACACCACGGTTAGCTACACCAATATTCACACCCAAAGCGCGACCAAGATTAAGGCACTAATGGACCGTGGGAAAAATGTCTTAATTGCTTCAGTAACCCTGCAACTCGCCAAGCAGTTCCCAGGAATTGAAGCTGCTCTGCGCAAAGCCAACCTTAGCCTGGACGATGTATCTCACATATTGCAGGGAGACCTGCGGCCACTGGCTCTTAAGTTGGGTGGGCCTGTTCTTGATAAAGCGCTCGATCTCCCCAAGGGCACTGGATATGCCTTAATGTTCCCAACCTGCCGATCCGAAACCGGGGCCACAACTGCCTGTATCAACGACCCTAACCACCCTGGAACTGACCCTGATAATATCCGCCTCCAGACCATGGCTCGGGTTGGCTTTAAAAAGATTGGGGCCCAGATTCCCGATTTCCCGGCAGACTTCGATCTACTTAGCGGAGGTAACCTAGCCGCTTCGTGGGGTACTTCTCGCATTAGTAGTGTCCTCGGCCTTGAGAGTAATAGCTTTGGCGGAGTACTTGCCAGCAAGACCAGCCTTACCACCTCACAGCTCAATACTATTTCTAGCGTCGTATCAGGCAACTGTCCAAAATCACTCGACGCAACCAGCCAGCCAAACCAATGTTCGGCCGAGGCTACTGCCAGAATTGCACAGGCGTTTAGGGTAGAAAATCCTAAAAAGTCGAATTACATCGAGTTAAGTAAGAAGCTTACAGCAAGCCTCAAGAACACCACTCCTCTAGCAAAGGGAGCGTTAGCGACTATTACTGATAGTGACCCCGTAAACCAAGCACTCGACTGGTACCTCTACCATACCAGCCTTGGTATGTTCCAAACCCAACTTGCCCCTGATCTTATTACCAAAGAAGATACCATTGCCGCAGGTAAAAATATCGCCAGCGCAGCCTACTATTATTACCTATACGAACCCTACGTAGCACCTGCTCAAAAAGGTCTTATTTCCAGGCTCTGGGATGCCGTGGCCGATCCAAGCCTGCATGTAGGAATTGCCGATCCTAAAGAGAGAATCCGAGCTGCCCGCCGTATTATTGTTCAAAGCTTTTACTCATCCGATACCTTTAGAGACATCACCCCCGATCAACTAGATCAGGCAACACCACCAGGTGGAGGTAAGCCAACCCTGACGGCCTTTGTAAATGAGAATACCGCATCCGCAACGGGTGTAGTACTTGCTTTGCGCAACCAAGTAAAGCAGACCACTACCGCCCTTCGCTTAAGTGATAGCGACAAAGAACTAAAAGACGGCTCTGCTGTATTCTACAAGTTCCTTCGCTCTGAAATTGACGGAGAGAAAATTTCCACCAACATTGGTCAGATTGACGCCGTTGGTGGAATTATCACCAATCTTTTCGATAAATACATTGGTGGAAACGATGCACCCACTTGGCTTAAAGAGGGGAATGATATCTTTAAAACATTCTCTAAGGGGGTTTGTGGAAAAGATATTAATATTGGCCAGTTTATCTCAAGCTCCATGGTAAATGGCGGCGATGGCTCCTGCTTCAGTAATAATATTGGCACCGCCAATATGAGCAATGTGCTCTATGGATCTGGATTTACCCAGTTTAGAGACGTTCTCTTTGATAAGTTTCTTGCCCGCACCTTTAGCGCACAGCTAGAGCAGGAGATAGGACTTGATAAAGGAACCTTCCGCAGTATTGTCACCACTCCTTCTAATGGGCGACAGATCTTACTTAGTCAGGGTGTACGCCACTTTGCCGACCAGCTCTTCGGCAGAAACACTAGTAGCACCTGCTACATCACCGAGGGAGATAGTACTTCTTGTGCAGAATCAAAGTTACGTACCGCATTGCGAGCAACCTTTATGGCCGGTTTCTGCGAACCAACCACTGGAGTATGTGATACTAGCTTCAATAGAGATCGTAGCGCTCAAGCTTGGCAGGATATTGCCAACAAAGAGGTTGATAATCAACTTCAACGAGCAAGCTCTAAGACACTTGGCGTAGAGGTAACCCGTACCGATCTCAATAGCCTTATTCGCGGAGATGCCGACTTTATCGGATTCATTGGTATGCAGCTGACCGCTAAACAGATTAATAAGCAACTAGAAACCAACGAGGCGACACGAAGCAATCCAAACCGAGCCCTCTTTGCCATTAATTACCAGGATATTCGTAAGGCAACCGGACTTACCCCGATGAAGCCGAATGAAGAAAAGGCAGTTCGAGCCCAGGCAAAAGCCAAAATGGTTAACGATGCAGCCGCCAACGCAATGGCCGCCAGTACGCCAGATATGTGTGACCTAGGAGCCATCTGCGATAGCAACTTCCAAGAAACAACCCTAGCCGACAGCACCTTTATTCAGTTTGACGATACACAGCGGCAGCAGGCCTACGATGATGAGATGAAGAAGAATAGCTTCTTAAATGATCCTAATTGGTATGTCACGAGTGGTCGCCTAGCTGATGTAGATAAGAACCACAATGGGAAAGCTGATGAAAATGAGCGAACTGACTTTATCGGTAGCTCGAGCGGTCAAACCATCTCAATGATTGAGCGCGACCTTAAAGAGGGTCAGGAAGAAGATATTGCCGTAAGCCAGCGCAAGCAAGAAATCCAGCAAGAGGCTACTAATGCCCTTAAATACAAGGCACTGGACGCCGTTGCCTTTATGTCGGATCAAAATGTTCCACCAAACTTTACGAAGCGTCTCTTTGAGGGAACTGAGATTGAGCAATCTACCGCAATTGCTGAATACGGATTTAGTAGTTTTGCCCAGCACAACAGCAAGTTTAGAACCTTCCTTGCAGCAACCGGATTACCTGCGTCTCAATTAGGTAGCTTTGCTGTGCAGTTTGTAAACGCCTTAAGTCACAAAGAAAATCAGGCTCAAAACCTTGCGAATATCCGAACCACTTTCGGCGATGGCTTTATGACTCAAGTAGATGCCACCTTCTCCAACTTCTTGGCCGGTGAAGTCTTTAATACTAGTAAAGATAAGGTCCCAGCTGGACTCTTCAAGGGTCTGTATCACTGGGCGGAGAGTGGATTCACCAAGAAGTCTCTCCTTTCTCGAAGTGAAAAGGACGGTAGTGGAAAGATTATTTCCGTAGGCGGCATTCTCGATGAATATGCAAGCAACCTAGCCTACAATTGGGGAGATAAGATGCTGGGAGCCAAGGCTGGAACCAGTAAAGAGGTGGCACGCGTGGCCAAGATTGGGTATCAGATTTACTCACTATCTAGAAAAATCTCTGCCATTAACTCTACTGCCACAAATGGTCCGGAGGATGCCAAGATTTTGGCTGATGCTAAAGCCCTTAAACTCAACCTGCAGGGTGAGCTAGTTAATATAGCAGCTCAGATGTTGGTTAAGTCTATTGCTAAGAATCTACTTGCTAACGATAAAGCCCTTGGCCTGCCACAGGGTACGCTTAGTCAGTTAATTACTATTGGTATTAGCTTTATCGCGGCTTCATTTGGATTAATTGCCCTAGGACCGATCGGAGTCGCCAGCATGGCGATTGGCTTGCTCTATAATCTTGTCTTTGGAGTAGTAAAGGTTACCTACGAATATGCTGGTACGGCCGATGGCTATTACCCTTGGTATAACTACGGACAAGGAGAAACCTCTAAACCACCAAACCCAGCCTGGGGAGATCAGGGTGAGCACGCGCTGGGCTCTGGTGAGCACGCCACTAGCGACGAAAAAACAGGTGAGTTTGACTTCCATAACACGCAACAGTACCAGGCCGGTATTAAACTAGCTGCCCGTGGAAAAGTACGCGGACTCCTGCGTGACCTTCTCAACCTTCCAACCAGTGGCTTTGCCCAGAATATGGGATTAGACCCTAGAAGTCTTTGGGTAGGGCAGGCCTTTGCCTGGGGAGATAACAGCTACAACCCGATCAACGACGCCGAGATTCAACGCTTAGTGAACCGCAACGCGCCTTGGGAAGATGAGCCTGATTATGGCTATGGAAAACCTGGAAGTCGTTGTAACGTAAAGTACGATGAAGCAACCAGCGAGTTCCTCTGCGTTCCTAAAGAAGATTATCTCGCCGGCTTCTACGCTGTTCCCGGTATGACCACTGCGGTTCATATTCGCTGGTAGGTGGTGAGAGGAAGGATGTTCGTCGTATACTACAATCATGCCACTTCCTCTTGATGCAACCCTTAGGCAGATTCAACGCCAAACCGAAGAAGAAAATGCGGCTGCGCTAGCCAGCCGTCTTGGCTTGCAATACGGCACCCTCGATACCTACCCCTTCGATCTCAAGGCGCTTTCTATTATTCCTCTAGCTAAGGTGGAGGAGAATCTTTTTGCTTGCCTGATTAAAACCCCGCACCGCATTAAGGTTGCTGTGGTCCACCCAGAATCAGAAGAAACAGTTGCTCTAATTCATGCCCTAGCAGCAGAACTAGGGGTAGATGTAGAAATGGCGGTGGTCTCCAATAGCAGCATGACCTCGCTCATTAAGTCCTACATCCACCTTCTGGAAGAGGCGAAGGAAGAGGCTCAGGCAGCTACGGTTGAGGCGCAAAAGATGGCACAGAAGGATTACTTTTCACGCATTCAAAGCCTGGACGACTTTAGAACGATTATTAAAGATGCCAGCGTCACCGAAATTCTCGATGTTGTCCTGGCCGCCGGATACACCCAGCATGCCTCCGATATCCACCTGGAGCCAACTGAGAAGGAGCTTACTGTTCGTTTTCGTATTGATGGCGTACTGCAACCAGTGGTGAGTATTCCCATGGAGCATCATCACAGTATGATCTCGCGCATTAAGATGCAGTCTAACCTTAAGCTGGATCAGACAAAGACTATTCAAGATGGACGCTTTAGCTTAAGTGACCGCGGGATTAACGCCGATGTTCGTGTTTCCACGATTCCTACCGCCTTTGGCGAGGGGGTAGTACTTCGTATTCTGCGCCAAGATATGCAGCGTGCTTCACTAGTTGACCTTGGGTTCACCGAAGAAAACTTGGCCATTATTCATGGCGCGATCACCAAGCCATACGGCCTCATCCTCGTGACTGGTCCGACCGGCTCGGGAAAGAGTACCACCCTGTACGCCATGCTCGATATTTTGAATACTTCTGAGCGCAAAATTATTACCCTAGAAGATCCGGTGGAGTACCGGGTGGCTGGCCTACAGCAGAGCCAGATTTCACCTGATCAGGGATTCACCTTCGCTGAAGGATTGCGTGGGGCCCTACGCCAAGACCCAGACGTGGTAATGGTGGGAGAGATTCGTGATCCAGAAACCGCCACAATTGCCTTAAACGCGAGCTTAACCGGCCACCTTGTACTGAGCACTCTGCACACCAATAACGCTGTGACGGCCGCTACACGCTTTTTGGAGATGGGTATCGCGCCCTTCCTGCTTAATGGAAGTATCCAGCTTATTATCGCCCAGCGCTTGGTGCGTAAATTAGTGCCGGGATGCGATCCTGCCAATCCCAAATACGAGGGACGGGTGGTTATTGCTGAAGTATTAAAGCCAAATCAAGAGTTTGAGCAGGGGATTTTGCAACACATGGACCAAGGAACACTGCAGGACATTGCGCTCCGCGGTGGCATGAAGCCGATTTACCAGGATGGACTAACAAAGGTGCGGAATGGATTAACAACACAGGATGAGTTGATGCGCGTGACGGAGGTGTAATTGACATGTGTATATGTATAGATGTATATAACTTCTATGCAACGCACACAAATGTATCTTCCGGAAAACCTAATCACTCGAGCGCGTGTTATTGCCTCAAGCGAAGGTGTAAGTCTGGCTGAAATTATCCGGAAGGCACTTGAGGAATGGCTAGTGACCCGTGAGGTGGATAGTATCAAACAACAAAAGAAGGAAATCGATCTCTTCCTCAAAGAAATAGAGGTGGAGATGAGGGGTACTAAGGCAGAGAGAATGAATGAAACCCTCGATGAAACTATTTATGGAATCTGACCGAATTATCATCGATACCGATGTGCTTTTTGCTATTTACTACCCTGAAGATGCCCTACATAAGCGGGCGCTATCAGTACTAAAGGAGTGTTCGGTCCCTATATATGTAAATTCCTACTGCGTACAAGAACTAATAACCCTTTTCACCAATCGTCTTGGCAGAGAAAAGACATTACTTCTTATTTCAAGAATACGCATGGGGAAGTTTCCCTTTAAAAGGGTTGAGCCCGGTAAAGACATCGAAGAGGCAACCTTTAAAGTATACGAGGGATTAACCACAAAAAATGCCAGTTTTATTGATTGTTCTAATATTGCGCTAGTACGCCAAGGCCAAGCCTCGGCCGTTCTTAGTTTTGATGCCATCTATAAAGCAGCGGGAGTTGCCTATACTAAATAAAAGAGACCACTAGATGTGGCCTCTTTTATTATTCCCCAAATCTTACATCGGCTTCTTTCGGTGCTGCTTCAGCCCACCTTTCGAGTATTTCGCTCAGTAGCCGGATATCTCCTATGCTCATTCTAAGATTTGGCAACTCATAAAAGTGCACTATGCAACTCTCTTTCTCGTACGGCCAAACGAATCCGCCCTCTCCTACATTAATTTCCAATCTAATTAGCCCGTTACCATATAGGTAACCGAGACCTCTGTAGTGTAAAATCCTCTTTTTAACACCGAGTCTATTGGCAACTCCATGAAGTGACTCCACTGCTTCATTCATAGTTAGATAGATACCCATCATTTCCTCCGTCCTTTTATTGCGCTGGTTATAGGCTGAGTCCTGGCGGTAAACAATAAACTTCATCTATACTTGAAGTATTATGACTCCAGAAATTTCCACCCTTATCGAATGTGGCGTCAGCAAAACAGCTGCAACGGTGTATTTAGCCTTACTAGAGGTAAGTCCTTGCACGGTTACCGCCCTGCAAGAAAAGACAAAACTTCACCCTCAGTTGATCTATAACGCCCTTAGAGAGCTAAAGAATACTGAGCTTTGCGAAGAATATATCGAACGAGGACGAAAGCATTTTCGAGTTAACTCTCCCGAAGTACTGGCCAAGGTGCAGCGTGAGCGTCTCCTTAATGTAGAAACCCTTCTCCCTTCATTATTAGAGAAGTTTAGCTCTAAGGAGCAGGGGGGAGTACGCGTGGTAATGGGGACAGCAGAACTACAGAAAGCCCGACTCGAATTATTGAACGCCATTCCAAATGGCGAAACCTATTATGTGATCGGAGATGGCGGCAAGAAGTTTAAACAGGCCCTAGAAGGCACCTACACCGAGCAGGAAGAGGAGCGTATTGCCCGAGGCGTACACAAGAAGATTATCGATTTTCGAGATACTTTTAAGGAGCGCGGAGTCATTAAGCACGAAGAACTTACCGAACAGAGGATTCTTACCCATGTTGATGGCGGACCAATTTCCACCGTGTTTGGCGGGAGTATGATCAGACTTACCGTGTGGAGTGACCCGATTCTTTCGGTGATTATTACTAATGATGAGTTAGTAGAAAGTTATAGAAGATATTTTACGGTGTTGTGGCATCAGGCGAAGCCGGCAGACGAGGTGGTGCGGTAAGGGCGGAGAGAGGGGATGGCAGTCGCTTCGCTCCTTTAGCTGCTCTTCGCGCTAAAGCGCTCAAATGGAATTGAGCAGAGCGAACCCTGCCGGGTTCTCATCCCGATATCGATCCATCAAAGATAAAAGACACCCCCTCGGGGGTGTCTTTTATCTTGGCGGAGAGATAGGGATTCGAACCCTAGGTCCAGTTTCCTAGACAGCAGATTTCGAGGCTGCCGCTTTCGACCACTCAGCCATCTCTCCGAGTGAGCAGACGCAGGCAAGTATGCTTGCCTGCGTTGCGAGCGAGGAGAGGTATCTCACCGCTGAAAGCGGGGAGATACCTCCAGACTTTAGAAAGAACTACTTCTTCCTTCGCACCGTTACGGATATACCGTTTTTCTCCGACTTTGTCTCTAGGTCGAGCACTTCTTTCATCTCGGGATTGGTTTTTGCCTTCTCTAACTGCTTCGCTTTTTCAGGATGCTTTTGCTCAGCGGTATCAATTGCCTTAGAAACTCCTGCAAGAGCTAGTTTTTCCTTATTAACAAAGTACTGCTGAATGACCGAGAAAATACTTGAAACTACCCAGTACAAGAAGAGGGCGGCCGTAATCGACTTACCCAAGAAGACGGTAAACAAAGGAAGAACATACAACATGCTGCGCTGGGCTGCGGCAGTAGGATCTGGCTCCTGGCTTGGATTACGCTTAGGACGAGGCGTTACCATCCAGGTCTGAATAAACTGAAGCGCACCTGCCAAGATTGGCAAAATATACGTTTGATCGTGCCCAGTAAGATCGGTCCAGAAGAACGAAGTATTTACCGAAGTAATATGTGGAACAAAACTATACAGATGCTTTACCGCATCTGAACCAAAAGCCAATCCAATAGAGCGGTTCAAGAAAATTAGAACGATGATCTGCGGCAACAACAGAAGGCAACTTCCAAAAGGGTTTACATTATTATCCTTAAGGAGCGCCATCTGCGCCTGAGCGAATCCGTTTTTATCGTCCCCGTATTCTTTTTGAAGCTCGGAGATAAGTGGCTGCAACTCGGCCATGCGGCGCTGGGACTGAGCCATCTTCTTACTTGGAATAAGAAGGGCAAAACGAACAATAAGAGTGAGGATAATAACCGCCACCGCAGCATACTGACCCGGTGTAAGCGCAGTAAGACCGACCAAAATATTAATAAATGGCCGTTCGAGCAGAATATAGAAAAGGTTTGGCATAACGAACGTACTCTAGCTAAAGCAAAGGGTCTGCGCCACCCTTAACCCATGGATTACAACGGATTATCCGCCAAATGGCCAATAAACCTCCCTTAACGACTCCATATTTTGTAATTGCCTGGGCGCCATACTCACTGCAAGTAGGGTAATATCTACAATAGCCGTACGGATGAGCAGCCTTAAGTAGTCCGTGATCGGGAGAGAGTGTTTTCTGATAGAACCGAATCAACCCTACGAGCGCCTGGCGAGGGAGGAGAGTAAGCCGGTTATCTCGGTGCATAATTCTGAATAAGTTGCCGTTGCCGCCTGGGGATTAGTGCGGACAATAATATCATAACCCTGCGGCAGGCTGGCATCGTGCAAAATTGCGCGGATACGACGGCGAACCAGATTACGCACCACTGCTTTTTTGCTGAGTTTTTTATCCACAATTACCGCAATCCGGTGCGGGACTTCCTGTGAACGCCGGTGTGGCAACACAGAAACGGCGACCCTAGAAGAGGATCGCCGAGAACCCGTACGAAGTACCGTGATAATGTCGCGAGAGGTTTTGAGGCGCTCGGGACGAGGAAACACGACTAGTACTTTCGGTTACGTTCCTGTGAAACAGTGAGCTTAACGCGACCCTTGGCACGACGACGTGCAAGAACTGCACGGCCATCGGGAGTAAGCATGCGCTTCATAAAGCCGTGGGTTCGTACGCGTTTGCGCTTGTTTGGATTGTAGGTTGGTCCCATAGGTAATAATCAGAGAACGTGGCGGTCAAGAACGGACAGACTGTACCTGAAAGAGGGAAACAGATCAAGAGCAGAAGTGGCGAAGGAATCAGTCGTAAAACCTCCAATGATTCCTTCGCCACTTCTGGGACAATAAGGCAGAGTAAAGCCTCCAATGATTTTATTTTTAGACCTTAGAGTAAAGGCCTAAGAATAAAGATATCCCCACAAAAAATGCCCTCAACAGAGCCACTTTTTTAGGTTTTACACAGGGGGTGTGGATAACTCTAGTCAGCTGGGGAAAACTCGAGTAGGCTTGATTTTGTAGTCACCAAATACCTCCCAGATCACCCCTTCTTTAGCCATCTCATGACCGAACAGCAACTGGCTGCAATCTGGAAATCGATTATTCCCGAGCTAGAAACTCGCTCTGGCAGTGTCTTCTATCGGACCTGGTTAAAGCAAGCAAGCCTGAGCTCTCTTCTAGGTGAAGAAGTGACCCTGTCTGTGGAAAACCAGGCAGCAGTGGCGTTTATCAAGCGCCACGCCGAGCCACACATTATTGCCCTTATTTCTGAGCAAATTGGCGCGCCTGTAAGTACTATTCAGTATGTAGTAGTGCGAAACACCAATCCTACCCGTGAGCTTTTTGCTAGTCAGCCGATTGAGGCACCCCGTAGTTCTGTACCGGTTGTTTCTCAAGAATTTTCTCAACCTTCTCAGGCTATCCCCACAGAAGTTATTCACTCTAACCTCAACCCAAAGTACACCTTTGAAAATTTCATTGTAGGAAGCAAGAATCGCTTGGCCTACGCTGCTGCCCATGCCGTTGCAGATAACCCAGGGAAATCCTATAACCCGCTCTACTTCTACGGGGGAGTGGGACTGGGGAAAACTCACCTTATGCAAGCGATTGGCGCCGAGATCATTCGACGCGAACCCCAGAAGCGAGTGGTGTATGCCTCCTGCGAAAGTTTTATGAATGAGTTCACGGGAAGTATTCGCTCGAATAAAACCGAGGCCTTTAAGAAGAAGTACCGTAGTGTTGATGTCTTCTTAGTGGATGATATTCAGTTCATCGCTGGAAAAGACGGTATGCAGGAAGAGTTTTTCCACACCTTCAATGCGCTCTATCAGGGGGATAAGCAAATTGTGATTACCTCAGATAAATCTCCGAGCGATATCAAAGGCCTTGAGGACCGCCTCTCTAGCCGCTTCAGTGCCGGTATGATGGCCGATATGCAACTTCCCGACCTAGAGACCCGTCAAGCCATTTTGCAGGCCAAATGCGAAGAGAAGGGGGTTGTTTTGCCCGATACGGTAACCCTCTTTATCGCCGATCTTGTGGAAACCAACATTCGCGAGCTTGAAGGTGCTCTAACTACCGTGCTTTTGAACCGACAATCGGAAGGAAAAGAAGCCACAATCGAATCCGCCCGTGAGGCCCTGAAGAGTTTTGCCAGTACCAAGCCGACCAAGAAAACCAGCCTTGAACAGATTAAACAGCTAGTGTGCGAATACTACGGAGTTGATTTTAAAGATGTTGCCGGTGAGCGCCGCCAGCGTGAGCTCGTGAAGCCGCGTCAGATTCTGATGTATCTAATGAAAAATGAACTCGGTATGACCTTCCCGACTATTGGCCGAGAGGTAGGAGGGCGAGATCATACTACCGCCATGCACTCGGTGGAAAAGATTGAAAGGGAGATGAAGAAGTCGGAGGAATTACTAGGAGAACTTACCCAGATTAAAGAGCTGTTCTACTCGGCGAGTCGATAGTGCGGTCATGAAAATAAAATCAGTCGCAAAGCCTTCAGTGATTTTGTTTTCAGACCCTAGGTAATAAAAAGAAAAAAACACTCCCACCCCGTCAAAGACAAAGTGAGAGCTTGAGTTTGCTATCCGCCGAGAAGCAGGACCCTTCATTTGGATTGGTCTTGCTTTCGCAAGAGGCATATACCCTAATCCTGATCTTTTATCAAGGAGACTATAGGATCCGCTGCTAGTCTTTTACCCTTACTAAAATGCACTGAGTAACTCTTGTTCTTGGAAATTCCTTATTCTCTTATTTCTTATATAAAAAGTAATAACAATAATAATAAGCCCTGGGGATAAGTGGACAACTAATGGGTGCGGGCTTTTGGAGCGAACTTTTGCCCACTAGCGCCTGGGGAAATGGTTGGTACAATAGCGGGGAAGGAACGGGGAAAAGATTCGGTTGTCCCCAGGGCATTAGGTGGGATAGGGAAAGCTTACGGTCATCCACAGGCTATTCACACACCTTCCCACAAGTAATACACAGGTAATCCACAAGTTATCCACAATGCGATTCACTGCCCGTACCAAATTACTGGATCAACAGCTACAAAATATTAGTCGCGTGGTTACTACTCGCCAGAGTGTGCCGGTGCTTTCTAATGTATTAATTGAAACCGATAAAAACATTGTTCGATTATCTGGTTCGGATATCGACTTAGCCGTTACTACGCATCTTCCAGGAACTATTTTGGAGGAGGGTGCGTTTACGGTGCCCGCTAAGTTATTGCAGGAGTTTGTCCACCAAAACCCAGACGAAGAAATTGAGTTTACCCTGGAGTCATACGAGTTAGTCTGTAAAAGTGCAAAAGTAGAGGGAAGAATTGCCGGAATGGATGCTGATGAATATCCACCCCTCCCACAGGCGGGTAAAGGGATTCGAGTAGTACTGCCGCTGCAGGCCTTTGTTTCGTGCGTAAAGCAGGTTGTAATCGCTTGTGCTAACGATCAGGCTCGTCCGATCCTTACCGGTATTTTTATGCAACTCCAGGGCGATACAGCAATTTTGGCCGCTACCGATAGTTTCCGGCTGGTTGAGCGCACACTTACCATTGTTCCCATGCAAGAAAGTATGTCGGTAGTTATTCCATCTCGCACCATTCAGGAAATTGTTCGCGTAGCCGGAGCGGTGCAGGGAGATCCTTCATTAATTCTTACGATTGATGATCAGCAATTACTGGCTCAAATTAATGAGGTTGAGTTGTATTCACGCTTAGTAATCGGCAACTTTCCTAAGTATCGAGCAATTATTCCTACTGCCTTCCAGGCGGAGGTAGAGGTTACGACCAGCGAGCTAGTGCAGGCCCTTCGTCTTACCTATGTATTTTCTAATAGTGGTATTAGTAATGTCTTGCTGGAGCTAGATGAGGCCGGAAACTTTGCGGTAAAAAGCTATGGCTCCCAAAAGGGTGGGGCTCAGCACGTCTTGGCTGGCGTTCCGCATGATGGTTTTACTGCTTTGAGCGTACCGTTTAATGCTCGCTATTTGCTTGATGCTTGCAACGCGGCAGGGACGCCGAGTATTACCCTGGCTTTTAGTGGGGTCACTACTCCGTTAGTTATTCGAACTGACGACCCAAGTTATTTGCAGTTGGTAATGCCGATTCGTCTGGACCGCTAACGTGCTCGATACGATTCACTTGTCGGGTTTTCGAAGTCTACTTGATGTCACAGTTCCCTTAACGCCGCGAACCGCTATTTTGGGCCGTAATGGGGCGGGTAAAACGAGTGTACTCGAAGCCTTGGCGATGCTTTCCGTTACTACTTCCTGGCGGACGACACATGATAAAGAAGTGGTTAATTTTGATACGCCCTTTGCTCGGGTAGTTTCGGGGGATCACGAATTAGTGATTCAGCGCGAGCCGTACATGAAAAGAATACGGGTTGACGGTCGAAGTATGAGGGCGCGAGAGGTGCTTGGTATGTTGCCTTCAGTACTATTCCAACCTGATGATCTGCAATTATTACTCGGTGCACCTTCGGTGCGGCGACATTACTTGGATCGAGTATTGTGCCAGGCTTCACCGGCCTATACGGCGGCAGTTGCTCAGTTAACGCCAGTATTGCGTCAACGTAATCGCCTACTCAAACAAATCCAAGAACGAAAAGCTGATCGCGGAGAACTGCAGTTTTGGAATGAGCAGTTAATTGGCTGCATCGAAGTTATTCGTCCCCAGCGCGAGCGACTAGTAAGAAAGCTAGGGGAACGCACGCCTATAGTATTTTCTGAGTTTGTAGCCGGGGATTGGCAGGTTTCACTTGAGTATTCGGCTAGTCCGAGTCCTGAAGTTATTTCTGGCGACCTTCGCGATTTTTTCGCTTCTCGTGAGAGTAGGGAAATTGCTGCCGGCACGAGTTTGTACGGACCTCAGAGGGACGATGTGTTGATTGCGTGGAATAACCACCCAGTGGCGGCCAGTATGTCGCGCGGTCAGCTGCGTTCTTTGGCCTTGGCGCTTAAGTTTGCCGAGGTGGAGATTTTGCATGAAATTACCGGCGTGCAACCAATTTTATTATTGGATGATATTTTATCCGAGCTAGATCATGACCGGCAGATTACCGTGCTTGAACGGCTGGGAGAGGTGCAGGCGATTCTTACTTCTACTGAATTACCGAGTGGATTGCCGGCAGGTGTGCTTGATGTGGTAACTCTTTAATCTGTTGACGAGCCTTTTATTACTTGGTTTCATTGTCCGCAAGGAGTTTGTGATGCTAATAAAATCAAAAAGACAGGCAATTAGAGTAATGAAACGGAACAATTGGTATGGTCCAGTGGTTCTCAAGGTTATGACTGAATTTTGTGAGCTACGGGGAAAGCGTAAATTAAAAAAGCTTCTGGAAGATAATAAATGGTATTTGTCGGTAGTTTTAAAACAGGCACATAGTCTGGTTCAGGCATAAAGAAAAAGCCCTGGCGAAGTATCGCCGGGGCTTTTCTGATTCCTTCACCTAAGGTCTACACTTCGGCGATAACAGGAATTACCATTGGGCTGCGCTCGGTCTTATCGAAGAGAATCTTCGAAATATGATCACGCAGACCATTCTTAACTTCGCTTAGATCTACATTCTTGCCAGCGGCGTTATCGAGGTAGCGCTTAATTTCGGTGCGAACATCGGCGATAAAGCGCTCGTTCTCACGCATGTAGATAAATCCACGGGAGATAAGATCGGGAGACTGAATAAACTTTCCAGTCTTGTGATCGTACAGACAGAAGATACAGAAGATACCTTCTTGAGCCATTACCTGGCGATCACGGAGGACCACGTTTCCAACATCACCTACTCCAAGACCATCTACCATTACGTAGCCGGCAGGAACATGGTTGTCGGTTGGGTATACCTTACCGGTGTAGTCCATCTCGAGGATGAGACCGTTGTCACCAATGATAATACTTTCCGGGGCAACACCAACTTCTTTAGCGAGCTCTCCGTGCATGATTAACTTGGAGCGCTCACCATGAAGAGGAACGAAGAACTTCGGCTGCATCAGGGCGATCATCAGCTTAAGATCTTCTTGAGTTCCGTGACCCGTGGTGTGAATATCGAGGGTTTTGTTGTAGATAACCTGTGCACCAGCCTTGTAAAGGATATCCATTAAGCCGCTAACCGAGCGCTCGTTACCAGGAATAGGGGAGGCAGAAATGATAACGGTATCACCCTTGCGGATTTTGATTACCTTGTGCTCGCCATTGGCCATGCGCTGAAGAGCAGAGCGGTCTTCGCCCTGGGCTCCGGTAGAAAGTACAAGCAGCTTGCTGTCATCGATATGACTAGCTTCGCGCTCGGAGATGAGGGTGTTTGGTGGAACCACGATGGCGCGGATACCAAGGGCCATCTCAACATTCTGCTGCATGCTGCGGCCAACGATAAGAACCTTGCGTCCGTTTCGGCCAGCTACATTAATAGCTTGCTGAATACGGTTAAGGTTACTGGAGAACATGGCGCAGATAACACGGCCAGGTGCGGCAGTGATTGCCTTCTCGAGTGATTGCTCAACTACTTTTTCGGAAACAGAGTGTCCAGGACGCTCGGCGTTGGTGGAATCGGAGAAGAGCATATCAACACCACGAGCCCCGATGGATGCCAAAACACGAAGGTCTACCGGCTTGTTATCGGAAGGAGTGTAATCGAACTTCCAGTCAGTACAGTAAGCAATACGTCCGTTAGGAGTTTCGATTTCGAGACCAATGGCGCCAGGAACAGAGTGAAGAAGGCGGAATGGGTAAATACGGAAGGCGCCAAGCTGAATAACATCGTTATCGGACTCGATGGTGACAAGCTTATTTTTGCCAGTAAGACCGAACTCTTCGAGGCGCTGCTTGATCATGCCGAGGGTAACGGCGGTTCCGTACATAGTAGGGAAGCCGAGTTTCTCGACAAGGTAAGGAATAGCACCGATGTGATCGAGGTGGCCGTGAGTAATAACGGCGCCGCGAATCTTATCCTTTTTATCTTGCAGGTAAGTGATGTCGGGGATAACGTAATCCACTCCGAACATATCGGATTCTGGGAACATGAATCCCATATCGACAATGACGATATCGTCCTTGTACTCGAAGAGGGTCATGTTCTTACCGATTTCTTCTAGACCACCGAGAGGAATGATTTTAACATTCTCGCCCTCAACACCGTTACGAAGCCACTTTTCTTCGAATCCGTAGTGGTGAGTAGCTGCGGTTTTAACGGCCGGAGGAGCGACATCAAGAGAGAAATCCCCTGAGCCATCGGCAGGCATTTGACCACGATCTGAGCGACGACGAGCAACGGTAAAGCCGGTGCGGTGTGGTTGAGGCTCTTGCATGCGAGTGCCACGCATAGTGAGCATGTGAGGATTACTGCCCGCAGGAGTGCGAGGGGCAATTACTTCACGGGCGCCTTCGGTAGTAGCTACAGGAGCTTGAGCTTGAGGGGCTGGGCGATTAATGCGGCTTCCTTGAGTCTCGCTACTAGGGCGAAAAGGAGGGCGAATACGCTGATGAGTAGGGGTAGCGGCTTGGTAGAAAACGGTTTTTTCAGAAGAATCGGCAGCTACAGGGGCCGGAGCTTCTTGAGGTGCTGGAGTAGGGGTAGCTGCGGCATTTACTTGATCAGCAACGGCGACTAAATCTACTTTGCGTGGTCGGCCACGTTTTCCGCCGACTTTTTTAGGGTTTTGTGCTTGGCTTTCGTCAGAGAAAGCCTCTTTATTGGTTATAATGTTCATATAAAAACAAGGCCCGATGAATGGGGCGCGTATGGATATAGATAGGTAGAATACAGAGAGCGAACGGTGTAGCTTGTGAGAGGAAAGCTACAATTCAGGGTTGATACTATCATGACTCGCTTCTCGGGTCAATCTAAAGCGGGTAACAATCGGAAGACTTTTCTCCTCACAGAGCCCTTTTAATTCTGTCAGCAATCCACTGCTAGCTAGCCGAAAAGCAATATAATGAGCTGGTGGAACACTAATATGTAAAACTCCCTCCTTGTAGGAAATGGCGCGAACCGGAACAGGGGAGGCAAGCTCGAGCGTGCGGCACACTTGGCCGGCAATAATGGCGTCGCCTAACCCATGGCGGCGAAGGTGGCGGAGTCCGACAATGCTACTTTTTTGAAGGGAACTCATTAACGCTCTCCTTGGAATGGATTATTGGGGTCCTCGGCTGGCTCTGTGAATAGCTTAGCACCTTCGGCGAGCGGTTCGTTAAAATAACTGCGCATTATTTCTTCGTACACCGGTAGGGCGGAGCGATATCCTTCACCACCACCTTCAATTACTACGGCCACCGCGATTTCTGGGTTATCATAGGGGGCAAAGCCAACATACCAACCATGGAGGCGACCTTCGCTTCCAAACTCGGCCGTACCTGTTTTTCCAGCTGAGGGAGTGGCTAACTTGTTTAGGTTGCGGGCCGAGCCATTAACTTGGTCGGCTACGGTTGCGCGCATTCCTTCGCGCACTACTTGGAGAACATCACTCCGAATAATAGAAGCGGCAGAAACTTTTGGTTCTTTGCGGGTTTCGCTTTTGGTGACAGGGTTTAAAAAGGAGTGAACGAGGGTCGGGGCATAAAGATTGCCACCATTGGCAATAGTAGCAATGGCATTTGCCATCTGGAGCGGGGTGACGAGAATATTGCCTTGTCCGATTGAAGTGTTGTAGGTGTCACCAATATACCAAGGCTCGCCTAGTACCTGCTCCTTCCAGGCAGGAGTGGGAACCCGACCAGACTCTTCTCCCGGAATATCAATACCGGTGTCTTTGCCAAGTCCGAACTTCCCAAGGTAGGCATCGAGCCTATCAATGCCAAGACCACTAATGCCGCCTTGTTTCCATCCACCACCGGTTGCAAAGAAGAAGATGTTGTTTGATTCGGAGATAGCTTTACGAACATTAGTAAGTCCGTGGGTTTTCCAGTCAGGAAACTTAATACCTCCCACCTCGATATATGCGGGGGTAGTAACCTGGAGAGTTGGCGTAATGACCCCTTCCTGCAAGCCAGCACTGGCAACGAGCGGCTTAATGGTTGATGCAGAAGGATATTGCCCGGCGATAGCGCGGTTTAAAAGGGGGAGGCTTTTGTCGGTAATAAGGGCTTTGTACTCGGCCCCAGTAATTCCGCGAGCAAAGGTGTTGGCATCGTAATTGGGTAAGGAGGCCATGGCGATAACTTCGCCAGTGTTTGGCCTAATTACTACGGCAGAAGCGCCAAGGTTTTTGCTCTTTTCTGCACCAAACTCTTTTGCCCGGCGCTCCACCGCATGTTGGAGAGCGGTCCCGAGTGCGGTTTGTAGCTTGCTATCAATGCTTAATTTAACGGTATCGCCAGGAATAGGGGCTGGATCTGCCGTGGTGGAGCCTTCAAGTACTTCGCCCAGGGCATTAATGGTGGTGTGCTGAATACCGTCAGTACCTCTAAGTTTATCTTGATAGGTTTGCTCGATGCCACTTTTGCCAATTCTATCGCTTGGCCGGGCGCCAGCATCAACATCTTCCTTAGTTGCGGCACCAACGTAGCCAAGTAGCTGCCCTAGGGCTGGAATAGCGGCGTAGCTTCGGACCGGAATCTCGCGGATGGCGACACCGGGGAGATCGGAAAGCTGCTCCCTATACAAAAGTGCTTCATCCTTACTTACCTGCTCCTTAATTACAAAAGATTCAGGCGCCTTTTTCCAGTTAGCCTCAATTTCAGCGATTGCTTCCTGCGAAACCCCGGCTACTTTTTTAAGTGAATCGTATATGCCATCTCTTTCCTTGCGTTTGGTCGGTAGTTTTTGTGGATCAATAAGAAGGGCTACCTTTCGAGTATTTTCAGCCAAAACCACACCCTGTGCATCAATAATCAACCCGCGGTCGGCGGTTAGTCTGAGAAGTTGCTCGCTATTTCCTTGGGCAAGGGCATGGTTGGCCCGACCCTGGATAATCTGCAGGCGGGTGCATTGAATGATGAGAACCGAGGCTACCGCCAACGTGGCAACAAGGAGTGGAATGGGGTAGTGCGTCTGGCTTACTTCTTCGGTGAGGGCTTCACTGGGTGATGCTTGGGTGCTTGGCCCGGTGGTGTACGAAGGCGCATCAGCAGCAATACCCTTAGAAAGGGAGGTGGTACCAATGGGGTTGCCGAAGAGATCGAGTGCCATTACAGAAGTTCTCCTGAGATAAGGCTACGCTGCTTGGTGCGTGCATAGGTTATTCCAATCGCAACTAGGTTGGCAAGGAAAAGAGGGATGTATTGTTGCCACACCTGAACCGGAAGAGTGATGAATAGTACGAAAATAGCACTAGATGCAAGTGCAGCAATGCAGTAGCGGGTAAATCTGGCAGTAATACGGGTTCGCCCAGAAAGGAATTGGGAGATGGTGTAGCCCAAGAGTAGTGCAGCGGACGCCCTTCCCAGGTGAAGTGTCCCAAAAAGCTCAAGTGAGAGTGCGGTAGCAATAAAAGGGCTGATAACTGAAGTTCTGCTGCTTGGGGTAAAGAAAACAACCGAGCAGCAAATGCAAAGCTGGGTAAGAAGAAAAAACTCAGCAACCCCGGGTAGGAATAACTGCCAGAGCGTGGCGCTTAGAAAAAAAGAAAGAAAAAGGAGCATGACTATTTCCCCACAGTCAAAACAAACACACTTTCAAGGGTAGAAAAGTCGCGAAGGGGAGAAATGAGAAAGTGTTGGGTGGAATCACTCGGCTTACTAAGTTCGTTCGAGATATCGCCAATAGGAATACCAACCGGCAGACTACCGCCGAGACCACTGGTTTCTACTAATTGTTTTTGAGAAATCTTGGCCGAGCGATCGAGTTGAGTCAGGGAAATAGCGTTGCCATCACCCATAAGTAGGCCTTTTTCCCGAGATTCACTAATCCAAACCTGTACCTTAGATCGCTTCGAGGTAAGGAGGAGGACATCGGCGGTGTTTGCGGTGACGGCATCAACTCTGCCCACGAGTACTCCCTCACTCACCACTGGCTGACCAACGGCCACGCCATTATTGGTTCCTACATCGAGAATTATTAAACGCTCAAGAGGGTCGGTACCATGGATGATAATTCTTCCTAGTACCTTACTAGCGCTTGTAACTGAATTGGTCACCCCAAGTTCTTTGCGAAGGGTTTCGTTTTCGCGCTTGATGCGCTCGAGATCGCTCACTTTTTGCTGAAGCTCGATTACTCGAAGTTGCAGGGTGGTTCTGTCGTCCCGCAACGAAGCGAGTTGATTAAAGCTACTAAGACGCTGTTGCCCTCCAGTAAAAGCGGGAGTGAGCGTTCGTCCCAGGGGAGAAAGTAGGTTTCGGGCGGTATCGCGAACAGTACTACTTACCGAAAGGGGTAGGATAAGAAGGAGGAGGACGAGAATGAGAAAGGGGATACCTTTACGCATCGCAACACACTAACGGTAGATGGCTGGAAGGAGTACTTCTTGCAACACGTCGAGATTCTCCAGTACTTGGCCGGTGCCTCGGGCCACGCAAGAGAGAGGATCGTCGGCGATGTGTACGGGAACCTTGGTGGTTTGGCTGAGTAGTTTATCGAGGCCACGAAGGAGGGCGCCACCACCAGCCAGAACAATACCGCGGTCCATAATATCGGCCAATAGCTCTGGTGGGGTTTCTTCTACGGTAAGTTTAACGGCATCAACAATAGCGGTAACTGATTTTGCCAATGCCTTACGCACCTCTTCGTCAGTAATAATAATCTCGCGGGGGAGTCCGGTAAGAAGATCGCGCCCACGCATTGGGTAGGTAATTCGCTCAGCAAGCGGGAAAGCCGAACCAATAGCGATTTTAATTTCCTCAGCGGTACGCTCACCCAAGAGGAGGTTGTGATGCTCGCGAGCAAAGGAAATAATATCGTCGTTAAGCTCGTCTCCGGCAACGCGAAGGGAGCGTGAGGTAACGATTCCACCCAGGCTAATAACGGCTACCTCAGTGGTTCCGCCTCCGATATCAACAATCATGCAGCCGGTAGCTTCTTGAATAGGAAGATTAGCGCCAATGGCGGCTGCCATTGGTTCTTCAATAAGAAATACCTGGCGGGCGCCGGCATTAAGGGCGGCCTCTTCTACGGCGCGGCGTTCAACCTCGGTTACACCATAAGGAATACCAATTACCACGCGCGGGCGAGGAACAAGTGAGAAGCGGGTTTTATGTACTTTCTCAATAAAATACCGAAGCATGGATTCGGTTACTTCGAAGTCGGAAACTACTCCGTCCACTAGGGGACGAATGGCAATAATATGAGAAGGAGTGCGGCCCACCATGCGCTTGGCCTCGTCTCCAATCGCCAAGATCTGGCGATTGCGTTTGTTGATGGCCACTACGCTCGGTTCGTTTACTACCACGCCCTGTCCTTTTACGTAGACCAAGGAAAAAGCGGTACCAAGATCGATGCCAATATCTTGAGAGAGGTTGGCGGTGAGGGTATCAAGTAATCTGAATCTTGGCTTTTTGAGTCGCATAGCAAAGCGTAGCCTAGCAGGTTCTAGCGCTGTTTGCTCTGATGTTCAGATAATGTTCGGGAAGGGTAGAGGACGCCGTCTTTGTGAAGGAAGTAATAATAATCGTGCTTGGCTGGATTTGTGGCAGCGGCAAGACTGGCTAGCCCGGGATTGGCGATAGGGGAAGGGGGGAGGCCGGCGTTGAGATAGGTATTATAAGGAGAAATGATACCCGTGTAATCGTCCTGAGTGATTGGTTGCCAGTATTTGTAGAGGGTGAGCGGCCCGGTTGAGTTTGCCGTCATTAATTCATTAGTTTCTTTTCCGTACTGCACCGTCGGGTCGGCATCTAATTTCATGCCAATGGCCAGGCGGTTAGCGTAGACGCCGGCAATAATGGTTCGCTCGGAATCGTACTTGGCTTCACGCTCAACAATAGAGGCGAGGATGGTCTGGTTTTCAGTGGGGGAAAAGTCTTTGGTTTTATCGTCAAAGTTGTTGGTGAGGGTGGTTACTACCTGGGTGGCGGGGGTTGGTTGGAAAAAGCGGTAGGTATCGGGGAAAAGATGGCCTTCATGGCCTTCGCTTGCCGCCATAAAATCTGCAGCAGAACAGATCTTTAGCTGTTCTAGTCTGGTTGCAATCTGTTCTCGACGCCAACCCTCGGGAATGGTAATGGCGATATCGGCCCGCTTTTGGGCGGCTACATTTGCGTAATATACTTGGCGATCTTGGTAGTTACGGTAAAGCGCGCGCGCGCCAAGGGCGGCAGCACTTAAGATAACAGCTAGGGAGAGGATGAAAAGAGTGGTCCGCTTAGGATTCATGGGATTCGAGGTAGTCTTGCAGGATAAGAGCGGCAGCGGCGCTATCTTTATCTACCCCAGGAAAAAGATCGGCAGCGTCTAGGCTGGAATGGTACTCGTCGACACGCTCAAAAGAAAGTGGCCAAGAAATAGTTTTTTCTAGGTGGTGACTCAATTGGTTTACAGCAGTATTCACCCACTTGGTCTGTTCATTTTCAGAGCCATCGGCGCTGCGCGGATCGCCCACCACAATAGTGACCACTTCGTGCTCTTTAATAATCTTGGTCAGATGTTCAAAAAGACTATGAAGGTGGGGTGGGTTGTGCTCGATTGTGGTAAGGGGGGAGCTGAGAAAGCCGGTAAGCGAGAGGGCAACTCCCGTGCGGCGCTGTCCGAGATCGATCCCCAGGAGTGGACTAGTCATTCTTTACAGAGACAGTAAGGGATTTTGGATACCAAGGGATCCGGGTGATGGGCCACCAAGAAGGATTGGCGGTAATAGTGGTTCCGGCATCGGCTACCTGCTGCTGAACAACGGCTGGGGTATCGCTGTGGGTGCGGCCAATGAGGGCTTTGGCAACGGCTGAAGTATCAACCGTTTTAAAGGTGGTGCCCTTTGCCTCAATACCGATAGTAGCCTTACTTTCGGTGGTGGAGAAACTGGAGGTGGTGAGGGTGGTCTGTGTAAGAGAGAGAGTGGTTCCTTCTGGCGCGGTGGCGTCGCGGTGGACGGCAGTCTCTACTTCGCTACGACGGACGACAAGGCGCTTAGCTGTGGCGCTTCCGGTAATGGTTCCATCGGCTTGCTCGGCTCCGGCTGCAGCTGATGCAGTTACGCCATCTAGATTAAACGTGTCCTTGGTTTTATCAAAGAAGAACTGGTCCTCGGGGCTAGCGGCTAAGAGCTTGCCGGTAACCTGGTCTTGGAGTTTTTTGATGAGATCCTGGCGGGCCTTAGAGATATCGTCGGCGCTAATAACGGCCACCTGCTTAGTGGAGCCGCCGGTGGTGCTGACTATCTTGCCATAAATCTTTGTAACAGGACTAGTAATGGTAGCGGACTGATTGCTCACGTTTCCGCCCTCGCCCGAGTTCTCAGCAACCACTTGCACGGTAACTTTTCCTGGGATTTTATCGCCATCTGGTGCAGTAAAGCCGGGAACGATGATATCTTTTTGGGTAACAAAGGTAATGCCACCGGCGCTTAGTACAGCGCCCGCTGGAAGGGATTGGGGGTTGGTAGAGTAATCGTTTACGATCTGAGCATCGCCTGCAGCCTTACTGCCCACGTCTTTTGTTCCGGTTGCCTTAAAGGTAACAGTATCGTTGGCGCTTTGGCTCAGTAGCTCGGCAGGAAGGGCGCCGCCGGGCGCAGCTGCGTAGGTAAAGGTTTGGGTCCATTCTTTGGCGGGCACCGTAATAGAAACGGTGGTTATTGGCAGTGCGTAGGCCGCGGCAGTACCAGTCAAAATTAAGATGGCAACCGTACAAAGAATGAGGGCAGTTTTTTTTCGGTTACCTGGTTTGGCGGGCGATTTTCCGGCTACTACAGCAGCGGCAAGGGCGGGAATAACGGAGGGTGCACTTTCCTCTTGTTGATCGCTATTATTAGCCTTTTTTGGTGTGAGAGTGGTAATGACATCCTCAGTAATAGGCTTACTGCTAAAGCTTGAGGCTGGCAGCTCCTCTTCTTCTGGTTCCAGTTCAATCTCCACCACGACCTCTTCTTGAATCGGTGCTGCTGGAGCGATGGCCGAAAGTGCCTTAGCGAGAATTGTTTTAGGAATAATCGGCTTTGGCTGATCGGTGGGAGTGGGAGTAAGCTCGGGGTCTTGATCGGTTTCTTCGTAGTAGCGACGAACCTTAACTCCAGCGATCATCTTGGGTTCGGCCTCGGTGGATTGTTCGGGTTCATCATTCTCTGCGGCCTCAATAGTGGCATAAACTGGAATCCCAACCTGATTTGAAAGGTTTTTACCGATTTTATCGGTGGTAACGAGGCGAAGGGTTTTGTTGGTATCGCGAGCAGCCTTGGCAACTAATTTAAGATTAACCAGGCTTTGCAAAAGAAGGGCACCACGAGGAACCTCGAGCACGATGGCATCCTGCTTGGAGGATTTGATACGAGCAATAACCGTAGTTACTTCGTCGGCAGGTTCAATATATACGCGCTGCATATTAGCTCCTCATTCCCTTAAAAATACGGCTCAGGGCGCCACGGGTGCGAGATGGTTCGCGGACAAGATCGATCCCAATATTGGCTAAGGCCATAGGAGTTACGTCTTGCACGCCAACGAGGTCGTTGGTGGTATCTCGTACATTAGCAACATCTTGAGGTCGGATAAACTGTACATCGGGTTGGCGAGCAAAGGGAAGGACGCTGCCCCAATCGTGCGCCTCGAGTGCTTCTTTAAGGTCGGGGAGCATACTTCCGCCGCCGCAGAGGTAGATTTTAGAAGGAAGTAGGCGGTTGTCGATGAAGCGCTCGGATTGGGTGAACTCTTCCAGGGCAAGTTCTACACCCGAGAGCCAAACTGAAACATCGTCTTCTAAATACTGCTTAACACGAATGGCATCTTCTTCCTCTAGGTTTCCGGCTACGTAGGCAAGTTTAATTTGCTCGGCTTCGGTAAAAGAAACCTTCTGAGCAGTGGCGATGCGCTTAGTAATAACTCGACCACCAAGGGCAAACATTTTGGTTCCTTCAAGTCCGCCCGAGCGTACAACGGCAATATCGGTGGTGCCGCCGCCGACATCAATAAAAATACTAGAAGTATCGGCCATATCGTCGCCAAAGCATCGGGCCACGGCGTATGGCTCGGTGGCGATAGAGAGAATCTCGAGCCCAAGTTCATCGCCAATAGATTGCAGGGCGCCCAGGTGAACGATGGGGGCATAGGAAGTATAGATACTCACCTCGACCTGACGACCCTGAAAGCCAATTGGGTTATTTACCCGGTAGCCATCAATCTTAACTGCGACAACGGCCGAATTAACCAGCTCGACATCAATCTCGGCGTAACCAGTCTCCCAGGAGAGATCACGGCGAGACTTGGTAAGGGTTTCTTGCTGTGCCTTACTGATAATTTCTTTAAGTTCGGCCTCGGTAATGGGGAGATTGGCCGTTTTTCTGACGTGACTGGTAGTGGTGGTACTTCCTTTAACCAGTTCACCCGCAATTCCCATCACTACTTGCTCGGGTGTGCGGCCGGCCATCTCGGTGGCGGCGCGAATTGCTTTAGAGCAGGTGGTGATAACTCCGGCGATATCGGTGACACCGCCACCGTGCATATCGGAAAGGCGTTGACGCTCGCGGGCGTGGCCAATGACCAGGGCTTTATCTTCGGACACTTCAAAAACAAGTACCTTAGCAAACTCGGTACCAATATCGAGTGAAAGCGCAACCGGTAATTGAGACTGTTTCTGACGCGGCCAAACCATGCCTCTAGTGTAGCATAGCTTGCCGCCAAATTGGGGTAGGGCGTACACTACGGGTAATGGATTCTAGTATTTCTCTACCTTCGTTTATCGCAGGCGCTGCCGTAGGTGCGGCAGTATTTTCGTTGATTGTTCTGATTGTCACGAACCGAATTCTTACAGCGCGCAGTAGTAAGCATCTAAAGGCGCTTAAAGATCAGTTTATTGCCCTTTGTTCGCACTACTTGCTCAGCCCTATTACCATTATTCAGACGTCGGTAATCCTTCTTCAAGAAGAGGGGGTTGGCACCACGGTTGAGCAGCGCCAAAAGCTATATGCCAATATTTACCGTGGACAACAGCGCCTGTGGTTGCTTGCTGAGCAATTTTTGATGGTAGAGCAGCTTGAGGGGAACGATCTTAACCTGGCTATTTCGGTGGGTAACATTAGCGATGTGGTTACGCAGTCGGTGGTTGCCATTGATTCATTTGCCCGAGAGAAAAATATTATTATTCGTATTTTTGATGATGAGCTGCACCAGGTGCGTGAGGCACGGTTTGATGTTCGACGCATGAAGCTAGCGTTGGCGGCACTTCTTGATAACGCCGTTAAGTTTAGTCCCGAGCATAGCGAGGTGGTGGTGAGGGTAACAGTAGAGGAGCAAGAGTTTAGTATCGCTATCTCGGATCAGGGCGTAGGTATGTCCCACGAAATCTTATCGCACCTAGGTGAAGGGTTTTACCGGGGTAATTCTGTCTATAATTTTGATTTTGAAGGCATGGGACTTGGCACCTACATCGCAGGGCAAATTATTCGCTTGCACGGTGGCCTCATCGAGTATGCTTCCGAGCTTAAAAAGGGGTCGACGGTCACTATTCACCTTCCTATCGAGTAGTGGGTTCTGACGGGGTTTTTGGATGGGTTTACTTCTGGTAGAGTGCGCAGCATGAACAACTCCACCGCATCCATAAGACGCCGTTTCCTCCAGTACTTCGTGTCCCAGGCGCACGCGGCAATCCCTTCGGCGTCCTTGGTGCCAGAGAACGATCCTACGGTCTTGTTTACCACCGCTGGTATGCACCCCTTGGTGCCATTCTTGCTTGGGCAGCCGCATCCACAGGGCAAGCGCCTGGCCGATGCTCAGAAGTGCCTACGCACCGATGATATCTACGAAGTAGGAGATAGTAGTCACCTTACCTATTTTGAGATGCTGGGTAACTGGTCACTCGGCGATTACTTTAAGAAAGAATCGTTGGCGTTTAGTTGGGAGTTTCTCACCGATCCTGAAAAAGGCCTTGGTATCGATCCAAAACGTATCTATGTCACTATTTTTGCCGGAAACGATACCGTTTCTCGCGACGATGAATCGGTAGAAATCTGGAAGGGGTTATTTGCTTCGGCTGGCCTTACTGCCGAATTAGACACGCCTCTTGCCGAGGGTGGACGTATTTTTACCGATGCCACCAACTGGTGGGGTCCGGCTGGTGCTACTGGTCCCTGTGGTCCAGATAGTGAAATCTACATTGATACCGAAATCGGAGAGCTTACCTTACCTAATGGCATGCCAGATTTTGAAGGTACTAGGTTGGTCGAGGTATGGAATAACGTCTTTATGCAGTTTGATAAAGCGGTCGACGGCACCTATGCAAAACTAGTACAGCATAACGTAGATACCGGAATGGGCTTGGAACGTATCTCGGCTGTTATGCAAGGAGTTCCAACGGTGTTTGATACCGATTTATTTGTTCCTATTCGCCAAAGCCTGATTGAACAGGTTCCTGCTATGGCGGCTCAGGAAACAGCTCAGCGGATTGTGGCGGATCATCTGCGGGCGAGTGTGTTTCTGATTGCCGATGGGGTGGTGCCCAGCAATAAAGACCGAGGCTATATTCTCCGCCGACTCATCCGCCGAGCGATTATGCACGCCAGTCACGATACGGTTGAGTGGCTAGCTCCAGTTATTGCCACCATTACTCAGCAGTACCAAGAAGAGTATCCAGAGCTAAGTAAGGGTAGTGGAGATATTCATCGAATCTTACTCGACGAAGCTCGGCGCTTCCAAAAAACACTAGCAAAAGGAAAGGCGGAAATTGAAAAACAGGAAACCCTCACCGGAAAAGTAGCCTTCGATCTCTATCAAAGCTATGGATTCCCACTGGAACTTACTAAGGAATATGCCGAGAGTAAGGGCATTACCATTAACGAGGCCGAGTTTGCCACCGAGTTCCAGCAGCATCAACAGCTCTCGCGCACGGCCAACGCCGGCCAATTCTCCTCAGGGCTGGCAGATACCAGCGAGCAGACGGTTAAGTACCATACCGCGACCCACCTGCTACATGAGGCACTCAGGCGCATTCTAGGCGATCATGTACAGCAGAAGGGAAGTAACCTTACTCCCGAGCGTCTGCGATTCGACTTTACCAATCCAGAAAAACTTACTGCCCAGCAACTGGCTGCTGTAGAAGAAGAAGTAAATGCGCAAATAGCGGCCGCTCTTCCGGTTTCGGTAGAAACCCTCTCGCCGGCCGAGGCTAGGCTACAGGGGGCAATTGGTCTCTTTGGCGATAAATATGGCGACCTCGTAACCGTCTACGCAATTGGCAACTTTAGCAAAGAGATTTGCACCGGCCCGCATGTTAGTAATACGAATGAACTGGGACATTTCAAGATTCAAAAAGAAGAAGCGGTTGCCCAGGGAATCCGCCGAATCAAGGCAATTCTCGAGTAGGGCTGGGCTTTAACCTTCGGAAGTCCCTCGTGTAAATCATTGGAGGCTTGGCGACTGATTTACACGAGGGACGACGTACTTGACGTCGTAGGGCAACCGGCGTAAAGATAGTGCAGCCCGGCAGCCGCAGTAGCGGTGGCCATTTTTTAATGGCAAATCGGACACATTATTACATTTTAATTTACTTCGTTTTTACCTATAAAAGGCGGCACTCCCCTGTACAAAAGGGGGTGAAATGGGTAAAGATAGAGCAACTGTTAATTCCTGCCCTATGGCACAAGCATCTTACCTAACCAAACCCGGCGTCGAAAAGCTTAAGAACGAGCTTCAGCGCCTCATCGAGGTTGATCGTCAAGAGATCATCCAGAAAATTAAAGAAGCCCGCGAATACGGCGATCTTTCCGAGAACGCCGAGTACGACGACGCTCGTGCTCAGCAAGCTCTTCTGGAGGGTCGCATCGAAGAAATCGAGGCCCTTCTTAAGCACGCCAAAATTATCGACAACACCAAGGGCGCAAAGGCCGGTATGGTCAGTGTTGGTAGCGTGGTTACCGTAGAGAACGAAGGCGATAAGATGGACTTCACTCTTGTAGGTTCTGCTGAGTCTTCTCCTTCCGAAGGTCTTATTTCTATCGATTCTCCAACCGGTAAAGCTCTTCTTGGCTCTAAGGTAGGCACGGTTGCCACGGTTGTTCTGCCAGATGGTGACAAGGTAGAGTACAAAGTGCTGGCAATCGCCTAAATCCTTCTCAACCAATGGCTGAGTACCAATTTGAAGGCCTCGATCCTTTTGAAGCCCGCCGCGCCAAACACGACGCCTGGCGGGCACTTGGTATTGATCCCTACCCGCCAAAAGCGGGTGAGCGCCAGTGGGTAGAAGAAGTCCGTAAGGGTGGAGAAGGAATGGAAGCTGGCGGCGAGCCAATTGGTGAAAAGGTGGGAGTAGGAGGCCGTATTATGGCTCTCCGCAACCAAGGAGCTCTTTGTTTTATGGATGTTCGCGACGAAACTGGCACCATCCAGGTTTTGGTTCGCCGCGATGCCATCGATGCCGAGTGGTTTGAGCGTCTTGCGCTTCTCGATATTGGCGATTTTGTGTTTGCTTCCGGTCAATTATTTATTACTCGCCGTGGCGAGCTTACCGTTGCAGCAACGGAATGGCGGATTCTTACCAAGAGCCTTCGTCCATTACCAGATTTGTGGCGTGGCTTGCAGGATATTGACCAACGTCAGCGTCAGCGTTACGCCGAGTTAATCGTAAACGATGAAGTTCGTGAGCGATTTTACAAGCGGAGCCGCTTTACCGCTGCTATTCGTCAGTATCTTATCGACCATAAGTTTACCGAGGTAGAGACACCAGTACTCGAGCACACTCCTGGTGGGGCCGATGCAGAGCCGTTTATTACGCACCATAACGCGCTGGATACCGATTTTTATCTGCGCATTTCTCTAGAGCTTCACCTTAAGCGCCTAACGGTTGGTGGGTTTGAGCGCAATTTTGAGCTTTCTCGTGTATTCCGCAACGAAGGGGTTAGTCCTCAACACCTACAAGAGTTTACTGAGCTCGAGTTCTACTACGCCTACGCTACCTATGAGGACCTGATTCCTTTCCTTGAGGGGATGTACGTAAAGGCGATTCAAGATACTTTTGGTACGCTACAGATTACCCGTGGCGATAAAGTACTCGATTTTACCGCCCCTTGGCCTCGTCGTACCTACCGTGATCTTCTTCTGGAGTACGCTGGTATCGACATTCTGACTATTACCGACGAAGAACTGGTTGAGCATGTCAAAAAGCATCGTGTAGATACGGATGTCTCACTTGGTCGCGGTCGCTTACTGGATCAGCTCTACAAAAAAACCGTACGCCCATTCTTGGTGCAGCCAATGTTTATGCTTGATCACCCAGTGGAGATTTCTCCGCTAGCAAAGCGCAAGCCTGGCGAGCCTCGCCTAACTGAGCGCTTGCAGATTCTTATTGATGGTGCCGAGGTTGGGAACGGATTTAGCGAATTAAATGATCCTATTGATCAGCGTGGCCGTTTTGAAGAGCAGGAGAAATTGCGTATGGATGGAGATCCTGAAGCTATGCGTATGGATACCGATTTTCTTCGTGCTCTTGAGTACGGCATGCCGCCGACTGCCGGATTTGGGGTAGGAATTGACCGCTTATTTGCGATTGTTGCTGGAGTAGATTCGATTCGCGAGACGGTTTTTTTCCCGACGATGCGCCCGGAATCGGATTAAAGAGAAAAACCAGTCGCAAAGCCTCCAATGGTTTTTCTCTTTAATCCTCTAGGTTAAGGCCTAAGAGGTTGACACGAGTTCAAACTATCGGTATAAGAAATCTCGTGTCTCCTAGCTTTGCCTACGGGCAGGGTAAGGAGTCCGGGTGGGGTACTCAAATGCCATCTTAAGATACTAGCAACGTAGCTAGATCCGCGAAGCCTTCGGGCTTTATAAGAGAAGCATCCAAAGTGCAGTTGGAAGTTTTCGGGCTTACCAACACCCACCTCGTCGGGACGAGATTGAGAGGCTCGCATGAGTCTGCTGAAGAAAGTTCCAGTCATGGATCATTCTCGGGCGGGAATTCATTCTGCCTCTCAATCTCAGGGTTATTGGCTCGTAGCTCAGCGGTAAGAGCGGCTGTTTCTTAAACAGCGCGTCGGGGGTTCGAGTCCCTCCGAGCCAGTTTCCTGCAAACCGAAGCCGGTTTGCAGAATGGCCAACGAAGGCCAGCGCAACTAAGAAAGTTGCACCATCCTCGCTCTCCGCGAGGAAAAATAAAGAAGCCCCATCACACGGTTGTGGAGGGGCTTTTTCGTTGTTCGTTGTATCTGGTCGCACCTTTCGCTAGAATCGCCCCATGCTTGATCTCAACCTTATTCGAACCAACCCCGACCTCGTCCGTGCTGGCATTGCCAAAAAGTGCGGCGACACTTCTCTTGTGGAGCGAATTCTTGAGATTGATAGCTCTCGACGCACACTGCGCACCACTACCGAGGCGCTCAAGGCTGAGCAGAACCAGGCATCGGCCAAGATGGCTCAAGCTACCCCCGAAGAGCGTGAGGCCCTGCGCGGCGATCTTAAAGACCTTTCAGACCGCATCGCCAGCCACGATGTGCAGCTGCGTGAGCTCGACGAGCAGGTTCTGGTGCTGCATCGTCAAATCCCCAATATTCCGGCGGCCGAAGTACCCGAAGGCGCCAGCGATAAAGAGAATGTAGTTATCCGCACAGTAGGGGAGAAGAAAGAGTTTTCGTTTACCCCTAAGGATCATGAAGTACTCGCTATCGCTCTCGATCTGTTTGATGCAGAGCGTGCGGCCAAGCTTTCGGGTAGTAAGTTTTATTACCTCAAAAATCAGCTGGTTATTCTGGAGCAATCGGTACTTCGTTTTGCGCTCGATCGCCTCATTGCGGCCGGTGCTACCCCTATGACCGTGCCAATTATGGTGCGCGAGGCAGCTATGTATGGCGCAGCTCACTTTGCTACCCCAGAAGATGCGATTGATGGCGACGCCTACCAGTTGGAGCGCGATAATCTGTACCTAGCAGGAACGGCTGAGGTTGGTCTGGTTAACTACCACGCTGGCGAAACGCTTGCTTTGGGCGAAACCCCAATCCGCTATGTGGGTATTTCTCCTTGCTATCGTCGTGAATCTGGTACCTACGGCAAAGAAACTCGTGGCTTGTACCGAGTGCATGCCTTTACCAAGATTGAGATGGTCTCTTTTAGTCTTCCTGAAAACTCTGAGGCCGAGCATGCTTGGTTGCTACAGCAGGCCGAAGATTTGCTGCAGGCTCTAGGTCTCTCTTACCAAGTAGTACTTAATTGTGGGGGCGATCTTGGTACTCCTCAATCTAAAAAGTGGGACATCGAGACCTGGATGCCAGGCATGAACAAATACGGCGAGACGCATTCCTGCTCGAACGATACCGATTACCAGGCCCGTCGCCTCAATATCCGCTACCGAAACCCGGAGGGGGAGATGGCTTTTGTGCACACACTTAATAACACGGCATTAGCTAGTCCTCGCATCTTAATTCCTCTCCTTGAAACCTACCAGATGGAGGATGGAAGTATCGAGATTCCCGAAGTATTGCGGCCGTATACTGGGTTTGACCGGATTAGCGCCTAGGTTACCAGGTTGACGATAGGATAAAAACGCGGTTTAACCAATTCGCGGAATACAAAAAGGAGGTGCTATATGGTGGCATCGCAGTTACCAGGTATACTCGGTGGATTATTTGATACGGAAAATAAGGTTGAAATCTTAACCTTTAT
>JAYUZR010000036.1:0-7605 GCA_043751595.1 Candidatus Berkelbacteria bacterium
AAGATCTGAGCCGCCTGCGAGGGCGTGGAGGCGCGGACATCGGCGGCGTAGTCGGCAATAGTGACATCTTTTTCATGCCCAACCCCCACTAGCACCGGCACGCGGCTCGCCACAATGGCGCGGGCAACTATCTCACTATTAAAAGCATGTAAGTCTTCAATGCTTCCACCACCGCGGATAAGGACAATCACTTCCACCGAGGTCTGGGTAGTGAGCCTGGTAAACGCATGGGTAATCTCGCGCTCGGCATCGCCGCCCTGCACGGCAACATCGGCCAAGATAAACTGCACGCCCG
This sequence comes from Candidatus Berkelbacteria bacterium, assembly GCA_043751595.1. Taxonomy (GTDB): domain Bacteria; phylum Patescibacteriota; class UBA1384; order CAILIB01; family CAILIB01; genus JAYUZR01. The sequence continues at coordinate 296 of JAYUZR010000036.1, forward strand.
GCAAGCGGCCATCTGCGATGCGCATAAAGTCGCCAAAGCCAGCCGCACCACTGGAGGAAATAATACCAACTCGCTCGGGGAACCTGGGTAGTGCTCGCTTTCGGGCGGGACTAAAGAGCCCTTCTAATTCTAGCTTACCTTTAAGTAGCTCAAACGCTCGTTTAAGACTCCCCTCCCCTTTTGCCTCAACCGTTTGCACCAGTAGGCGAAACTGGCCACTTTTTTGATACAGCCCAGGACGAGCACGCACCTGCACCCGCATGCCGTCTTCCAATGGAAAGGGTAGTTGATGCGCCATCATAAAACAGCCAACCCGAGATTCTTCTTCCTCGTCTTTAAGATCGAAGAAGACAAACTTGCCGCGGTTTATAGAAAAACTTGCTACTTCTCCCTCTACTAGTAGAACGATAGGATCGAGGATGGTATTACAAAGATCGATCGCCTGCTTGACCCGCAGTACTCCTGGGGGTTCCATCCCATACGCACCCGACACTACTTAACGCTCGCTGCTAGCTGAGCGCGCCAAGCATCGTAGGAGGTAGGAGGATTAACCTTGGTACCATTCAAGTAAATAGTAGGTGTTCCGGTAACCTTACGGTTATTTCCTTCATCAATTCCTTTGCGAACCAGCGCTTCGAGATCGGCGCTTGCGTAATCGTCTTCGAAATCGGGAATATTGAGACTAAGCTGCTTGGCATAGGTTACAACCTGTTGCTTGAAAGCGCTGCGCACTTCTTCTGACCAATCGCCCTGCTTAGAAAAGAGCAGATCAAACATCTCCCAATACTTACCCTGCTTACCGGCAGCTTCGGCGGCGATTGCGGCGTCCATTGCCTTATTGTGTGCAGCAGTAAGTGGGTATGGATACACACGACGCTGAACACTTGGCAAGTTTGCCGTAGTATCTACCGCAGCCTGGGTATCGATTTGATAGAAATTGTAGCAGTATGGGCATTGGAAATCGGTAAACTCTTCCTGCACAACCTGAGCCTCTTCTGGGCCTTTTTTCCAGTATCCATCCTTTACTCGTTGATCAAACGCAGCGGAAACCGCTGTAACCCGCACGTAGGGTGCTTTTGGCTTAACCGCAAAGTACACAGCGCCACCAATAAGAGCGATACAGGCGACAATAGCAGTGATAATAACAACTTTCATAGCAGATTACGTTACTTTGAAGGGCGCGTAACTTGGCACATCTTCCAGCCCATTGAACAGAAAAGCGCTCCTACTAACAAGCCCATTAGCGATAACTGAAAGGCAGTGGCCAGGGGTATCAGGCGAATAAAGAGGGTGATCACTGCGTAGCCAAGCGCAAGCACAGCCAGCTTTCTTGATTGGTGTACAAGAGCCAAAATGGCCATAGTAAGCGAGGTAACAGCCATTACCAATCCACCTAGGAGTGGCATCGTGACAAGTACCAGCGGATGTCTGGCAAGTACTGGAGTAAAGTAGGTGCTAATCTGCAGTACAACGCAGACAAGAAACAAGGCAAGGCCAGCCAGCACAATACTTGCTCCGCGCAACCTGCGATTAGTTACTCGCATTATGATCGGTGGTGCTTCTGAGGAGCGCGCTTTGCGCGCTCATGCTCTACACGACTCAGAAGCGTATCCACAAACTCATCCTGGTTATTAGGAGAGACGCTAATCGTCTTCCAGTGTTGCCGCTCGATTCGTAGTAGTAGCGAGTGAGTAGAAAGTGCGAAACGCTTGTGAGAAAAGGCTGTTATTAAGCCTTTCATACCCACAGGCTGGACCGAAACTAGATCGCGGTAAGGAATAGCCACCCTGCGTAGCCGAGTATGAATCTCAATCCCTTGCGAGGTGAGAACGTAGTACAAGAAAAAGACTGAATCAATACTAAGTGCCAAAAAGAGCGCGCAAACTACAGCAGTAAATACCTTAATAAGTAAGGCACCAGGCTGAATAAGTACCAATAAAACTCCCGCTACAAGTACTAGCCAACAAAGTGAGATAAGCACCAAAATCCACCAATCAAGCTTGGCGGGATAGGTCTTTGAGTTTGCCGGAAGGTGTTTGTGTACTAAGCGCATAGCACCATTATGCCGGCTCACCCCCCTTACTCACAAGCGCCGTACTTGGTGGCAACCAATTTACTACCAGTACACCAAGAATTAGTGGATACCAGACAAAGACTCCGCGGTAGGCAAGCGCAACCAAAAGAGCACTTTCACTGGAAACGCCTAGCACAATAAAGACCGCCGTAAGGACACCCTCCGCCACTCCGATTCCGGCAGGAGTGGGCGAAACAATCATAAAGAGAGTTGCTACCACATAGCCCGCCAGTACTTGCTCAAGATTTACTGGAACCCCAAAGGCACTAAACGCTGCCCAGAGCATGGCCAACGAAACAATATGCAAGCCAAGCGCAGAAAGCATTGGCATTAGTACTTCTCGCCCTCTACCCCTAATGGCCACCCACGATTCTTGCAGCTCAACAAAGAACTCCCGCATTGCTTCGGCCACGCCATCGGCCCGCTTTGGTGCAACAAGCCGAAGCGCACTTCTTACCAGCCAGACCAGCCACTCGTACCAACTTCGGTGACTCAAGAGCAATCCCCCACCAATAAGGAGGACCGAAACAAAAACGGTAAAGGTTTGGGCCGCAACCTTAACTGGATGAGAAATACCTCCGTTGGCCGCCAAAATAGCTAGGCAGCCGAGCATAACCAACAAAAAGACTAGGTAATCGGTGGCGTAGTAGAGAAAATTAACCAGAACAACTTCACCTCGCTTAACCCCCTGCCTGCGCTCTAAATAGCCCATGTAAATTGAACCCGAAATACCAGCTACTGGAGCAATGGTATTAACCAGATTCATCGCTAAATACATGAGCATTCCATACCACCAACCCCTGGTAAATCCGAGTAAGCGGTAGGCTCCGCGCAAAATACCACCCTGGAACACAAGGTAGGCCGTCTCGAGAAGTAGCATGACAAGGAGCCAACCTGGCGCCAGACCAGCTAAGCGAGCAATTACCCTACTTACCTCGCCCTGCTTGCCGTGCAAGTAAAGATACAAGCAACCAATAACTACTACCCCAAAAATAAGGAGTCGCTTAGCGTTAGCTAACGGATGTTCTGGATCAAACCCGCGAAACGACTCTTTTTGCTGCATACCTAGTTAGGACGGGTAAAGGCGCGCTGAATACCACGCATCATTCGCGTCCCTAGCTTACCACTTCCTTGCTTGCCGTGGATAAACCATGTGTACAAGATTGGGGTAGTGATTAAGGAGAGGAAACTACTGAACAAAATACCGGAAGATACTACCGCCGCCAGACTGCGCCAGAATGGACTCAGAATCATGAGTGGAAGAAGACCTGCCAAAGAAACAATAGTAGTAAGGAAGATGGGTCTAAAGCGTAGACCAGTTGCCTCACTAATAGCATCGGCCGGAGTACTACCAGCTGCCACGCGGCGATTGGCGAGATCGATTAAGAAGATCGCCACGTTCTCTGCAATTCCTACCAGTACGATAATTCCGAGAATCTCGAGGAAGCCAAACTGGCCGCCAACCAGAGCTACTGAAGGAAATACTCCAAGCATACCAAGTGGTAGAGCAAAAAGGATGGCCAGTGGCTGAGTAAAGCTCTTAAAGAAGATAACCAGGGCCACATAGGTGAGAAGAATGGCAATACCGAGCGCGGCAAAGAGATCTTTAAAGCTCTTTTTAAACTCGTTCTCACTTCCTTTATCTTGTAGAGCATCAGGGCGAAGGCCGTATTCTTCGAGGCGACTCTTGGTCCAATAGTCTTTAATCGCTTGCTGTGGTGCGGTCTGATCTTTAGTTGCATCTACAACCTTGGCCTGAACCGTAACAAAACGACTGCCATTAATACGGCGAATACCATTAAACCCTTCGGCAAGCGTTACCTGGGCGACATCTGAAAGGCGAACTGGGCCCACCGCAGTAGCCGCAATGACCAGATTTTTTACCTCGTCAAAACTACTAGGATCTACCCCTGCCTTTAGATACATTTTAGCCAAGCGCTGCTTGCCGTCGATATCTCGATCGAAGCTACCAACCGCAACATCACCCAAGAGGCCAGCCATTGTTTGGGCAACTTGCACTGGGCTCAACCCGTATGTAAGGGCTTTATCACGATCGACGGTAACCTCAATTTGCTTAACGCTCGAATCGGTGAAGCCATCTTCTACTCGAGTAACCTTGGGGAACTTAGCGGTATCTCGCAGGATATCGCCAGTGGCGATAGCTGCCTTTTTAAGCGCGACAAGATCGTCTCCGTAGATTTGAACCGAAACCGGATAATCGGCCTGAGGAGTGCCAGTTCCTACTGGTTTTGCGGTGTAGTAGACCTTCTTTTCTTTGTCGGTAATTTTCTCAAGCTCAGTTGAGAGCTTTTCGGTAATCTTAGGACTTACTTCGCGCTTGCTGGCATCTACCAATACTACGGTAAAGGTAACCCCGCTATCGCCCTGCGTAAGTGGATAGTAGCTTTCTACTGAATCGTTCTTTTGCAAGATTGGCTCAATTGCAGCTACGCGGCGCTGCTTCTCTTGAAGACTAGCATTGGAAGGATACTCGACCGCAACATTGATGGTGTCAGAATCGATTGGAGCCGAGAAATCTACCTGCACTACCTTTTTAGTAGCAAACAGTGCACCAGTTACTCCAAGTGGAATCGCTAGCGCCAAAAAGATAATTGGCACTTGCACATACCATCGACGTTGAATCCATTTGTTCATCTGAACGAGACCAGAAGAGATCTTCCAGAGACGAGAAAGATCGTCTTCGCTGGCAGTTTTGTGCTTAGGATCGCGGCGAAGCAAGCGCTCGCTTAAGAAGGTAAGGAATACCAACGGCACAAAGTACGAGGCAACCATTGCTGGGATAACCGTGAGCGGAATGTACTTAATGATTTGCCCGAAGACCCCACTTACGATGGCGAAAGGAACAAAAACAATAAAGTTAGTAATAGTAGCCATTAGTACCCCACCCCCGATGGCGCCGATCGCCTTCATAACAGCGTCGCGAGGCTTTTCGCCGGCATCGAGCTCGCGCTGGATGGCTTCTACCACTACAACCGCAGGATCTACCACTAAGCCCAGCACCAGAACCATCGAGAAGAGCGTTAGGGTATTAAGGTTAATTCCCTGCAACTTAAGCACAAGCAAGGTAATAAGAATAGAAAGCGGAATTGCTAGGGAAGAAACAATGGCGGCTCGCCAGTTTACAAAGACCAGCATCACCAAAATAATGATCCAGATTCCGCCGAGTAAGTAGCCGAGATTAGCGAAGGGGCCAGTACCGATAGGACCACCAATGGCGCCACTTACTACTTCGTTAATTTGATTACGAACACTATCTGCCGCATTACTAGCCGTGCTTAAGGTAACGGCATCGAAGGCAGGTTGATCGGTTGCTCGCGCAAGCGCGGTGGTAACATCTTTTTCTGCACCAAGGACATCGGCAGACTTTTTAAAATCAACCTTAAAGAGCAGTGCTTGATGCGCTGAGATGCCGTCTTCGGTACGCAAACCAACATTGGTACTAAACCGATCCTGCGCATCGTAGGAGCTTACCGTGGCGATATCGGAAACACGCACCGGTAGGCCTTGTGGAGTAGCGCCAACCACCACCTTTTGTACATCTTCAAGGCTGGTTAGCTTTACACTGGTTACTACCGTAACTTGCGTATCGTTAAGGGTAACGCCACCGGAAGGAATCGAAAGATTGGCGGTTTGTAGGGCCTGCTGTAACTGCACTGGAGAAACCCCCGCTCGAGCAAGCTTGGCAGCATCCCAGGTAATAGCAACAGAGTATTTAGGCTCCAGAAGCTCGGTTACTTTTTGCACACTGGTTACTGCTTCAAGCTCGGCCCGGAGGGTATCAGCCGCTTGGCGAAGCTGGGTATCGGTGGTTGCTTCGGTCTTTTTGCTAAGGGCGTAGAAGGAGCTACTACCACCAAACTCTGGGATGGTAATAGTAGGGCGCTCGGAATCGGTAGGCAGAGTAAGACTCTGCACCTTGCTGCGTAACTCACTAATGGCGGTGTTAAAATCGGTACCAGAAGTAAAGACCACACTTACTACGCCAAAGTTGTTTTGCGCTGTGGAATTAATATCTTGGAATCCGCGAGTTTGCTGGGCCGCTTGCTCGATTGGTTTAATAATCTGCTTTTCCACCTCTTGAGCGCTGGCGCCGCGGTATACTGTAGTAATAACCGCTACGTTAATATCGGCCGAAGGGAACCCTTGACGCTGGAGACTAAGGAGAGAAAAGGTTCCGCCTACCAGTACCCCAATAAGCAAAAGGGCGACAAGCTTGGTGTTGCGGAGAATCCAATCGACAAAGCGTTGAGTGAGATCGAAGTGAGGTTGCATGCAGAAAAATTACAAAACGGACGTTTGTAGCTTAGCGGACTGGATGGCCTCCGAACAGTGCACGCATATGAGAAAGAACTCTCATAGCCATCTTCCCCCTACCCTGACTAGTAAAGCGTGCATGGAGGGCAGCAGCAAGGACAGGTGTAGGCACACCAAGCTGCGTAGCTTCGCGCAGTGCCCAGCGCCCTTCACCAGAATCGGCAACGGCGTCGCTGACGCCTTCAAACTGAGGCGCGGTTTGTGCGGCTTCTGCGGCGAGATCGCCAAGAAGAGATTCAACCACACTTCCGTGTTGCCAAGCAGCCAGTACCTGGGGAATTGCCACTTGTACTGGTGCGTTTTCGGCACCGAGCAGCTCGATTCCTTCGCCGAAGGCTTGCATCATGCCGTACTCGATGGCGTTATGGACCATCTTGGTGTAGTGCCCAGCCCCAATTGGGCCGGCGGCAACATAGCCATCTTTTTGAGCCAATGCCTGCCAAATAGGACTAAGAACCTGCTGTACACTTGCATCGCCGCCAACCATTAGGCAGTAGCCCTTGGTAGCTCCGATAATCCCGCCGCTAATGCCACAATCTAGGTAGTGCACGCCGTGCTTGGCAGCCAAAGCGCCAAGCTGCATACTGTCTCTGAAATCTCCGTTAGCGCTATCAATAATACAATCGCCAGCCGCCAAAAGTGGCAATAACTCGGTAACGTGCTCGGAGGTTACGCTGCCGGATGGCAAAGAAAGCCAGAGTACGCGAGGAGTAGGAAGTTGCTCTACTAGCTCGGCCAAACTAGCCGCCGTTTTCCCGCCAGCTTCCTCAAAAGCCTGTCGCTTATCTTGGGAGCGATTAAAAGCAATTACCGTATGACCTGCAGCCACTAAGCGGTTTGCTACGCCCATGCCCATGCGACCAAGACCGATACAACCTATAGATGAAGTGTTCATAGAAAA
>JAYUZR010000037.1:0-2576 GCA_043751595.1 Candidatus Berkelbacteria bacterium
GTCGAGTAGCATCTGACTTTGGGTGTAGGAGTGAATCGTGGAAAGCATTGCTTTCTCGATACCAAACTCGCGATCAAGGACCATCATAAGCGCTGCAACCGAGTTGGTGGTGCAGGAAGCGTTGTTGATGATATCGGAACCACCATCGTATGGGTTTACCCCAAGAACGTGGGTAGGAGCAGGATCGTTACCCTTAGAAGGAGCTGAAATAACTACGCGCTTAGCGCCGGCTTTAACGTGTGCACCAGCAGTCTCGCGGTCGAGGAAACGACCAGTAGACTCGACTACAACGTGCGTATTGAGCTCGCCCCACTTAAGCATGCTTGGGTCTTTCTCGGCGAAAACCTGAATCTTTACGCCATCTACGGTAATAGATGTTTCGTCGTGAGAAACATCGTAGCGGTACTGGCCGTAGGTAGAATCGTGCTTAAGCAAGTGAGCCAAGGTCTTGGTATCGGTAAGATCGTTGATACCTACAATCTCGCAGACATCTCGGTGCTCGAAGGCGATTTTGAGAGTGTTGCGACCAATGCGACCGAAGCCGTTGATACCGATGCGGACTTTACTCATGAGGTTTCCTTAAGGAGTGAATTAAACATTTGAAGTTGTTCAACAATAGTATATCCCACAAACAAATGAGATGAAATAACAAAGCGGCTAATACCCGACTTCTGCAGCTGCGCAATATTATCTTCGTGCACACCGCCATCTACTTCGTGCACGGTTTGCGGGAATTGCTGCACTGTTTTCTCGATGGCCGTATAGGTGGCATCAATAAATGGCTGACCACTTGCCCCCGGCTGGACGCCCATCGAAAGAATACAGTCTGGGACTGCATCTGGAGGAAGATCGCGTGGGGTAGCTGGATTAAAGACAATCCCAACCTCGGCAAAGTAATCGCGCGCCAAGTGGATAGCTTGCTGCAGAGCATCAATACTTTGATACGCCTCGCGGTGGATGAGCACGCGCTGCACCCGGGCCACGGTAAGATCACTGTAGTAGCGCTCTGGTTGGAAGACCATTAAGTGCGCCTCGAGCTTAAGACTGGTCTGCAGACCCATAAACTCGTGCGGCATTACCGTAATATTGGGCACAAACTGACCGTCCATAATATCGATATGCGCCCACTCCAGCCCAGCTTTTTCTACTTGCTCGATGCGGCCAGCATAATCGGAGTAATTGTGGGTAAGGATACCCGGGATAATTTCGCTCATCTTTTTATATTAGACCGTTGGAATATATTGCGTTCCCTCGAGCGCATGTAGCTCTTTGATGCGGCGAATGTGGCGCTCCTCGCCTGAAAAAGATGTAGCCAGAAACACGCGGACGAGATCGGCTGCAGTGGTCTCGGAAATAAAATCGGCCGGGAGTACTACAACGTTGGCGTCGTTATCACGCCTGGTTTCGGCGGCAACCGTTTTTTCCCAAACCAGGGCAGCGCGAATACCTTTGGCTTTATTGGCTGCCATTTCCATACCTTCTCCCGAGCGGCAAACAAGCACCCCGCGAGTGGCAGGATCGGCCGCAACGGCCACCGTAAGCTGGGCAGCATATAATGGGTAATCAGTAGAATCGTGCGAGCTGGTGCCGCAATCGTGCAACTCGTGCCCTTCTGCAGTTAATACCTCGATAAGGTGCTGCTTGTAATCGTATCCTCCGTGGTCGGCTCCAATGTAAATAGTCATAGATTGATTGTAAGCGCCTACAGCCCACATAACAAGAACAGAGCCCCGAGAGGCTCTGCTAAAACGGTGTCGCAAATTGTAGTTCTAGAAGAGCCCGTCTTCTCCTAGTAGGCCAGGAATAAAGTCTTCCTCTTCGTCTTCAAGTAGGGCAAGAGGCTTCTGCCCTTCCACTTCAAGCCCCTCTGGTACCAATAGCTCTCGCTCATTTGCGGCGGCAGACTCAATGAGAAGATCAGTAGCAGCGGTTGCAGACATACGCTTATGGTTGACTTATCGGTAATGATCGAGCGCTACGATCGGGCTGGATATTAGCTAAGGTTTTGAAAAGAAACAAGTCTTGGCAAGAGTGATAGTTTCTGTTTTACGCTCTGAATAAGGATAAAGAATGAAGGTTTGATGAACTCGCTATTCAGCTTCTTGCGCTGCACCCAATTTCTCTAACGAGCTCTCTACTGTTGCCAAATACTGCTTAATATCTTCGGCCACTTGTAAGGCTTCGGCATGTTTGGTGATGGCAACTTCAAAATCCATATTTGGTTTTTGAAAGTACTGCTCAAGTTCTTCAAGTTTTTTAATCGATTCGGTTAGCGAAAAAGTAGTGGCCTTAGTCATTATATTGTATTAAAGAATAGTAGAAGTGAGTGAGCCATCAGCAAAGCGCGTAGTAATGGTAGTACCTGGCGCAGTGCTAGGCGAGGCGGCCGCACCATCTGCCGTACGCGTAAGTGTGTAGCCGCGCTCCAGCACACGCTGGGGCGAAAGAGCTTCAATATGCTTAAGACTACTCTCAAGCTTACCCTGAGCCACCTGCAGCTGGTAGCGCATCATATCGTGCATACGCTGCAGACGGTTACTCACCGCTTGGCGTTCTCGCACTAACTGACGCTCCAC
>JAYUZR010000038.1:0-28028 GCA_043751595.1 Candidatus Berkelbacteria bacterium
AGGGTAATAGTGGTAAGGTCCTTCGTTATGCAGCACCCCATCTTGCTTCAGTTTAGTGAAAGTGATGTTCGCAGCTTCTTGCGTGAGCCGGTTAAGGCTACCTACTCAGTACTGCCTGTAGTTCGCTTACTCGCCGCAAGTATCGTCTTCTCCTTACTTATTGGTACTATTGGCTACTTTTCGCTCAATTCCGATTCACTCAGCCGTGCCTTCGCTAAGAGCAACGTAACGGCCAACCCCGTAATTCTTGCCACTTCAACTCCAAAGCCCGCCGCCACCCCTACTGGCAACAAGGCGATTACCGCTACGCCGGCACCTACTCCCGAGCCAACTCCCTCAGCGCCAACCATCCCTAACGATACCGTCTTCCAATCAGATCTTAGTATCTCGGCTCCAGTTATTTGGGATGTTCAGTTTGATGAAAAAACGGTGCTCGAAAAGCTTCGTTCAGGTGTAGTACATATGGCCGGCACGGCTAAACCTGGTCAAAAGGGCCGTGTAGTAATCTTCGGACATAGTTCAAACTACCCCTGGGTTAAGGGTGACTATAATTCAGTCTTTGCCCCACTTATTACTGGTGTTAAAGCCAACCAAGAGTTCTTTGTTCGCTACAACAACGTCACCTATACGTACGCAGCAAAGAGCACACAAGAAGTAAAACCGACCGACCTAAGCGTTCTACAGCCTACTTCTGATGGCGAAATTGTCTTTATTACCTGTACGCCACTTGGTACTTCGCTTCGCCGACAGATTGTACTAGCCGAGCAGGTGTATCCTAAACCTGAAACCAACCAAGCATTTACTCAGGCAAGCTTTACCGGAACTATTCCCGGCCAGTAATCACTGGTCTAGCGGATACTGCGCTGAAGGAATACATCATTTTGCTGCACTACGAGCGTTCTTCCGGAATCGGTAAAACCGTAGGTAGCCGGCAAATTACTAGGCAACGTAGCTAATAATTGTGTCACATTGCTCTCTGGGTCATAGATCCAAAGAGTATTTTCGGTTTGATAGACAAAATGCTGGTTATCGGAGTACCAAGCCACATTTGATACTGCCTTAGAAAGACGAGTAAGAAACTTGCCGTCGCCCCAAATCTCGATTGTATGCAGTACCTCAAGGCCATCACGGTTAATGCGGGGAAGCGTGGTACGGGTTGAAGCTACTAGCGGAGATGTTTCCGAGGTCTTGATAAGAAGTACTTCATCTAAATGCACGGCGCGATTGGAGCCGAGATTAAAGGTGCTCGTCCAGGGTTGATAACCGGGCGCCGCAAAAGAAATTTCGTAACTTCCTGGTAGTAAATACAAGAACCGACCAGGAATACTTGGCTTTTTGACAACTCCGTTCAGTGAAATCTGCACTCCATCTGGACTGCCAGAAATGGTGTAGACAATGGCGCCGGTTTGTTCAAACCCACCACGCTGCAGATTAAAGCGATATCCTAGAGCGTAGATAACCGAAAAACAAGCAATAATCAGGTAAAAGGCGAACCTAAAGACAAGGTGGCCACCATTCCACTGATTGGTTTTTGGCAGAGTGCGGTACTCGAGTAGTTGCTGCAAATTCACAAGGGCATGCTACACCACCGCGAGCCTTACTGCTATCCTACTAGAGAATTATTCGATTACATTCTATGGCCCACTACATTGTTACTGGCGGCATCCCACTTTCTGGATCTCTCACCATTGCAGGCCGCAAGAATGCAGCCCTCAAGCTGATTGCGGCTAGTATTTTAGCTGGCGGACCAGTCACTCTTAGTAATGTTCCCGATATTAACGATGTGCGAGTGATGCTCCAGATCTTCGAGGCACTCGGTGGCACCGTTACTAAGCTAGGTACAGAAGAAGTAGTGCTCGATCCTGCAGGAATTACCACCTCAACCATTCCTGAAAAATTCGGCCGTTCACTGCGCGCTTCCCTTGTTTTCGTCGGACCACTTTTGGCGCGCTTCGGTAAAGCTACCTTCCCTCATCCCGGTGGCTGCGTCATTGGCAAGCGTACCATCGGACCTCACTTATTGGCCTTTGAACATCTTGGTGCCAAGATTACTTTTGATGGCTCTACCTACGTAGCTGAAGGCACCCTAGTTGGATCTCGCTTATACCTTAAAGAGCGCTCTGTTACCGGTACCGAGAATGTCATTATGGCTGCCTGTGGCGCCAAGGGTACTACCACTATTTATAACGCCGCCGAAGAGCCGCACATAGTGAATCTGTGCCAACTTTTGCGCTCGCTTGGGTACAGTATTACCGGCGATGGCACCTCTACCGTGGTAGTAGAGGGCAATCCAGCAGGATCGACTAAGGGCGCTTCTTGCGCTGTTATTCCAGATGATATCGAGGTCGGCACCTTTGCCGCCGCTGTTTTGGTTACCAAGGGAGAAGTTACGCTTCAAAAGGTGGGTACCTATGCGCTTGTGGCGCCAATCCTTTCTAAGCTGGAAGATTTTGCTGCCGAGTTTAGCTACACCGAAGATCGGGGAGGCGAAATCGCTCTTAAGCCTTCGCATCATATGAAGGCCGCAAACGTGCAAATTGGCCCCTGGCCGATGTTCCCGCCCGATCTGCAATCTCCTTTTGCGGTAGTTGCTACTCAGGCCACTGGCACCAGCATGGTGCACGATTGGATGTACGAAGGCCGCCTTGGGTTCCTTGATCTCCTGCAGCGCATGGAGGCTAATACCGTTATCTGCGATCCGCATCGCGCCATTATTACTGGCCCCACTCCCTTACATCATGCTTCGCTTATCTCTCCCGATCTTCGTGCCGGTGCTGCCCTCCTGGTAGCTGCCCTTGCCGCCGAAGGGCAATCGGTTATCGAGCACGCCGAGCTAATTGACCGCGGGTATGCTAGTATCGATGTCAGATTGCGCAGTCTTGGCGCCAATATTACCCGACACGACTAATCTTCTCCTGTGGCTAGTACTCGTATCGCTATCGATCTCGGCACAACTAAAATTGTAGTAGCCGTCCCTCGCAAGGGGATTATCTTTAACGAGCCAAGCGTCGTGGCTATTCAGGCAATCGATTCTAAGGTAATGGCAATTGGTCGCGATGCGCGCGATATGCTTGGGCGCACCCCTGAGAGCATTATTGCCGCCTACCCGCTAAAAGAAGGGGTTATCGCTAGCTACCGCGTGACCGAATCGATGCTGCGCTACTACATGAACCGAGTCCTTGGACCCGTACGTTTTATCCGCCCAGAAGTAATGGTGGCCGTGCCCGCCGGCGTTACCTCTACTGAGCGCCGCGCCGTAATTGATGCAGCGATCAGCGCCGGAGCCCGCACTGCCTATACCATTAAGGCTTCACTTGCCGCCGCACTTGGGGCTGGCCTTCCTATCGCCAGCGCCTCTGGGAACATGGTGATCGATCTTGGCGGAGGTACCACTGAAGTGGCCGTTATCGCCCTAGGAGACGCTGTTGCCGTTAACTCAATCCGCGTCGGTGGAATCCACATTGATGAAGCAATCGCCGCCTACGTTCGCAAAAAGCACAACCTCATTATCGGTGAGCAAACGGCTGAGCAAATTAAACTCCAGGTAGGCGCTGCTATGCCGCTTAAAAAGGAGCTTTCTATGGAAGTTTCCGGCTCTAATGCCGTTTCTGGTCTTCCTGAAAGTGTTTTGGTGCATACCTCGGATACCGTTGCTGCCATGCGCGATGTTCTGCAAGATATTATGAACATTGTAAAAGTAGTACTCCAAAAAACCCCTCCCGAGCTTTCTTCGGATGTAATGGAAAAGGGGATTGTACTAACTGGCGGCGGAGCGCAACTGCGTAAGCTAGACGAGCTCTTTACCAAGATCACTGGTGTTCCTTGCCAGGTAGCCGAAGATCCTACCCTGTGCGTAGCTCGCGGTACCCTTATCGCCACCGAAAACCTAGAAGCCTTTAAGCGAAGTGTCCTATGGGCCAGAACCTAGCACTCGTTCACGATTTTATCTTCACCTGGGGTGGAGCCGAGCGCGTACTGGCCGAGGTGCACCAGATGTATCCCGAGGCACCTATTTATACGGCGTATGCCGATCTTGCATTAGTAGAGAAGTATTTACCGGGCGCCGATGTACGGACAAGCTACCTACAAAACTCGTGGAAGCGTTCGTTTCCTCCCTTGGTTATTGGCGAGATGCCGCAGGCGATTGAAAGCTTTAAGCTAGATGAATATGATACTGTAATCAGCCTTTCTGGAGCCTTTTCTCACGGTATTATCACCCAGCCCCGCACCAAGCACGTATGCTACTGTCATACACCAATGCGCTATGCCTGGGACTGGCATGTTGAATATCTACAAGAAAAGGGGTGGAGTAGTGGTGTAAGGCAGTGGATTGCCGAGTATCAATTAAAGCAACTTCGCCAGTGGGATTATCTTTCTAGTAAGCGGGTTGATGTTTGGCTAGCTAATTCTCAAACAGTAGCCGACCGTATTAAGCGGTACTACCAAGCTCAACCCGAGGTATTATTCCCGCCTGTTCACAGTGTAGAAGTCAGTAAAAGCAATAAGCAGCCAAGCGGAGAGTATGCGGTAGTAGTGAGCCGGCTTTCTAAGTACAAGAACATTGATGTACTGATCGAGGCCTGTAATGGAGTGATGCCGCTTGTAGTAATTGGAAAAGGCGATGATCTTACACGGCTGAAATCACTAGCTGGAAAGGACGTTCATTTTTACCAAGACCTATCCGATACTGAGCGATCAAGTCTGGTGCAGGGAGCCAAGTGGTTTTTGTATGCCTCTGAAGAAGATTTTGGCATTGCTACCGCTGAAGCGCTCATACTAGGCACACCAGTGATTGGATTAGGCAAAGCAGGCACCGCCGAGCAAGTTAATGATGGTAAAAATGGGTTTCTAGCCGCTAAAGCTGGGGCTGCGCTGTATAAGCCACTTCTTAGCCAGCAAGCATCTTGGAGTAAGGAGGAGATTATCGCCGACGCAACAGCAAGATTTAGTGCCGAGCGTTTTACTAAGCGGCTGGCCGAGATTCTTGCGTCATGAAACCCGTACGCATCTTTGGTTTAGAGCTACGTATCACGCCAACCAAGCAGTGGTTTTGGTCTGAAGTTGATGCTGGAACCGCCATGCGGATTGCCACGGTAAACCCTGAGTTTATCTTGAACGCCCTGGTTGATACTGAGGCCACCAAAGCCCTAGAAAAGATGACACACTGTGTAATCGACGGTACCGGCATGATGATCGCCTGTAATGTTCTCCACGTTATTCGCCCTGATATTCCGTGGGTTGAGCGCATCCCCGGAGCTGATATCGTCGAGCAATTTTGCACCAAGAACTACAGTAAACCAACCACTATCCTTTTTGCTGGAGATGAATCGGCACCCATCGCTGCTAAGAAACTACAAGAACAAGCAGGGGAGGGAGTTACTATTGAATCACTGGTACTAGGGAAGATTGATGAAACCTTGCCACGCTTAAGTAAGGAAGAAATCGCCGTAATCACACAACTCAACCCCACCATCCTCTGCCTTGGCCTTGGTAATCCCAAGCAGGAGAGAATTATTGCTGAGCAATTAGCTGAGCTACCGATTCAGATCATGATCGGGGTAGGGGGAACTTTCCAGTTCTACCACGATCGACCTCGCGCTCCTCATGCGCTCCGTACACTAGGCCTTGAATGGCTCTACCGCGGAGCTACCGTAGAGGGACACGCCAAACGCTCTAAGCGCGCCTTTTTTGATTTTGTTTGGTTGGCGATTAAAGAGACATTCCGACCACGGTAAAGCCCACAATGCACTACGCATCGCGGGCTTTGTTTTAGTAGTCTAGCTCCAGACACGAAACCTTTTCGCCACAACTAGAACAGGTGTAGTGGTACCAAACCCTGCACGGACCTGCGTCTGCCGTAGTGTACCGAAGCGCCTTTTCTCCACAAAAGAGGCAAGTATCCTCAACTCTGCGAGTGAATACCTCCAAGCAACCATGACAGCGTAAGTAGGCTACCGATCCGTAGCTTTCTTGAGCCCCAGCTTGGCTAAACGTTAAGTGCGGACAGCCGCCTAGCAGTGCCAAAAGTGCGTTTCGGGCAGCGATCGCCGCCGCGAAGAGTTCTTTTTCATTCATATATTCCTCCTAGGATTACTAAGAAGCTACTCGCTACACGAACGGAAAAGTAGTCAAAAAGACTTACCTAGGCCCATTTCCTTTCTTGCCTAAACCTGATAGGGTCTTTTCATAGCGCAGTCGAGCAATCGACTGCCTTTTTGTTCCTCGGCACGCACTTCACGTGGCGCAGGGGAGCCAAAAGAGCTATACTCATTCGCGTACAACTCGCACAATTCGTAAACGCCCAAATCATGGCACTATCTCCATTCATGGCGGCAATTCAACAGATTTGCCTCGAAAAAAACCTACCAGAAGAAAAAGTAATCGGCGCCGTAGAAGCAGCCTTGGCTGCAGCCTACCGTCGCGATTTTGGTAAGCCTACCCAGAGCATCCGCGTTACCATCAACCGCGAAACCGAAGGTTTCACCGTCGAGCAAGTATTTGAGGTAGTCGAAACCGAAGAAGAGATCGAAGAGCCAGATCGCCAGCTCATCCTAAGCGACGCAGTTCACCTAGATACCAACGCCAAAGTTGGCGAAGAAGTGGCCAACCCACTTCCTTACCAAGACGATTTCGGCCGCATTGCCGCAATGACAGCCAAGCAGGTTATTGTTCAGCGCCTGCGCGAGGCTGAGCGCGAGATTCTTGTAGAAGAATACTCCGATAAGCAGGGAGAACTTCTTACCGGCTACGTGCAGCAGTTCGATCTAGATACCGTTATGGTAAACCTGGGCAAGGCCAACGCCGTTATGCCTCCTCGCGAGCAAATCCGTGGAGAAATCTACACCATCGGACAGCGCGTGCGTGTGTACGTTAAAGAAGTTTCCGATAGCTTCCGTGGTCCCCAGATCATTGTCTCCCGTGCCGATGCTGAGTTCATCCGCTCACTCTTTGTGCTCGAGGTTCCAGAAATCCAAGCTGGCGCTGTAGAGGTTAAGGCAATCTCCCGCGAAGCCGGAAGCCGCACCAAGATGGCCGTTTTCTCCAACAATCCTAGCCTCGATCCAGTCGGATCTTGTGTCGGTCAGCGCGGAACCCGCGTTCAGGCCGTACTTGGCGAAATTGGCGAAGAAAAGATCGATATTATCCTTTGGGACGAAAACGATGAGCAATTCATCCGCAACGCCCTTTCTCCAGCCCGCGTTCGCGAGCTTACTATCGATCCCGAAACCCGCATCGCTAAGGTAGCGGTCGATTCCGATCAGCTTTCTCTCGCCATTGGCCGCAGCGGACAAAACGTACGCCTAGCCTCCAAGCTCACTGGCTACACCATCGATATCCTTCGCGACGAAGTAGAAGCTACTCCTGCCCCAGAAGTAGTCACCGAAGAAACTCCTGCACCAGCTGCAGAAGAAGCAACAGAATAACCTTCCCTTTATGGCGGCAATCTTTGGTCGATTTAGCAAACATGCCGAGCTCGTCCTCGTCGCTGCCCAACGCCTCGCTCGCGAGCTTGAGCGCCCGGTCGGAGGAGACTTACTCCTGGTTTGTATTGCCGATCTAGAACGAATCCCTGCTGCAGATCTTCTGCGCAGTAATGGGGTTACCCGTAACCAGTTACTTTCGTTCATCGTTCCACAGGTTGTCGCTAGTGAGGGCATAGAGGTTCCCACCACTTCTCCAGAACTCCAAGATATTCTCGAGAAAGCTATCCGCGAAGCGGCCAAACTCCGGTTTGCCTCGGTAGAGGTAGAGCACTTACTTGTCGTTCTTTGCGAGTACTCAGGTAGTGCCCAATTTTTACTCCGCCAAGCTGGCCAAAAGCCAGAAGAAATTGCTGCCCGCATTCGCGAGTGGCTTATTTCCATTTCAGTTATGCGTCAGCAGCAACCCCGAAATGGCGATATGCAAAAGCAAGGTCAGGGACCAGATGAAGACCTTTCTAGGTTTTTAACCGATCTCACTACGCTGGCCGAAGATAGCGAACTTGATCCCGTCGTAGGGCGCGAAAAAGAGATTGAACAGATGATTCAAACCTTGCTTCGTCGTCGCAAAAATAACCCACTTCTTGTGGGTGAACCTGGTGTAGGTAAAACCGCTTTAGCCGATGGCCTCGCTATTCGTATCGCCCGCAAAGCTGTTCCTGCCGCCCTGGCCCATATGCGCGTACTCCAGCTGGATCTCAGCTTGGTGGTAGCCGGCACTATGTACCGTGGCCAATTTGAAGAACGCTTAAAGCAGCTTATTTCGGAAATTGCCGAGCGCGGAAACTGTATTTTATTCGTTGATGAAGTCCACACTCTTGCCGGCGCCGGTAGCGCCGAAGGCAGCTTTGATGCGGCTAATATCCTTAAGCCTGCTCTTGCCCGCGGTGAACTTCGCTTAATTGGCGCTACCACTCACGATGAATACCGCAAGCACATCCGTAGCGACGCCGCTCTTGATCGCCGCTTCGAAGTAATCGATGTCGCCGAGCCTTCGCACGAAGCTGCCGAGCTTATGCTGCAGGCCCTTACTCCTAAGCTCGAACAATTCCACCAGGTGCATATTCTGGATGACGCCATTCCAGCCGCGGTCGAACTTTCTGCCCGCTACCTGCACGATCGGTTCCTACCCGATAAAGCGATCGATATTCTCGACCAGGCTTGTGCGCTCCTTGCGCCTCCGTATAAAGAAAATAAGCGCCGAAACCAGCTAGAAGAAGATCTCGCCAAAACCACTGAGCAAAAGCACAACCTAGTAGAGCACGCGAGCTCCGCCGAAGAATGGCAACTAGCCCAGGCGCTCAGCGATAAAGAGATGCAACTGATGCGCAAGCTCCGCCAGATAGAAGAGCAAGATCGCCCATCCGTGCTTAAGCCGATTACCCGCTGCCACGTAGAGCAGATTATTAGCCAAAAGAGTGGCGTACCACTTTCCGATGTTCAGCAGGCCCTGCAGCCACTTCGCGTAGCGCAAGTTACCAAAGCCCTTACCGAAACTATTCTTGGCCAAGCCGACGCCGCCAAGCAGATTGGCCAGGCACTTCTTCGTAGCCAACTTGGGTTCACCAAACCAGGTAAGCCTATCGCCAGTTTCTTACTAGTCGGACCAACTGGCGTTGGCAAAACCGAAACCGCCCGCGTACTAGCCCGCGAAGTATTTGGCAGCGACGATGCCCTGGTCAAGATTGATATGAGCGAGTTTATGGAGCGCCATAGTACTAGCACCCTTGTTGGAGCACCTGCCGGCTATGTAGGATTCGAGCAAGGCGGCACCCTTACTGAGCAAGTTCGTCGCAAGCCGTATTCAGTGGTGCTTTTTGATGAAGTCGAGAAGGCCCATCCAGATGTCTTTAATTTGCTACTGCAGATGCTCGAAGATGGCTATCTTACCGATACCACCGGCCAAAAAACCTCCTTTAGCAACACACTTATTCTCCTTACCTCCAATATTGGTATGGACACTCTAGTAAAAGGAGAGGGGATTGGCTTCTCCGCCGTAGAGCGATCAAGCGAAGAAAAGCACGAAGCCACCAAAGACCATGTAGAAGGCGAGATGAAAGATTTCTTCCGCCCCGAGTTTTTGGGTCGCATGAGTGCGGTAGTTCACTACAACCCACTCAGCAAAGAGGTGGTCGCCGAACTTATTAAACGCGGCGTCGTCGGATTCCAGGATCATATGCTTAAAAAGGGCTGCAAAGTTACCATTTCTGCCGCAGTCCGCAAGTTTCTTGGTACTTTATACGAGCCAGAGGCCGGTGCTCGCAGTATTCACCGGATTATTTCCGAACAGCTGGAAGGCTCCATTATTTCCTACCTTACCGAGCACCAATTCGTACTTCCTGATACGCTAACCTTTGCCGTAAAAGACGACGCCATTACTGTATCCTAGACTCCAATGCCACTTAAAAGCGCCACCTTAGCTCCCAGCCTCTACACCTACGGCACCTATCTTCTCCAGAAGAGTGCCCGTCTTTCTGATGGCGAGCGCGAAGAGCTTATGGCCACCCTTTTTGCCAGTGGCGAGTGGCACAGCATTGCTAAGCGAAAATCTGGTCACCTCTATATCATCCATCCGCTTCAGGTGGCCTGCCTACTATTAGATGCTGGCGCTGATTGCGTCACGATTCAAGCCGCACTACTGCACGATGTACTTGAAGACACGTACTGCACCAAGGAGCAGCTCCAACTTCGCTTTGGTGAAGAGGTTTGTAGGATTGTAGAAGCGGTAACCGCCAGCAAGCATCTCTCTAAGCGCGAAAACCTCGACCGTATCAGCCAGCGCGCGGCCGAAGATGCCCGAGTGGCTAATCTCAAAATTGCTGATCGTATTGCCAATATGAGTCATGGCTCGCAACTAAGTCTTTCCACCGAAAGTCATCATAATAATCTTGAAGAAACCGAAGAATGGTATGTCCATCGACTGAGCGTTCTTCCTCTCGCCAATCAAGAACTTGTTAAACTTCTGCGTAAAACCCTGAGCGATTCAGTTGCAGAATACGAAAACCGCACCACCAATCACCATGGCTAACACCGTTAATGCCCCTCGCGGCACCCGCGATATTCTCCCCGAAGAGCAAGCCTATTGGGCTAAGCTCTCCAAGATTGCCGAAAAGTTAACGACAAAATTTGGGTTCGAAAAAATTGATACCCCAACCTTTGAAGAACTAGTTCTCTTTACTCGCTCTATCGGCGAGGGGACCGATGTAATGGATAAAGAACTCTTTGTTACCAAGGGTATTCGAGTAGAAGAGGGTGAATCTCAATACGCCCTTCGCCCAGAAGGTACTGCTGGTATTGTCCGCGCCTATATTGAGCACGGCATGCACAAGCTGCCTCAGCCGGTAAAACTCTGGACGTATGCTCGCAACTTCCGCTACGACCGCCCCCAAAAAGGCCGATTCCGCGAGCACGTTCAGTTTGATGTTGAGTATTTTACTCCCGCCAGTGCCTACGCCGATGCGTTTTGCATTTGGATGAGCTACCTGTTTTTGAAGGAGGCTGGGTTAGGGGAGGGGATTCGCTGCAAGGTAAATACTCTTGGGACCACCGAAGAACGCCTAAGCTTTATTCAAGCTTTGCGCGAACACATTGCACACAACTCACTTAAACTAAGTGAAGACTCTCTGCGTCGCCTCGAGATTAACCCACTCCGTATTCTTGATAGTAAAGATCAAGCCGATCAACGCGCCCTGGATGAATTTTCTAGCCTGTTTGATCACCTATCAGAAGCTAGCCAGACCTACTTTAGACAAGTCTGCGAACACCTAGATGCCTGGCAAGTGCCGTACGAGCACGACACCCGACTTGTTCGCGGTCTCGATTACTATAGCCACACCGCTTTTGAGTGGGTAATCACCGATAATGCAGGCCAACAGGGCTCTATTGGTGGTGGTGGCCGCTACGATGGCCTTATTTCGCAACTAGGCGGGCCTGCCGAGGTAGGTGGAATTGGTTTTGGTCTGGGCATGGATCGCATCGTTGTGGAGATGATGCACCGCGGCGTTACCCTGGATGATGCACCACGCAAGGTAGCCTTGATTGTTCCCGATGGCACACCTGTTGCCGTATATACCGTCAAGCTTGCCGAACTCGCTACGCGCGAAGGCTGGCAAGTTGAATGTGAGCCAGATCGAAGTGTGAATTCACAGAAGAAGCGGGCGGAGAGACTTGGATGCGAAGAGATTATTGAGTTGTAGTATTTGCCTTACACAATTTGTTTAGGTATACAAAACCCACCCATAGGAGGTGGGTTTTGTGAGTAAAAGACGTAATAAAATTGGGAGTGATCCCAGGGCGAGACGCGGTGGCGCTAAGTCAACGCACTTCTCTAATACGAGTAGTAGGACCAAACCCGTAAGAAAATCTAAGAAGACGCCGGGATTCACGGGCGAGCAGGTCTTGCGTAAGATTCGGGAGCTTTCCCAGAATAGGCCGCTGTCTTGCAGCTTACCGAAGCACAAACACGAACCCATACTCTTTTATCATTGAAAAATGAAGAAAGCCCCGGACTAGTCAGGGGCTTTTGCTCTTCACCCCTCCGTCCCGTACAATAACTGTATGAAAATTACCTTCTGTGGAGCCAATCGAGAGGTCACTGGTTCCTGCTACTTCATCCAAACCTCTCAGGCAACTATCGTGCTCGATTGCGGCATGTTCCAAGGAGGTAAATATGCTGAGGATAAAAATGCTCAGCCATTTCCTTTTGTTCCTTCGCTGGTAGACGCCGTTGTGGTAACCCACGCCCACTTCGATCACACCGGCCGTCTTCCTAAGCTTTGGAAGGAAGGTTTCCGCGGCAAGCTCTGGGGAACCAGCCCAACCGCCGAACTTTCCATGATCACCCTGCGCGATAGCGTTCACCTTATGGAGGATGAAGCCCGCAGACACGAGCACGAGCCACTCTTTGGCCCAGAAGATGTCGAGCCACTTGAAGGTGCCTGGACCGAACTTAAGTACCACACGCAAACTCAGGTAGCCCCGGGAGTTACCGTCTACCTTACCGATGCCGGCCATATCTTGGGCTCTGCCTCTATTCGCGTTGAGGCCGATGGATATAGCGCCGTCTTCTCTGGCGACCTCGGTAATACTCCCGTTCCACTCCTGCACACCCCAGAAAAACAGCCTCGCGCCGATCTGGTAATTGTAGAATCCACCTATGGTAACCGGGTACACGAGCCCGCTTCTCTTCGCTACGAAATCCTGCGCACTGCTATCCTTGATACCGTTAAGCGCCGCGGAACCCTTCTCATTCCAGCCTTTGCCCTAGAGCGCACCCAAGAGCTCCTTTTTGAGCTGCATCATCTGCACACCACCGGCCAGATTCCTGCCGCCATTCCTATCTACCTAGATAGCCCAATGGGGATCAACGCCACGAGCGTGTTTGAGCACCACCGAGATATGTTCAACGCCGAGGCTAAAGCCGCCATTGCGGCCGACCCGGGCCTCTTCCACTTTAAAGGCCTTACTTACACTAAAGACAGCTTTGAATCTAAAGCTATCCTGGAAGTAGACGGACCCAAGATTATTATTGCCGGAAGCGGCATGATGAATGGCGGCCGCATTATGCACCACCTGCGTAACTATCTTGATCGCAAAGATACTATCCTAATGATTATTGGGTACCAGGTAGAGGGCAGTCTTGGCCGTCAGCTACACGACCACGCTACTAAGGTAAAAATCTTCGGCCAAGAATATGAAGTACGAGCCGAGGTGCGCACCTTTGGCGCCTTCTCTGGTCACGCCGATTATCCTCGCCTCATGAATTGGCTCCACGGCTTTACCCAAGAAGAACCCCGCAAAATCTTTGTTACCCACGGTGAGCTTAATAGTGCGCTCTCATTCTCACAATCTATTGAGGACCAGCTGGGAATTAGCTCGGGTGTACCTGAGTACGGAGATATGGTAGACCTATCCAGTGAACACTGGATTACCAAGTAGCCCCCAAACCCGCCCGCCGGTTTCTTGCGCCGCCGCTTGCCCTTTCTTTGGGGTATGCGGTGGTTGTGATTTCCAGGACAGCCTGTACACAGATCAGCTTACCTGGAAGGAACAGCGTCTTCGTGAGCTTCTCACTCCGCTTAAGGTACCCGCCGAAAAGTGGCTACCAATGCGCCATAGCGATCAAGAATACCCTGTGTATTTTAGAAACAAGATTCGCTACGGCCTTTGCCTAGACGAGCAGGGGAATTACGCTATTTCCCGCCATGCTCCCGAAAACGCCTCCAGCGAAGTTGCGGTTACTACCTGCCTACTGCAATCTGAGCGAAGCGTGCTAGTGGGGAGTATTACCGCTAAACTTGCTCAGAAATATGAGTGGAGCCTGTACGATCCCAAAGCTCAAGAAGGGTGGTTTCGTCATCTTCTTATTCGCGAAGGAAAATACACTGGAGAGCTTCTGGTGGGACTGGTTACCAGCATGGAAGGTCCTGCCGAAGAAGTAGTCGAGTGGGGGAGGGCAATTGCCGAAATTGAAGGCTGCGTAGGTGTTGTGTGGGTGCAAGACATTGAAGGTAAGCTCGAAGACATTTTGCTTTCTGGCCGTTCTTATTTGTACGAACAACTCGGCGATCTACGTTTTAGAATCTCGCTTCATGCTTTTTTTCAAACTAATAGCGAGATGGCGGCCAAGCTGTATCAAGCCGCGGCCGATGCAGTGCAGGGATCAAAAGTGGTTTGGGATTTATATGCCGGCAGCGCCACCATTGGTTGCGCCGTGGCTAAAAACGCCGAGAAGGTACTCAGCATTGAGAGCAATCCATCTGCCCTTGAAGATGCTGAAGAAAACAAACTTCTGAATCATGCTACCAATCTTGAGTTTCGATCGGGTACTGTAGAAGACATGCTTAAACCCGCCGATCTTGCGACCGCCCCAGACGCCATAATTGTTGATCCACCACGTGCAGGTCTTACCCAGCAGGCGCGTACCCTTATTACCTACGCTCGGCCAAAGAAGCTGGTCTACATTTCCTGCAATCCCAATACGTTTCTACGCGATGCTCTAGCCCTGCAACTTGGCGGCTTTAAGATTAAAGAGATTGGGGGATTTGATCTCTTCCCTCATAGCCATCACCAAGAAGTCTTCAGTATTTGGGAACCACGCACCAGAGCTTGACACTATCGGTTTCTGTTCGGTATGATGTGAGCATCTCATTCGTAATGCACGCACATGCAGCCGCTCACTAAGCGTCAAGCAGAAATCCTCGGCCATATCCGCGACTATATCGCGGCTCATGGGTATGCACCTAGCTACCGAGAAATTGGCGATCACTTCGCCCTGTCATCCACCGCAACCGTCGCCGAACATATCGAGTCCCTTAAAGCTAAGGGCTATCTCTCACACGAAGATAATCTCGCTCGCTCCATCCAGGTAACAGGTATCGTAGAGAAAGAAGAAGTCCCCGAGTGGGTCTCCGTCCCTCTCCTTGGTACCATTGCCGCCGGTAAGCCTATTGAGGCTGTCGCCACTCAAGAAACCATCGATATCCCCAAAGATATGATGGGTCGCAACGTCTTTGCTCTCCGAGTCAAAGGCCAATCCATGATAGAAGATGGCATCCTAAGCGGAGATTACGTTATTTGTGAGCAAGTAAAAACTGCTAACAATGGCGATATCGTCGTAGCCATGGTAGATGACGAAAGCGTCACCCTTAAGCGCTTCTACAAAGAAAAAGATCGCATCCGCTTGCAGCCAGCAAACTCCGATATGCGCCCCATGTACTTTAATAACGTTCAAATCCAAGGAAGAGTCCGCGGCCTTATTCGCAAGTTCGCCTAGGTTCTTCTTTGGTCGGTAGACAGGTTCGGGTGCATCAGTGATAATGCATACATGCGTGATATCAGCACCCGACCACCCTCCGATTCACCTCACCATTCCGCGGCCGCTTCGTCACACCCCAAAAAAGCACTGGCCCTTACCAAGCTTGCCACTGGCCTTGTATCTGGTTTCGAGTCTCTCATTCATGGTCTTAGCTCAATCCCAGTTGCGGGTAGTTATACGCCGGTTATTAAAACCCTCCCAGAGGCTCCAGTTGCACATCAGCCAGCTCCAAGGGTAAAGGGCAAAAAGCGGGCCGCCGTAAAAGCAGCTGTAGTAAAAACAGCTGAAGCAACCAAAGAATCAGCCAGCAAGGCAAAGCACAAAACCAAAGAACATCTCAAAACTCCTCTTGGTAAAACTACCGTAGTACAAGCTGCTCTTGTTCTCGGTCTTTTTGCGTATGTTACCAATCTGCAAGGCAAAACCCATCAACTCATCCAAGAGAAGGCAGGTAACCAGGCCGCAGCCACTACCGATGTCGTTCGTACCTACCGCCAATACCTTCCCGCCAGCGCCGATGCAAGTACTGTAAGTAAGGCATATACACCAGAAGTTGCCAGTACCGATCTCCCTCTCATGGCCTGGATCACGCCCTGGAATATTACTCAACAGCAAGATACGCTCACCAGCTATAAAGAGGCCTCTGCTTTTTGGGGAACACTTAGCGAAGATGGCGTATCCGTAAAAAGTAAGGGCGATTGGAGTCTCTGGAAAAAAGCCTACGACGATAGCTCCGCCCTGCAGAACATGCCTCGCTGGCTTACTATTAGCGGAGATCCCGAGCGAGTACTTTCTACCATCAGCAACACCGAGCAACGGAAAAAACATATTGCCGCGCTTATTGCACTCGCCAAAGAGCATACCTTCAGCGGAATCGATGTCGATTATGAAGGACTAGGTGCAACCAACAAAGATACCTACACCTCATTTATCGGAGATCTCCGAAACGAATCTAAAGCCGCTGGCCTTAAGCTTGCCGTTACCGTAGAAGCGCGCCTAGGCAGCACTCAGCCCATGGATTGGCCAGCTCTTGCCAACCTTACCGATCAAGTGCGGATTATGGTCTACGATTACCATAGTCGCGATACCGATGTACCAGGTCCAATCGCTCCAATTGGCTGGCTTAAAGAAGTACTGGACGATGCTATCACCAAGATTCCTCGCCAACAAATTATCGTCGGCTTACCAAATTATGGCTACGATTGGACCGAACCCACTGATACAGCAAGCTCTTGGAGCGGGGTAGGGATTAGTTACAACAACGCTCTCGCCCTCAGTAACGAATACGGCACCCCAATCGTCCGCGCTACCGGCATCGATTCACGCGGCTACGATATCGGCAGCGTTCCCACCCTTACCTATACCAAAGACGGACGACGTCACACCTTATTCCTGGAAGACTCTGAGAGTCTGATTGCCAAGCAGCAGCTTGCCAAGCAATACCAGGTAGGGGGTACCATTGTCTGGTCTGTAGGCAAGGGAGATCCACTTCTCTGGAACTAGATTACTATTTTTCATGGTCAAGAAATCAATCGATACCGTAAGTGGCGCAGCTCCTGCGCCAGATGCCGCAACCGCAGCATTACTTAAGCAAGCCCAAGAGGCAGCAGCAGCTCAGGGACCAACCGCAGTAGCCCCGGAGGGGGAGGCGGTTCCTGTGATTGAAGTAGTTACTCCAACCGAGCCCGCCACCGAAACCCCACCAGCTACCGAGGAACCTACTAAGGGGGAGGAAGCTCCACTAGCAGCAGAACCAGCGAAGGAAGAAGCTGCCCCAGAAATGCCTGCCGCAACAGAGGAAGTGGCTCCAGCCATGATACCTGCAGAAGATAGTGCAATGGCAGAGCCTCCAGCAACTGAGACCGACGAAGATTCATTCAGCAGCCTATTCCCAGAGCCAACCGTAACCCTCGCTGGGCCGCCAACCTGGGTTTGGTGGATTCTCCTTGGCGTTTCTTCCTTGGTCGTAATTGGTATCGGGGTAAAGCTCCTTACTTCTAATCCAGAAATCTGGAAGGGCTCCTCAGCAAGTACCTCGCCTACTCCAACCGCCTCAGTCGGGGCAAGCTCCTCGCCAGCGGCAAGCGCTACACCAGCCAGTACACCTGCTGCCACGGCAACTCCGGCACCCACCGCTACTTCCGTTAGCTCCGTCTCCAGCCTTTCGCTTAGAATCTTAAACGGAACCACTATCGCTGGTGCTGCAGCCAAAGCGCAAACAGTGGCTCAAAAGGCGGGGTACACCGTAAAGTCGGTAGGAAACGCCACTAATCAAACCTATACTGCCAGTATTGTTTACTATAAAACCGGCAAAGAAGCCGAAGCCACTGCCCTTAAAACAGCCATGGCCGATTACGCTCCAACTATCCAGCTTTCAGACGCGCTAGTAGGAACTGACGATCTTCTTCTTGTAGTGGCCAAGTAATGGAAATGAAACTTAAGCTCCAGGAATCGCTGGCACTCTTTCGCCTTCGATACACTACCGATAAAAAGTTCAGAGCCATCACGCTTTCTTATACGGTACTCGGCGCCTGCGTAGTTACCGCATTAAGCTACGCAACCGCTGCGTTCTTTGATCAAAACCGAAGACCGACCGATAGCCTGCCGATTGCAACCGCTGCGGTCCCTACAGCAAAGGCTACACCAACCGCCACACCCAAGCCCGCTCTTGCCCCATCACTTCTAGATGGAACGATGCAACCACTTGGGCAAGAAGATATCGAGCCTCTGGCGGTGATGATTGAAAACCACCCCGATGCACGACCGCAATATGGATTAGGTACTGCCTCACAGGTATATGAAGCCATAGCTGAAGGTGGAATCACTCGTTTCATGGCAATCTTCCGAGACCCTAATCAAAACGTTAGGGTAGGACCCGTTCGTAGCGCGCGCACCTACTACGTAAACTTCGCCAGAGAGTTTGGACCTTTGTATGCACACGCCGGCGGAAACCGAGACGCACTAGACCTTATTCCTACCGTAAATCTGCACGATCTTGATGGCTTAATCATTGGGAATCCTATCTTCTTTAGAGATACTTCCCGCGGTGTTGCCAGCGAGCATACTTTATTTAGCCGCACCGATCTTCTCTGGAACTATGCCACGGATCGCCTCAAGATTAGTAAGCAGGCAAACTTTGCCACGCTACGCTACCAAGATAGTGTTCCAACCGATCTCCCTGCTTCTCAGGTAGTTACCGTCAACTTCTCTGATAGCCTCTACGCTGTAAGCTGGAACTACGATAAAGCCAGTAATAGCTACCTACGCACGATGGCCGGTACCGCTCACCGTGATGCAAATAATGGTGAACAGATTCGCACAACTAACATTGTTCTGCAAACAGTAGCCAAGCAATCTACTACTACCAAAATCGGTGAAAACGGGTTTATCTTTACCACCCGCGATGCCTCTGGAGCTGTAGTCGTCATTAGAAACGGCGTTGCCATCAAAGGAACCTGGCGCCAAAGCGGCAATGATCGCACCCGCTACTACGATAGTTCTGGGAATGAGATCGCTCTAGCCCGGGGTACTACCTGGGTAGAAGTGGTACATGCGGAGACGGCCACCACCTATTAGCGCTTTACTCTGCAGGATCAGTCGCAAAGTCTCCAATGATCCTGCAGAGTAAAAGCTTACGACAAGAAAACACCGCCCCGGGCGGTGTTTTCTTATAAGAGACACTACTATGACCACATACCTAGACTTGAATGAGCTGACCCTAGCGAACAAGATTAGTCATGCCGTGGTGGTATTCTTGTATCTTGCCAAGGTATAAAACCATTGGAGGCTTTGCGACTGGTTTTATACCTTGGCAAGCCTTAGTAAATACATGCCCACTGGCGAGCCTGACCGATACTGATCATGTAGGCTGCCACCTGCGCTTGTTGATTCACATTCCAGATATCAGGATTAGCCACACCAGCACGAGCGGCATTGGCGTAAAAGGTACCTGGCAAGAACTGGAAGATACCACTTGGGTTTCCGCCGCCTGCGTAGTAACTAGGGTTAATAGCTTCGGGGCGTAGGCTACTTTCGCACATAGCAAGGCCAATCATGCGCTCGGTACTTACTCCGTACACAGGAGACCAGTAAGAAATAGCCTCTATAGCAGACTGAGAGCTAGCTCCGGCCTGAGCCGCTTTAGCCGCAGCCTGAGCAAGCGCCTCTTGCTTCACTTTTGCCTGACGTTCTTGTTCTAGTTTTTGCTGTTGAGCCAGAATCTCACGCTCTTTGCGAGCTTGTTCTTCGCGGAGGTAGGCAAGATATTCTTGCTCTTCGGTTTCTTTGCTTTTTCCCACATTAACTTGATTCAGCGAGCGCTGAATGCTTTCACTTGGTGCAATGCCGGGTAAGGAATCTGCCACTGGCAGGCCGTACACGGCGGGGCGTAACGAGTCTTCGCCCGCTACTTGAGCACTACTAGGCGCCGCTGCCAGCGCCGGTAAGGCGAAGGGGCCAGCCGCCAAAGCGAAACTAGCACCCACTGTGAGTAGCGGACGGAGACGGTAAGGATTTAGGCCAAAAGAAGGACGGGCTTGAAAAGCTCGTGCCGCTGTTAACCGGAGGTTATACCGGAGTAGAATTGAGGTCCTGCGTGCCCCTCGCGCAATGCGAGTTAGAACCATAACGGGGTCGATAATAGCTTTCAGAGGGTGACATGTCAATGAGCCTCGCCCCACTCACTTCACAGATTATGCGAAGTGAGTGGGGCTGCGGTGAAAGTAAATACCGCCAGGAATCAGTCGCAAAGCCTCGAATACCCTGACCCCTGCGATATGGTAGGCCAGGGATATTCCAACTAAACTTATTACATATGAACACCGAAACCTCCGTTTTCACCCGCATTATCAACCGAGAGCTACCAGCAACCATTCTCTACGAGAGTGAGCAAGTGATTGTTATCGAGAATATCGAACCAAAGGCGCCAATTCACTACTTAGCTATTCCAAAGCACCCCTACGTAACAGTAGGAGAGCTAGTGGAAGCACCAGATACAGCCGTACTTTTGCACGAGCTTTTCTCTAGCCTTTACCAGCTGGCAAAAGAAAGAGGAATTGCCGAGTCTGGCTACCGAATTATCACCAATAATGGGCATGATGGCGGACAATCGGTTCCACACCTGCATTTTCACCTCCTAGGGGGTACTTCCCTTAAGGACTGGGACACAGTATAATCCCGCTGTACCACTTGTTTTTGTGCCTGGTATCAGGTACAAGCGATACGTCACACCTTTTATCTAGTTATCTTTTCGCATGCTTGCTTCACGTAAAGAAAAAGAGACCAATCAGCAGGTCCTTCGCCGCTTCAACCGTATCGTTCAGGGTCTAAACTTCCTGCAAGATATTCGCGAAAACCGCGAGTTCCACAAGCCACTCAACCGCTTCGCTATCTAGCAAAGCGCCCTTCGCCGCGAATCTCTTCGCCGCGATCGTCAGTGGTACTAAGTCCCAGAAATGATTTCTAATCAGCTTCCACAGCTGATCAAAGAGGCGATGCTTGGCCGAGACCAAGTCGCCTCTTCTACGTATAGAATGCTCAAATCCGAGCTTCATAATGCTTCTATTGCCAAAACTGGCGAGCTCACCGAAGACGAAGAGCTTCAAATTGTCCGTCGCGAGCTTAAAAAGCGCACCGAAGCTGCTGCTATGTACGAAAAAGCAGGGGAGACTACCCGAGCCGAAGCCGAGCAAGCCGAGGGCAAGCTCTTGGAAGTCCTTCTTCCTGCCGCTCCAAAGCTTGCCGTGGTCGCTCAGTATGTTCGCGAGCTTCTCGTCCAGGGCGCTGCCGCCAAAACTGATACTGGCATCCTCATTCGTCTGACCAAAGCCCATTTTGGTAATACCGTAGATGGTCGCCTAGCCGCCGAGGCTATTACTGCCGTCCAGAATGAGTCTTAAGCTAAGTATTTCCGAGCAAGACCTTACTCTAGTCGGCAGCGAGCTGTGCGCCAAGATTACCGATTCGGTCGCCAAGCGCCTCTCCTACGGGGGCGTTCTTGAATTAGCCGAAGTGAACTTAGTCACCCGCGAAGAGATTCAGGCTCTTAATAAAGAGCATCGAGGCCTCGATGAAGCTACCGATGTCCTGAGCTTTCCTACCAGTACCGCTCTTAGTAGGTTAGCCGCCAAAGAAACACAAGATGAAGTCCTTCTAGGCACTATTATTATTTGTCCCGAAAAAGCCGAGATCTATAAGGAGTCGCTTGCCGAATTAGTTCTCCACGGACTTCTTCATCTTTATGGATTTGATCACGAAACCGATCTTGAAAGTTGGCTAGCTCTCGAGCGTCCAATCGTGGCCGAGCTTGGTGAGCCTTCAATAGTTGGAATTGTCACCGAAAATCAGGCACAATAAGCTTATGAGCCGAAAAAAACCTACCCTTATTAGAAGTTTCCGCCACGCCCTGCGCGGAGTAGGCGAGGTCTTTATTACCGAGCGCTCAATGCGCATCCATACCCTGGTAGCCCTCATTGCTGTAGCTCTCATCGCCTGGCTCGATCTTAACAAAGAGGCCAGCGCCCTCATCATCTTTGCCATTGGCGCCGTTATTACCACCGAAGTAATCAATACGGCCATCGAAAAACTTCTTGATCATATCCACCCCGAAGAGCACGATGCTGTCAGGTTTATTAAGGATGCTATGGCTGGCGCTGTTCTGGTAAGCTCCTTAGCCGCCCTCAGCATTGGTATTGTCCTAGTACTTCCCGAGTTAATCAAACGCCTAACCCCCTAGTCGGTTCACCATAATCTCGCGTATACTGGCCACATGAATCAGAAGCATATCGCCGTTGGAATCGACGTGGGCAGCACCAAAGTTGCTACCACTATTGGTCAAGCTACAGAACACGGAGTCGATATTATCGGCGTTGGGTTTGCTCCATCTACCGGAGTTCGCAAGGGTGTGGTTACCGATATTGAAGAAACCGTTTCTTCCATTGCGGCTTCCCTTGAAGAAGCAGAGCGCATGAGCGGCATCCCGGTTACCGAGGCCGTTATCAATATCGGCGGAGTTCAGATGCAGACTACTAGCTCCAAAGGAGTAATCGCCATTGCCCGCCAAGACGGTGAAATTAGCGAGAACGACGTCGTTCGTGTACTCGATTCCGCCAAAGCCGTCAGTGTTCCCGCCAACCGAGAAATCCTTCACATGATTCCTCGTAATTTTGTGGTTGATGGCCACGAGGGCGTCAAAGATCCTATCGGCATGAGCGGCATCCGCCTCGAGGTAGAAGCGCAGGTTATTAGCAGTGCCGCTGCTGCGGTTAAGAATCTTACCAAGTGCCTAAGTCAGGGTGGGGTAGAGGTAACCGATCTCGTCTTTACACCGCTTGCCACAGCTAAGTCCGTTCTCTCCAAGCGCCAAAAAGAAATTGGTGTTTGCTTAATCGATATTGGTGGGGCAACCACCACTTTTTCTGTCTTTGAAGAAGGAGATGTATTACACGCCGGCGTGCTTCCAGTTGGTGCAAGTCACATTACCAACGATATCGCTATCGGCATGCGTACCTCTATCGATACCGCCGAGCTACTCAAAATTAAGTACGGAGTTGCACTTCCAGATCAAGTAGACGAAGACGAAGAAATTGATCTGCACAAACTCGATCCTAACGAATCTGGCACCGCTAATCGCCATTACGTCGCTCAAATTATTGAGGCACGTATGAACGAAATCTTAGTAATGGTCCGAGACGAGCTTCGTAAGATTGGTCGCGATGGTATGCTCCCAGCAGGCCTGGTTCTTACAGGTGGGGGAGCAAAGCAAACCGGAATCATCGATCTCACCAAGCAAACCATGCGTCTACCAGCGCAAGTCGGCCAAGTTACTCATTCTCTAGCTGGTATGGTTGACAACATACAAGACCCTCTCTATGCTGCCAGCATCGGCCTAATGTTATGGGGTCTAGAAGCCCCTAACCCTCAGCGCCGCTCCAACTCTGGAAAGGGCATTTCCAATCAGTTAGGCAGCGCGTATAGCAAGGCCAGCGGTTTCATTAAACACCTCTTCCCTTAAGCCCATGAGCACCCGCTCGCTTTCCCGGTCTGCAGCCTACGGCTCCAGTTACGCTAACCCCGCTAACGCAGAGAACTTTGCAGTTATCCGCGTAGTTGGTGTTGGTGGTGGTGGATGCAATACCGTTCAACGAATGATCAACGCCAAGATGCGCGGTGTAGAGTTTGTTGCGCTTAACACTGATGCTCAGGCACTCTCCAACAACGACGCCTCGCTTAAGATCCAAATCGGTAAAGATACCACTCGCGGCCTCGGCTCTGGTGCCGATCCAGAGATCGGTCTTCGCTCCGCTGAAGAAAGCAAAGAAGAAATCTACGAGACCCTTAAGGGCTCCGACATGGTCTTTGTTACCTGCGGAATGGGTGGTGGTACCGGTACTGGTGCCTCTCCCTTTGTGGCTTCCATCGCTAAAGAGCTTGGTGCTCTTACTGTGGGTGTAGTTACCAAGCCATTCTCATTCGAGGGTCAGCGCCGTCGTAAGGTAGCCGAGCTTGGCACGCAAGAGCTTAAAGAAAAGGTTGATACTCTTATCACCATTCCTAACGATCGCCTTCTTCAGGTCATCGATAAAAAGACCAGCCTCTTCGATGCCTTCGGCGTAGTAGACGATGTTCTTCGCCAAGGCGTACAGGGTATCTCCGATCTTATTACCCTGCACGGTATCATCAATGTAGACTTTGCCGACGTTAAGGCCATCATGCAGGATGCTGGATCAGCCCTTATGGGTATTGGCCGTGGCTCTGGTGATAACCGCGCCCTAGAAGCCGCTCGCAGCGCTATTGAAAGCCCGCTTCTCGAGCTTTCAATTGATGGCGCCAAGGGAATTCTCTTCAATATTACCGGCGGTACCGATCTCGGTATGTACGAGATCGACGAAGCTGCTAAGGCTATTACCGAAGCCGCCGACCCAGATGCCAATATCATCTTCGGTGCCATCATCGACGAGGCCATGCAAGGCGAGGTTAAGATTACCGTTATCGCCACCGGCTTCGAAGGCGATGCCGGCCGCCGCGACCGCCGCTTTGGAGTGGTCAACTCGCAGCATACGCCGATCAGCAATCGTCCTTCGCAGGAAATGGTGCCACAGCAAATGCAGCAGCCACAAATGCAAGAGCCTCAGTTTGGCTTCCAGCAACAGCCTCCGCAGCAAATGCCTAGCCGCCAAGCTCCTCCAACCTACGCTCCTAGCTACGATCCCAATCCTCAGCAACAGCCTCCGCAGCAGGATGATCAGGAACTCGATGTTCCCACCTTCATCCGCCGCAAGCTTAAGTAGCTTCTCTCAAAACTATCCGCTCTAGTAGCGGATAGTTTTACTATTGACCCACCCTATATAGACGAAACTACCACGGGTGGTATGGTGCAACTATGATTTGCCCTAAATGTAGTGCTGAGACCCAAGTAATCGATTCCCGCGATAGCAGCGATGGTGTCCGTCGTCGCCGTACCTGTGTGGGCTGCAAATACCGCTTTACCACCTACGAGCGCGTCGAGCTTCCCCAAATTACGGTGGTAAAGCGGGGAGGAGATGTAGAACGGTTTGATGACGAAAAAATTCGCAAGGGTATCTCTATTTCTTGCAAGAATCGCCCCATTTCTTCCGCCACAATCGATCAACTCACTGATCAAGTAGTAGGTAATGTCTACGATCTTGGTAAAGACCAGGTGCAAACCAGTCAAATCGGCGAGTTTGTTCAAGCCGTACTCCGCGCCACCGACGAGGTAGCGTACCTGCGCTTTACCTCGGTTTGGCAATCGTTTGCCAATATCTCTCAGTTTGAGCAAACCATCACCAATCTCCATAGCACCGAGGGCACGCATGAGTAGTTCCGAGTACGAAACGCGCTATGCCAAGCTAAATGCAGCCCAGCGCCAAGCGGTAGATATCCTTGAGGGCCCTGTTTTAGTAATTGCTGGCCCTGGCACGGGTAAAACCGAGCTCATTGGAGTACGCGTGGCACATATCCTCAAAAACACCGATACTCCGGCCTCGTCTATCCTCTGTCTTACCTTTACCGATTCGGCCGCCTACGCCATGCGCCAACGCCTTACCGCCCTGATAGGCCAAGCTGCGCACGAGGTACATATTCATACCTTCCACGGCTTTGCGGCTACTATTCTGCACCGCTTTCCCGATCAGCTTTCTAAAGGGGTTACCAAGCAGCCAATCGATGAGCTTTTACAGCTCAGTTTTATCGAGCAAGCCATTCAAGCATTACCTGGCTCATCTATTCTAAGAAGCAGGGGAGGAGAAGGCGCCTTTGTATACGCATCATCCATCTTAAAAAGCATTGAGACGATTAAAAAAGCAGGTCTTACACCCGAAGAGTTCCACGAGCACCTTACTCACTACCAAGCAGCTATTACCGAAGAGCAAAAGCACTTGGCGGGGCCGCTGGGAGAGAGAATCTCCGCCAAAATGGCGGGATCCTTATTGGAGGCACTCTCGGGAGTTACTCATTATCTTTCGCAGGAAATGGTAGAAGAATTAGCTAGTTACTGTGAGCTGGCTCAAGATGGCAGCACCGCGCCATTACGGGAGTGGAAAACCAAGCACACAACCAAAGATGAGCAAGGCGCCACCAGCCTTTCCGCCTTTGAAGCGCTCGAGAAATTACAACAACTGAGCCAGGTATACGCTAGTTACCAAAAACAGCTGACCACTCACGATGCCTCAGACTTTACCGACCTACTCCTAAGCGTTACCCATGCGCTTAACCTACATGAAGGTGTAAAAAGCGAGCTACAAGAGCAGTTCCTGTATGTGCACGTCGATGAGTTCCAGGATACCAATCCTGTGCAGATGCAACTCCTGCAACACTTAACTGATCACCCCATTCACGAAGGCCGGCCTAACATTTTAGCAGTAGGTGATGATGACCAGTCTATTTACCGCTTCCAAGGGGCCGAGGTGGAAAATATCTTGCAATTTACTTCACTCTACCGCGAGGTAACTACCATTGTTCTGACCGAAACCTATCGCTCTAAGCAAGAGGTTTTAGATGTAGCAAAACAGGTAATCGAGCTTGCCGGAAGACGCATTACCACCTTAAACCCTGAAATCGCTAAGCCGCTGCGTAGCGCCCTAAGTGGAGTCGGCACTATTTCGTATCACCAGCATTCGTTTGCCAGTGGCGAGCACCAGTGGCTGGCACAAGAAGTAGGGGAGCGGATTGCTGCCGGAACCCCAGCTGAGGAAATTGCTGTCATTTGCCGTACCCATCGTCAGCTGCAAGAGGTTACCGCCGCCCTCCAGGCGGCTTCCATTCCCGTTTCCTACGAGCGCGAACAACAGGTACTCACCAACCCAGCCGTAGCTCAGTTGATGCAGATTACCAGTTTCTGCTTAAGCTTTGCCAAAGGGGAAGTTAGCAGCGCCAATCAGCAGGTGGTGAGCATCTTGCAACTTCCGCTCTTCGCCCTCGATCGCCAAGTTCTTTGGAAGTTCATTACCACTAAGCCAGCTGAAACCGATTGGATCACCCACGCTCTCACCGCCGATCCTTCCATTAGCACCGTTATTTCTTGGTTAACCGATTCCGCCAGTCTGAGCCTACTCATTCCACAGCGAAACTGGATTGCCCACCTGCTCAGTGAAGGCTCGCCGGCCTTTACTCATACCATCGGACCTGAGGCCCGCAGCCACCAAGCACAGCAGGTAATTGACGCCATTAGCTCGCTCGAGCAACTCCTCACTATTACTGAAGCTCATTTTCCTAACCGGCTTGTAACTGGGCAGGAATTATCAGACCTATTTAAGCAACTCCTTAAGCGAGAGCAAAATCTTACTACCACTAGCCCGCGTTTTGCCCACGGAGTGCAGCTTCTTACCGCCCACAAAGCCAAGGGACTCGAGTTTCATACGGTCTTCATTCCTTCGTGCACCCAAGAAGTATGGGGAGCAGCTAGTCGCGGACAGCGGGTTATCTTGCCGCGAACCCTGCTCGGACTTCTTCCCTCTGATCATCCCGACGATGCCCTACGCCTACTTTTCGTTGCTATTACTCGGGCCAAACAGGAATTGATTATTTCTTGGCACGAAAAAGACGCCACGCTGCGCGAGCGCCTACCCTATAGTCCGATAGTGCAGAATCAGTTGCAAGAAACCGTTATCCACCAAGCTGATAGCGAGCAAACACTTACTCAGCTGATTGCTCAAGCCACTTTGCCATTTACTCTGCCGCTTTCTAGAAGCGAGCAGGAACTTCTTGCCCCCAAGGTTGAAAATCTGCAGCTAAGCGCCACTATGCTGATCACCTTCTTTAATCTCACCCACGGTGGGCCACAGAAGTTTTTGCAACGCTATCTCCTTAACCTGCCCGAACCCCAAACTGAAGCTAGCTTGTATGGAACCTTGGTGCACGAGAGCCTTCGGTGGTATTGGTTGCAAAAAGCACAAGGAACGCAACCTGCACTAGAGTACTTTATTCAGCATGCGCTTGATCAGGTAGAAAAGTTACCGCTGCCTGCAGTAGATCGAGCAGCCCTGGCCGAGCGCCTTCCCAAAGAGTTTTCCAGGTACTACGAACATAAAGGAAAAGAAGAGCGACCAAACGATAGGCTGGAGTATCGACCAAGCCAAGCTCAGATTGATGGTATCCGCTTAAGTGGATCGATCGATAGACTTTCCACTAAGGGAGGTAGCCTGATTGTAAGCGATACTAAAACCTCGAAAACGATTATTTCTACTGCGGCCACAGGGAATAAAGATCACAAGATA